>CAYPIM010000236.1:6196-8461 GCA_964410795.1 uncultured Lewinella sp. | reverse complement strand
AAGTGAACAGGCTTTCTGATAAAAAACAAACGCCTTAACGCACTCTGCACCTGCGGCCGCGCCACTTACCTTAGTTTCAGCCTGAAGGCTGAGGAACCCTCACGGCCTGAAGGCCGGGCAACCAAAACGCACCACCCGGAAAACCAGGTGGTGCGTTTAAATCACGTTAATACCGATAAGGCCGCTAGCGACCCAATACCCGGCGAACGGCGACTTTCCCTTCGAACTCAAAGATATAGATCCGAATTCCGGAGTAGCGATCAATTGGCGTTGCGGAGTTTACGTTGGCATTACCACGAGAGATCAACCGTCCATCCAGCCCCAAGACCGTCACATTAGCCACGCCATTACCAGAAGTATTGATGGTGAAGTTCTCAGACGTAAGCGTAACGTCAAGCGCAGGTGCCCTACGTAGGCTGGGGACTGCAACAACTTCTACGCCTGCATCAATCCGGTAGAGCTCCCGCCCCTGATCGGAATCGATGTCGCCTGAGAAGTAAAGCTGACTGTCCTGTACGTCGAGCAACTGCAGAGAGTAACTAGCAGTCGGGGTTTCGAGCATAGCGGTACTGTAATAATTTACCAATTCGCCGCTGGCGAGCTCGTAGCGGTAGAAATCCAAAGGACCACGACTAGAACTAAGCGTAGCGACAAAGAAAATGTAGCCCCCAGCATGAAGCAAATTTGTGACGGACTCGGCACTCGTGCTCTCGTATATGGTGGAAGTCCCCTCTTCAGTGCCATCTGTAATTTTGATCGCAATGTCATTGAAAACGCCACCTTCCGTTTGCCAGATCAGGGTATCCCCTACCCTGACGGCCGGAGCGGTCTGACGAGCAGCAAGGGAGAACCTTCCTTCACCAAACAGTTTAACGGGTTCGTTGATGCCGTCGAAGGTGTAGTAATCGTCGGTGTTGATGTCTATCTGAACGCGACCGATGCGGAGGCTGTCCGAGATTTCGTACCAGCGCTCTACAAAGAGGCTCTCGCCGTCGTCGTTGAGGTACCGACGCAGGCTGTCCGCAGCGGCATCGTAGACGTAAGAAGAACGACGTTCGGGGCTACTCTGGGAAGCGTTCAGGCTGAACAACAGGTTGCCGTTCACCTCCCGGGGAGCGAAAGCCTGATCGAAACTCCGCTGGCCCGGAATGAAGGCCAGCCGCCGAACGGTATCCGTAGCGTAGAACAGGCCTCCGGTAAACTCTTCGCTACCATTGGCGACATAAGCGATGCCTTCGTTGTAGGGGGTAATGGAGCCTCCGGGGAAATTATCACGATCGGTACTCAGCGTCACGCTGGTCGCCAGCTGGGTGCCCTCGCCGTCAAAAAAGCGGTATAAAGTAGTGCCCAGGGTGAGGTACAACGCACCGTTGGTGCCAAACTCCATAGCCGTAATACTGGAGGAGGTATTTGCGGGGTCGGGATCATAGAAGACCGTCGTGCCAGCTTCGGAACCATCCGAAACCCAGACAGCACCACCGTTGACGGGGTCTTTGGCGGCGAAGTACGCAAAGCCGTTGCGGGAGGTAAGGAATTTCACGCCTGCATCATCTGCTCCGGGGTTGATGTCTTTGAGTAATGCAAATTGCCCTTCAATCAACAGGCAAGGCTCGGCACCGGTAGCTTCGGACACCGCAACCGTAACTACTCCGGTACGCACCCGGGCGGTTTGTTGTTCCGTGCACAGAAAACACTCGAAGGCATCTTCGGTGCCGGTATTGTAATCAATGATCAGTTCGGGTTGGGCAGAGAGGTCTACCGCACAAAAAGCGGCAAAAAGAAAGAGTAAATTTTTAATCACGAATGGTTAATTGAGGGTAAAAAATAGACGACCGTGCCAAAAGGCACGGTCGCTTAGCTTCTAATGCCATTCCAGGCAAGTATAGTTCCATAAGGACAATGGATTTAGTCCTTTTTAATTGCTTGTTTCAGCGCTTGGAGTTCCTTAGCCAGGAGGTTAATCTGGGCCTGCTGAGTTTCAAGCGTCTTGATTTTCTCCTGCTGCTTAAGCAAGCGCTTTTCCTGATCGATGGTGTAAAGCGTCAGCTCTTCGATTTTCTTAAGTAGGCGCATATTCATTACACCCAACTCTACCCCTTCGGTTTCCATTTCTACCGCTGAAGGGATTTCGGGAAGGTGGCTGTGTTCGTCTATGTACTCTTCTACTTCCTCGAGGGTTATTAGCTCATAGGCTGGCGCGAAAACGTAGTCTGGGGCCCCAACTACCTCTACCCTTACCTCTTCGGAGCGTACGGAACCGTCTAC
>CAYPIM010000236.1:0-6096 GCA_964410795.1 uncultured Lewinella sp. | reverse complement strand
CTGGGGCCCCAACTACCTCTACCCTTACCTCTTCGGAGCGTACGGAACCGTCTACTACTAGTTTTTCATCGGGGGTTGCAGTACCAATTCCTACGTTGCCCGTTTTGGTTATTCTGATTCTTTCACTGCCGTTTGTCGAAAACCCTAAAAATCCTCCAGTGCTGCTACCTCCACGATAGAATGAAATAAAACCATTGTTTTCAATAGAGTTGTACTTTAAACCTAAGCGAAACATTTCAGCGTTTGCAGTTGAACCCAACGTTTTTGTGTACAAACCAAAAAGTGATTGAGAGCTGTTAGCCAAAATAGCTCCGTAAGAATCATTCCCGTTGTTTACGTGAAGCTTTGCTGTGGGTTGGTTTGTTCCAATACCTAGCCTTCCTTGTTTCGTTATTGACAACGAGGGGCTTGCGTGAAACCCGAGTGAAACGTAACGTCTTGAAACCGTATTATGTGAATAATTAATTAAATTAAATCTTGAGTATCCAGTGTATTCCTTAACGTTAAGTATGATACCATTTGCTGCACCAGGTCTCCCGAAGGTAATGTCCAGGTGTTGGCCGTCTCGGAAGTAGCCTGCCCCAGCAACAGACAAGGGAGATTCGGGAGTAGTGGTACCAATACCCAAGTTGTCATTCACCAACAATTTCTTTGCGTTCCAATCAGCCGTCAGGCTATTGGCATTGGCTGACGTATAGAACGTAGACCAACTGGTCCAACCTGCGTTATCCCATTTACCCATTCTGACACGAGGAGCAACGCCTCCGAAGTTGGGGCCAGAAGGAAAATACAGTTGAAAAGCACCTGCATCCTGTGAGGTTGTAGTACCTCCACCCGCTACTACTGTACCAAAACTTGGAAATCCACCTCCTGCCGTATAAGAAAGTTGAATTTTTTGGTTGAATACTTTTGGCGCCTCATTTCCGCTCCAGGTACCAC
Organism: uncultured Lewinella sp.; assembly: GCA_964410795.1. Classification (GTDB taxonomy): domain Bacteria; phylum Bacteroidota; class Bacteroidia; order Chitinophagales; family Saprospiraceae; genus Neolewinella. Next base: position 5,157 of record CAYPIM010000236.1, on the reverse strand, counting down.
TCGGCAGTGCGTTTATCTGCGTTTGTGCACTTACACCGAAGCTAATGACAGACAATAAGCAGATGTATAATATCTTTTTCATTTTAAATATTTTTTTACTTGTTTGTATAACCAGTTATAGGGTTTAGTAAAATACTGGTGGGGTACTCCGCGCAAAACCTCAGCCATGCTCAACGCACAGCGTTTCGACCTATTCCTAGCCTTGCGTTTGCTATAGCGGACAAAAGGTGTTAGGAGAATTGGGACTACGGCTTAGTTGATTGGATGCGTATGTTAAGTTTCCAGGCAACTAATACTATTGTACCACTACCCGTCCGGTTTCTTCTACCCCCGCAGGCGTACGAACCCGGACGTAGTAAACACCCCGGGGGTAATCCGTAAGATCTAGTGGCAAGGAGAAACGATTGCTTTTGGCTGTAGCTCCTACTGAATTTTCTTCGATCACAATGCCGTTGGCATCCAGTACCGTGACTACCCAGTCATTGTTTTTGACCTTATCTTCCATTTCCGGAGCAGTAACCGTTACCATCACTTTTCCCCGGGTGGGGTTAGGGGAAACTTCCAGCTTCAGGCCCTCGCTTTGCGTAAGTGCTTTTGCGTCTTTAGTTGCTTCAAGCACCGCCTCCAGATAAGTTACACATGAGGGAAAACGGGTAGGAAAAACGTGCACTTCATACACTCCGTTGCACAGGTCTTTGATGGTCAGATCAACCTTGATGTTGTTGTACAAAATGTCGGGCTCTCCGTTTACGGGACTGACCAACCTTACGGTAAATGGCCCAGCCGTACCGTTAGCAATCACCTTAAAGCTCCCCTCGCATTTGGAGGGAACGCTATTGCTGACAACCGCCTCTATTGCAATGGTTGCACGAGCAGAAAAGGAAAAGGCAACAATAAAAAAGGTGGAGAGTAATATCTTTGCTAGGCGCATTGAGGTGTTTTTAGATGGAGTAGAATTTTCAGGTCTTGATCATCCTCTCTGGTTATTAGGGTAGCTAAGCAGGAAGCCGCACTTACACACTCCCTTTGGCAAGACAAGAAAACAGCTTTCAGTACCTGAAGAGGGGACCGCGCAATATAATTTACCGGTATAGGAAATAATTTAGCCAATTCCCCCACGGGATAAAGCGTGCGGCGCCAACCAGGCCTATTATAACATAGCGAAGATTAGCCCCGCCGATACTTTACGCCCGCCGCTTGGCTGGCCCGACGTAGAAGTCAAAGTCATTGAGGTATTCGTAACAGCGCCTGTCGGTGTTGTACCTGATTTCAGCTCCGTGGTTGATAAGGATACGGCGCAGGTCCGTCAGTTTGTTCTTACCAACGCCAAGCATAGCAGCAATCTCATCGCGCGAACCGCGGCGGCTTGTTTTGATAAATTGGTGATAACGAAGAAGTAAGGCTAGGGCGGAAGAATGTGAGGTGATTATCATGTGTGTGTTTAATTAAAAGAAGTTGGTTAATATGCATAACAACTACCCCCCTACAAAAGGACACAGAAACTCGTCGCACGAAGGTTAGCTCCGTACGCATACCAGACTTAAAATAATACTTTGGTCGTTTTGCTGTTATTCTCGTGATTGTACAGGCTAATAAAAAGCCTGGATAGGGGGCATTTATTGATTTGATTACATCAGCAAATATAGTATCTATTTTAAAACACACCTAAGACTTCAAGGCCTATTTAATATTCGGTAGAGATGGATGTATATTTGGTAGGAAGGGCTCGTGAAAAAGCTCTACTGAGGTTACGCTTCTGGACCTATCTGTCAGATCAACTTGAGAATTTATTAATACTGATTCTTGACGTACTCGATGATCAGATCTTTTATCTTGGCTTGCGATATGTTTGACTAGCAGAAAGCCTAAGACAGTTTAAAAATCTACCGCAGGTCGTCATTTCCCTCAGTGTTGACATTAGAGAGTTCTGACGAAGCCTGAACTATTCTTCTTCAGAGTCACTAATTATTAAATCTCCATTCCAAAAAGACAAGTCCTGCATATAATCTGAACGTGGAGACAACACAATCCTTATAAATGGAAAGACTTCCAAAACAGGCGATTCATATTTCAATCCAAATCCTCCAAGCTTAAGTACTTCCAAATATGGCCTATATGGATTCGACAAAGAATATCCAAGAGAGAGCATCTCCCTTTTGTTTACTTCCCAATTAAAATAGGCAGACAATACATATTCATCAAAAAATGAAAAACACCTCTCTGAGTTCTGGCCCAACTTATTTGCAATTATACTTTTTGAAGCAAAATTACGACCCAATACAAGCCCCACTGCATCGAAAATTATATTTGTCGAAAGACTTAAGTTGATGCCTTTCTTACTTATCGACTCTCCACACAATAGTAATCTACGCGCAAACTCTTTTAGCAAAATTGAAATCTGACTCCTATTATCTCGATAGTCTGACTCACTATTCAAATGAATTACACATTCAAGTTCCGTTATAAATAATTTATTCATCATTTTATAGTCCTTCTATTGTTTTTATCCAACCAACAACATCGTCAATATTCGAAAGATCAGAATTTAAATCAAAAGACGGCAAATTCCTATACAAACCATTCGCACTCGCCCAATGAGAAAAATCCCCAGAATCTTCCCCTACTGACAATTCATGAGCACCGTATTTTCCTCCCGAAGGAACATCAAGCTGTCTGTAGACCATCCCTCGCTGCATTAATGCCGACTCAATATACTCATGTCCTATAAGCTTTCGTAAAGATGTAGCATCTCTACTCGAAATAGTACCATTTGCAGCAGATTTCCACCATTGTGTAATATGATGATATGTAGCAAAACGTCCTTGAGTAAAAACTCCTTGAGTTGTTTCTATCAAGTGCTCTGTCACAAATAAATGTTGTTTCGCTGCCTGTACCACATCTTGACTCAAACCCAATTTACTTGAAATGGAAGAGATATCTACTGTAGAGTTAACTATATTCTGCAATGATGCAGGAGTTGCGGTTATAGCATCTGGGGAATCGGGCGTATTAAGCTTCCCTATATACTTCGCTCCATTATACACCTCTGGAATACCCGGAGTGCCTTCTAGTACGCTGATTGCTTCGTCATAATTTCTATTTTTAAGTGAAGCTCTTGCGTCGTATCGCTTCAACCACAAATCTACATTATCAGCTAAATCTATCCTTCCTTCAGGGGTTAAATTATCAATATAATTAGCCAAATTAGGGTTATCCGACAGTCTACTTAAAAACTTAGTATTCCTCCTTAATGAACTTGGAACATTTCTTGCAAATAAGTCACTCCATGCCCTAACTAACTTAGGGTTCTTAAATGCATGCCATATCAAAAGCCCCTTAAAATCACCTACAAATGCATCGCCTATAAAAACCGGAGTTCTCGAAATGACTGTCTTAGCTTTCCTTGCCCATTTAATAACCCCATCTAATGCCCTACCAAACAAGAAATCTTGTACAGTAGACTTAACAATAACCTTAAAAAAAGTTTTCAAATCAAAACCGGCAAGCTTTGCAAATTTAAACCCGCCGTCATTACAACTCTCTTCTTCTTCCAAGTCAACTCCTGGGGGAGGTATACCCGTAAAGAGGTATTTAAATCCGTCAGTCAATCCTGCAGCTACCGCAGAATAAAACGGGGGAACATTTATAGCTCCTTCAGCAAAAGTCACCATTATCTTCCAAACAGCAACATACTTATTCTTGAACTCATTTGTCCTGTAGTCCCGCCACGCATCAGCCCAAGAGTGTGGAGGTCCTTGCCCATCACATTCTGGATCTCCTCCAAAAGTCTTCTCAATAATTACACTAAAAGTAATATCAATTAGCACATTAACAGCCCCCATCGCAGCACGCTTTAATATCTCACGAGCTATCAGGGCTGGTATAATGACTTTTGAACCATTAGTAGCAATAACATCTGGATCAAATTCAGGAAGTCCGCTCCTTATTCGACTGAAGATTCTAACTTCTTCGCCTATTCTAAGAATAATCAACTCTTCATCATAATCATACGGACAATCTACTACTAAACCAGACCTAGCAAGACTAGTCGTAGCTAAATAAGTAGATAAAGAATTACAATTTGCTTCGTCAAAATAAGCTACCGTTATGTTTACGGATCCTGGTAAAGCTGTATTATTAATCGCTGCCAAATCTCTCAGAATATCAACATCCATATCTGGATATGGCGCTTGAAATCCAACGCTTCGTAAGACGTTATCCTTGAACTTCGTTTTTAAAACAGGAAGTCTTGTTGAACTTAAACTTGCATCTTCAAAATGGCTACCCAAAAATTCTGATTCAATAGCTTTAAGCTCAACGAATCTACCTTTAGATTCCTCATCATTTCTTCCATTTTGAAGAACCATATTTGCGAACTCGCTACTTGGGCTTAGGCTACTCGAATCAAAAGTGCACAATTCGCACGTCTCATCCGATTTAGCTCCTACTTCTCCATAAGGCACACAGCATTCCGTGAACCTATTAAGCAACTCCTTAAATCTTTTTATTACAGCGACTTCTAGTTCCGTAGGAGAAACTCCTTCTTCTCCTTCGAGAACACTATTCAGCTGTTCTTCCATTGAGGTTATGCTTTCCTCTGTGAGGCAAGGATAATCCTCTATCATCTTCAGGTTAATTCTTGTATAAATATTATTCCTCCCTTCAACAGTCACAACTCTGCCTAAATACAATACATCCTGATTTTCACCAGTCAGATTTTCAAATCGAGCATCAAAAAATGATGCTGGAGATTGTTCTGTGTACTCATTTAAATAGTAACTCCCACCATCTACAACAGTAAAACTCGCTTGATAGGCATTAGGAATATCTGGCAAGATGTCTTGTATCGCACTTTCTACAATTGACTCATCAACAGCAGCAGAAAATCCGGAAAGGTCGTAATCTTGAATGAATCGATCAATAGAACTTTGAGAGTAAGCTACATTACATATAGCAAGTAAGATGGCAACAACAACTGAAAGCCTTAGAAAAGATTGACACATTCTAATGTAATTTATAGATTTTAAAGATGACTCTCCCCCCCTCACTCCACCAAAACAGTAACCCCACTACCTTCCTGGGAGTACCCTCCATCGATGTGCAGGGCAACTACTTTATACACGTAGCGGGCGCCCGTCTCGGCGTCTTCGTCCTCAA
>CAYPIM010000235.1:0-8507 GCA_964410795.1 uncultured Lewinella sp. | reverse complement strand
GAATACGATGGGTGAGTGCGGCCTATTGGATGCGATAAGTGGTGTGGCGCGTAAGGCGCGCGCGGGAGCTGCAGACTCAACAAGCGCGATGGGCTGAGCGATGCCTTCGGCATTCGCTCAGCCCATCGCTGCAGGAACAACCCCTTCGGGGCTGGAGTAGAGTTCGAGGTTACTTCCTTCGCTATTTAATCCACTAAGAGCGTGTCTAAGTCACTTTTCTCTTTTCAATGTTTTTATGTCCTCAATTAATTGATTGACTGAGGTTTCTTTCAGGCCATTATATATTCCTCTAATGTGCCTATTTCTATCTATCAATACGAAATTTTCGGTGTGTAAAAATTCATCTTCGTCTTTATTCAAGCCTAAATTTTCTTCAACAAAGTAATCTTTTCTACCCAATTTATATATTTCTTGTTGCGTCCCCGTAACCAAATGCCATTTGTCCGATAGAATGCCATTGCCTTCTGCATATCGTTTAAGAACCGGAACTGAGTCTCTTTCAGGAGTTACTGAGTGCGACAATAACATAATATTATTGTCTTGCAAGAATTCATCCTGCAAGGCCATCATATTAGCCGTCATTTTAGGGCAAATCCCAGGACAAATGGTGAAGAAAAAGTCTACAACATAAATTTTATCTTTAAATGTTTTCTCGGTAACAATATCTCCGTCTTGGTTTTTTAGTTTAAATGGCGAAATCCGATGAAACGTATCTAGTTTTTCATCATTAGGCGAAATCCAATGGGGAGTAAAAGTTGCTTCATCATAAAAAGGCAGCGTTTCAACTCTACTCCTATTTGGTACGGATTCACTACACCCAAATAAATAAATTATTGACAAAATAACAACAACCTTACTTTTCATATTGAATATTTTCATTCTCTAAACCGAAACAAAGTGATGCCTTTTTTAGTCCAAAAATCCTACCTTCTTTTGCTTCATAATTAGCATACAAAGCACCGTTTTTTCTGAATGCTTGTTGAATGCCTTCTTCTCTGCCTCCGTTTAGGTTTAATTTTTTATGGAGCTCTCCGGTTGGATACCATGTCTTTTGTTCGCCATGTGGTTTCCCCGATTGATAGTTTAAATGAGACAATAAGACTGCATCTGAAGACCATACTTTTTTCTCTCCATGAAGCTTTCCTTTATGGTAATTTGCAACCTGTTTAAGATTTCCTTTTGGGTACCAATGCTTCGTTTGATTTTCTTTTCGCCCATCCAGGATACTTATTTTTTCCTTTAGTGTACTGTCTTCGTGACTACTTACGGCATAGCCTGAATACGGTTGTTCATTCAATAGCCAAAGTGATATTTTATTATTGTACTGCAGCACGGACTTGTCAACCGTTACATTCGGAATCTCTGTTAAAGAGCCAGTAAAGCTATTGTCACGAAAGGTTTCTACCTCTTCCTTTTCATTACAATTCGCTAACAGTGCACCTAATAAAAGCGCACAGGCAATAATATATTTCATATACACGCAAGAGTTAAAGGAAAAGGAAATCACCTTGAGGCAGCGATGCACAATTCATAATCAGATTCTTCAATTAATTATTTTAAAAAATAGTATTGGGCACACCTTGTAAATCACCGCCAAACAACATCACGTAGGAAGAGATGTAAAATTCATTCTTAACGTGATAGTGATAAATTTCTTCTCCATCACTATGAGGAGTCACTCCAAAGTGCCCACCTGATTCATCTAAATCAGTGGGATATGTGCCATCAATTTCTTTTCTACCGTACAGCAAAAAGCCATCAGCCATTATACCTACTAATTTCTCATCATCATGTGACAACGTAGTGTTTTCGGGCACATCAGCAGATTCTAAGTGATAATGATAACCAGAGGGGCCATTATGAGCACCTGCATAATCAAGCCCCGTAGCTGTAGGTTCATCAAAAGGTCTGTTAGGTCCTTCTTCGTCATTAAATATTGGCGGTCCTGACACCGCAATTCCAATAGCACCTAAACCAGTTGCAGAACTTGAGGATGCTAATTGAGGATAAAGAGGAAGTGTTACGGTATAGCTACGTTCTCGTATAAACCCAGGGGTTGTATGATCACCTACCACTTGGTTAATATGTAATGGATTAGACTCTTCCCAATAAGGAGAAGTATGATTCGGTAGTCCATTAGAGACTATAGTAACTTCATCACCATCAAACGAAATTGTTACTGCATCGGAGTTAAACTCATCAAATGCCGATAAAGGAGTACCTACACTACCATTATCATTGGTGTCAGAATCATCTCCCACATATCCATTAGGTTGTTCACATGATATTTGACTAACATTTGGATTACCTAAGCCATCACCATCGGCATCTTGGTACCAAGTAGTTTCGATACATGCTTCGTCATCATCCTTGCATGACGACACTAAAAAAACTACCCCTAGGAGGAATAGAAAAGGAAAGGCTAAATATTTCATCGCGTATTTTTTATGATGAACAAAGAACAAGTCTATGGTTAGACGCTCTTTTTAACCAATTCCTTCGGCCATTGTCTTTTAATTTCAAACACTAAGCCATTCTACTGTGCATTTCTGATTTTTAAAACCCGTTTTACTTTGGAACGCCGACCTGTGGAACCTGACCCCATATGATCTCCTTAGTCCAAAAATCTGGGTACTGCAGCGACTTACGAAACATAACTCCCGTCCTGCCTCCTGCGCCAGAGAAAAAGGTAAAATTGGTACCGTCGCCAAAGTAGTACCGCCATCCTTTCCGAACGACGACTGCTGAATTAAATACCGTGCGGTCTTCTAGTCCGTATTTGTCTTCAGCCAATGCCTCCTCCCGGCTTAAAACCCAAATCTCCGTAACAACCTCCGCTGTATCCGCTGGGCAACCGTGTACCAATACGTGATTCAAAAAAGCACTTACTCGCCCAGTATCTACCACCCCACCCATAAAAGGGTCTCCAAATTCTGTAAGACGACCACTTGGAACCAGGTATTCGCAGGGAGCTCTCTCTTCCTCCATTTCGTCAATAATCGAAGCTTCCAGCGCATCTTCATCAACTGCGTCTAAGAAATCGTTGACTTGCCCCTTCGCAGTCGCGGCTCTTTGAAAACTAGCGACTAGTGCAGAGTCTACCTCAATCGGAATGTATTTCTCGCGTTTCTTCACATAGTAACGTTCAATAACTCTCCAGTGTGCCTGATATTCATCTACAACCTCTCCAATTGATTCCGCCATTCTTTTCTGGGCCGCAATTACCTGCTCTTCTCGCACACGATTCAAAGAATCTACTCTCGCCCGGTAGGCAGCTTTTTCAGCAGCCTCTGCCCGTAATTTCTCCTCGCGTGCTTTTAACTGTCGCTCTTGATAGGCAGCGTAGGCAGCTTTTTCTGCTGCGGCTTTTTCCGTAGCCACTTTTTCCATAGCCGCTTTTTCTAATTCTGCTTTAACCATCCACTGATTTTGCTCATTAGTTTGGTTGGACGGTGGAGGTACCGGAGTCTCATTTAACACATCTGGCAGCGGAGAGTCCGGAGGAAGTTCTGCTGGTCTTTCGCTACTGGGCTCTTCTCTTGAAATTCGGGCCTCTCGAAGCTCCTGCAAGCGCTTTGGAATTTCTTGGTTGGTTGGGTCAAGTTCAAGTGCTAACTTGTATAGGCGAATGGCATCTTCATAATTTTCTCGCCGTTCACTTTGCCAAGCTTGCTTAATGTAAGTGTTGAACAACTCACGTTCTGAAAGGCGAGCACTCAGTTCTTTCCGCTCTTGCTCTAAAGTTTCAATGTAACTGCGCAACTCGTCTCTACTTGGGTCTAACCTTAATGCGTCCGAAAAGATATTGATTGCATCCGAAATATCTTGTACCGTCAGTTGAGGCTTAGCTAGTATCTCTTTCCCTCTGTCGACCAAGTTTTCATACTGTGGGCTTGTCTTTAACACCAACTCCCACTCAACATCATGCGGCCTGACTCTATCTGTGAAGTAAAAAAATACCAGACGGCAATGATACTGCTCCTTTCCTCCTTTCAACTGAGTTAGTATCCGCTGGTAGTTTCCAAAATTTCCACAAATTTGATTAGACGGTCTATACCGTAGATGATAATCATAAGTGATTGTATAGTTACGACGATTGATTACCGTAATGTGCGCTACGGTGCTCCAAGTGTTTGGATAGCTTATTGTCGTTTCATCGTTGTAAGTATAATTACATCGGATTCGAACATCAATACCATTGAATGCCGTATGCACAACCGTTTCATCAAAGACCATTGACTTGGCTGTACCACTTTCAGCCCACAGCAATAACATAAAGAGTAGTATACTATATCCTAGCTTATTCATCACCATCATTTAAACGATAAGCTTCCGGGACTTCTTTGCCTAATTGCTCGTACAGAAAAACAACTTTTTCCAGCTTCGCCAGCTCCGCGAATACCTTCTGGTTTGCGTTTAGATCCGAAGTATTGATTCCCTTTATCAATTCGTGAAATTTAGTACCCTTTGCATTTTCGGCCAGGTAATCCAGGTAGCGATCTAAAAGAAAGTCAGGTTCAGGAACCGTATAAAGCAACCGCACCAAGGTGGTCGTGAAGAGTAGACGATTGAAGGCTTCTTCCTCTCCTTCAATTGAAAGTAGGTCGGACAAGTCGATTCCTTCTCCCAGGGTTGCTAAATATTCATCCATAGCCATTTTGGCTTCTATTCGAGACTCGACGCCATCCGTGAGAGCCGTAGTTGCCATATCGGCCAGCAGAGCATCTCCGGTAAACTCTCCTACTGAAGCAACGGAAAGTAAAGCGATATCACCAATCGTCCCCCAGAACGCTTGTTTCTTCTGTTGCTTTATTGTAGCGTCCGTCTCGTCTAGGTTTTCAGCCAGTTCTTGTATTGTATTTACGTATTGCTCGGCCTCTTCTTCTAGTTGAAGTTTCTCATAAATTGAGCACAATGCGCCAAGATGCCGTTCTAAAGAAGCCAATTGATGCATCCCCAATTGATCAGAACATCTGCTTTTTCGAAGCATTGCTGCTTTTTGCAGTTCCGCAATATAAATCTGAGGAAAAGATGATACTCGACGAGCACTCATAAAGGCCTCCTCTAGTTGAACACTCGCTGCGGCAAAATCCTCTCGATTGATGAAGTCAACCGCCGATAGGTACTTGATTACTCCAACCTCGAACCTTTGGTATAGTGGAAAACTCAATTCATTAACCGCTCTAACCAAAGAAGTATACTCTCCCTTTTTATAGGCATAAAAAGGGACTCTATTGTGGTAGTAATATTGGTAGTTCAGATAGTCAATCTTTCCCGCCCCCTTGAAAAGCGCTAAGTCTAGTCGATAATTTGGCGACGTACCTGTTTGCAGCACCTTACCGGAGTGTACCAGCTCATTTGGAAGCTTAACGGGCACTAATGGAATACCGCTGTGAAGCGGCAGCACCAAACGACTAGTTTTTTGCAACTGCAAATCCGTCTTAACGTAGCTTTTCGCAAGTGGCTCCTGCTTATTTTCTAAAGCATCAGCAAGTTCTTTTTCATCCACAAGATGACTAAACCACTTAACCGCAGCATAGCGCACGGCCAATACTAGTTGTTGTTCAATTTGTCCTTGCGTTAATAAGTCGGCCACCAAATATTTAGACCGCATTTTAGTCCGGATCTTTTTCTTAAGCTGCTTTCCCTTTTCACTCTTAAACGAAATAGTTGCTACGGACTCATTTTCGTAATTCGATAATATTTCAAAAGTGCTTCCAACCTTCAGCCCTTTTTGCGCTAATGGAGAATTTTGCTTCAAGGCTTTAATTCGAAAAGTACCCAGGGTTTTAGAAGATCCCTCTGCAATACGCTCCAGATCAGCTTCCCAGTCTTTCACTTTCTCCGTTTCATATTCGGTAAATAACTGCTCCGTCTCGTGTTTACGCTTTCCGCCTTCGTATAGACTAACGATACCTTTTGCTCCACCTGCCCATTTATGGCTGGTAGGAAAATTCTTAATGTCAACTCTAATTGCTAGCTCTGTTTGTCCCGGATGAATAGCCAACCCAACCTTCCCCGTATAGTCCGCTTGGTATTGTTGCAAATAGCCTTCCAGCATGTCCTTCAAAAGGATGCTATAGCTGAGTTGCGAACGCTCATCGGTTACTCCGACAACGCTGACATCCTGCGCCTTACCGCAAAAACTACTCAGTAAACTTATCGGCAATAAAACCAGAAATAATAAAAAACGTGTCATAGCATTTAAATTTATCAGCAGCGCAGCAGTCTTAAAATGAGCAACTAGCTTCTGCCTTGTTGTTGTAAAATTATTTTCAGTTTAGGGCGTAGTCAATACGCCCTTATGCGTATTTCTTGTCTCCTTCAAACCAAATCAAAGCAACATCCCCACCAAACCGCCTGCACCACATTGTGGATCCCAAGCTGCCGTCGGATATTTTGCCGGTGAGTACGAACAGTATGTACAGAGACGAATAGCCGCTTACCAATAGCATTGTTGGTATGCCCTTCTGCCACCAGGGACAGCACCTCCCGCTCGCGGGTGGAAAGTCCAGCGAAGGTGGCGGAGTTCTGTCTTGCGAAGGCCTGTTGCCGACGGAGACGCGTCAGTGCTTTTGCGGATATCTGGACATCTGCAAGGGAAAAAATCTTATCAGTTTGGTGATTCATAGAGGTAGTATTGTGTTCGGTTCGTAGCGCCATAGCTCCGCCATCCCTCCGGTGGTTTCCGGAAGAGAAAAGGGCGGGCTTCTAGGCCCTTACTCGAACTATTAATGTTTGATTACGATGGTAAAACTAGTCCTCCGGAGCTACTCAAAAAAGCGGATTACTGCTACCTACACGATCACCTTAAATTCGCACACTTATGTCCTGAATTCATACAATTTTCGCGGCACTACTAAACGAAACTATGCGACGAAGACACATCATTGTGCTTATTTCCCACCTTACAGCGCTTCCAGCGCCTCTCGTACCAGTTTTACGCCCCGATCCTTGATCTTGATACGGTGCCCGTCTTCCATTATCAGGAAACACTTGTCCACCAGTGCCTTCACCCGCTTTAAATTAACCAACGAGGATTGATGCACCAGCATAAAGGCAGGATAAGGCTTGAATAGCTCCTCGTACTCCACCATATTCGTAGACTTGTGAAATTTCTCCCCTTCTACGGTATGTATCGTCACCAGGTTATCGGTCTTCGTTAAATACAGGATGTCCTCAATGGGAACATAGAATATGCCCTCGCTAACGGATATCGTCAGGCGAGTAGACTTTTCTTTCTTGCGCAACAGTTCGATCACCTCCTCCAGGTCCTTCAGTCGATCAGCAGCCTCTTGCTGGCTGAATCGCAGCCGCGCACGCCGCAGACCTTCCGCCAAACTAGTAGATTTAAGCGGCTTGTTAATGAAGTCTAGTGCCGCAAATCGGAAGGCGCGCTCTGCATATTTGTTGTAGCCAGAAATAAAGATGATTATGTACTCGCCGGCATCGATTTGCTTCAGAATGTCAAAGCCCGTACCACTATCTCCTAGTTCGACGTCGAGAAAAAGAAGGTCTGGCGCGAGCTCCTTGATCACGGCCACACCTTCATCAACGGAGGTAGCCGTGCCGACAATTTCCACCTCTGCGCCAATCAGTTTAAGCATTCGGGTGAGTAACCGGTGCATTTTCACTTCATCATCAATCGCTACTGCTCGTATCATAATCGGGGTAAATGAGCGGTAAATATAAAACCACTCGCGTACCAGCCGCTGTTCCATCCGGATTCTTAAGGTCTTCGATTTTAAAGTATGCTTTTTCGGGCGCGGCCGCAGGTGCCTTGGAAGCCTGATGAGCAAGGAGGGTCTTGTTGTTCAATAGCTCCATGCGCTTGCGGGTAATTTGCAATGCTTTGGACGTATGCTCCTTAGTCCTTCCCCTTGCATTCCCGCGTCCGCGCCCGTCATCTTCTACTTCTACCCGTAGCAACTCTTCTTTCTCCAGGGTGAAGCGCAGGGTAACGGTTCCTCCCTGTGGCCGGTCGCCAATTCCGTGCCAGATAGCATTCTCCACAAAAGGCTGAAGAATCATAGTGGGAATCCAGGTGAAGATCATATCCACTTCCTCGTCCTGCTCTACTTGAAACCGCAATTGTTTACCCACCCGCATCCGCTCTGCGTCTACGTACCCACGGATCATTGCCACCTCCCGGTCGAGCCTGGTCAGCGGTTCTTCGGACATATCCAGGATTTTCCGCATCAACTCGGCGAACATAACCAGGTAATCGTGCGCCTGCATTACGTCTTCTTCGATCATAATGTATTCATCAATGGAGTTCAGGCTATTGAAGATGAAGTGGGGGTTCATCTGTAGTCGGAGAATGGAGGTCTCGGTTTCGGCTACTTGTACCTCTGCCCTGGCCCTGGCTGATTTCTCTCGTTCTTTATTGAGCACTTGCCAGAAATACGCGAAAATTACTCCGAGGGCCGTGAGGAGGTATAGGAGGTAGGCCCACCATGTTCGGTACCAGGGGGGGAGGATGGTGATGGGAATTAGTAAACGATTAC
>CAYPIM010000234.1:0-8511 GCA_964410795.1 uncultured Lewinella sp. | reverse complement strand
AAAACCATAGCGGACCATTGTTACACACACGTATTCAGCTGCAAACAGCGCAAGTGGTCAAAACTTTACTATTTTACCCTTGCCATAATCGTCAGCCATAACTGAACTACTCCGACTATTCGACTATGAAAATCGCCAAAATAGAAGCCTACTGGCTCTCTTGCCCCATTCCACCGGCTAAACAGCACCGCTCTGATTACGGCTTGTTGACCGACTTTGACATGACGCTCGTAGTCGTCACGCTGGAAGACGGACGTCAAGGTTTTGGTGAGGGCAAAGCCGCAGTGGGTTCTTCCGGTGCCTGCTCTTCCATCGTTACCTGCGTAGAAAAGGAATTGGCCCCAGCACTAGTAGGCTTGGATGCCCGCAACATCAATGAAATATGGGAGCGGATGTACAATGGCACCCGCGATCATTACGCGCTGAGTCGGGGAAGAGTCTTTCCCATTCTCGGCAACCGCGGTATTCACATTGCTGCTATGAGTGGGGTTGACATGGCGCTTTGGGATCTCCTCGGCAAAGAGTTGAACGTTCCCGTCGTTCAGCTCCTCGGCGGCGCGCTGCGCCCCACGATGGAAGCTTACGCCAGCGGTGGCTGGCAGGATGCGAACGGCATCGGTGAACAACTCTTAGGTTACACCGCCAAGGGTTTCCGGGCCGTAAAGATGCGCGTTGGTGTAATGGATGAAACCGTAGCCAACAGCATCGCCCGCGTGCAGGCTGCACGGGAAGCCCTTGGTCCGGACATCAAGATTATGGCGGACGCTCACGGAACCTACAGCGTCTCGGAAGCCAAGCGGTTCTGCCGGGGAATCGAAGACAGTAACCTCTACTGGTTCGAGGAACCCATCAGCCCCGACAACAAAGAAGGCACCGCCGAGGTACGCCGATCCACGGCCACACCAATTGCTGCCGGAGAGAGTGAATTCACCCGCTTTAACGTCCGCGAACTGATCGATCACCGCGCCGTTGATGTCGTCCAGCCCGACTGTGCCATCATCGGAGGAATTACCGAAGCACGCCGCGTTGCGGCCTTAGCGGAGGCCTACCAGCTAGAACTAGCCCCACATTGCTGGGGTTCGGCCTTCAGCTTTATGGCCGGTGTTGCCGTAGCTTTCGCCAGCTCCTCGGCGGCCATCATTGAGTTCTCCTCCGGCGGCAACCCGATGATGTATGATCTTGTAAATGAGAAAATTACCGCCATAGATGGCCGAATGGAAGCGCCAACCCGTTCGGGGCTTGGCGTAACGCCTAATTGGGACTTCGTGCGGGAGTACAGACAGTAATCAATTTGGACCGAACGGCCTTTGAATAACAGAAATTCGTCCCGGAGGCACCCCGTTCCGGTACCTAAATAAAAATAAGATGGCAGAAATCAACCACGTAACGCTGATCGTAAATGAGCTGGAACCGGCAGCAAAATTTTACGAAGAAGAATTCGGATTGGAGCCGGTTGCAGCTTTCGTCTTCGACTACCCCACCGCCTTTTTCAAGTTTAAGAATGGCCAACAACTGCACCTTTCTGAGTGGAAAGACGAGCAATCTTTCCGGGGACACATCTGTATTCAGATCGACGACTTCAACGCTACTTTTTACCGGATGAAGGAGTTAGGCATCATTGACATAACGCCCTGGGGAAACGTTCGCCAGCTGCCAGACGGAGCAATGCAGATGTTTGTCCGGGATCCCTCCGGCAACCTGGTGGAGATCACCTCTCACCCACACGACCGCGACAAAATTAACCCAGACATTATGACCGACGAGCTGTTCAAGCCCGGACTATACGTCTCCGGCCGCAATGATTTCCGGGGCTATAAAGCAGAAAATGCTACATTGTATACTCCAGAAAGCTGATCCTTATGCCAACAAAAAAGAACGTACTACTACTCGAAACCATCTCGGAAGAGGCCGATGTACTCCTACAGGAACACACGAATATTTTCCGTGCAGCTTCGCCAAAACATGGCCCCGAGATTGCCGCTAAAGAAAGCATTCACGCCATTATAACACGGGGTAAGGGGGATGTATCCGGTGAGTTGATTGCTATGTGCCCTGATCTTAAGGTGATTGCCCGCTGTGGTGTAGGCTTGGACAACATTGATGTGATGAAAGCCAGCCGCGCAAGTGTACCGGTTATCAATGCGCCAGGTAGTAATGCAGACACAGCTGCGGAACATACGCTTAACCTGATGCTGAGTTTGCAACGACAAACCTTCGCCGCCGCTACCGCAGTAAAGAATGGGAATTGGGCCTACAGAAATACCTTTGGCGGCGACGAGATACGCGGCAAAACACTCGGTATTCTTGGCTACGGCAATATTGGAAGGCGGGTTGAAAAGCTGGCAAAGGCTTTCGGGATGGAAGTGCTTCATTTGGCGCATCCGCAGGTGCAGGCAAAAGACGACGGAGCCATGGCTCGTGACCTGGAAGCACTACTCCACGAGAGCGACATTTTAAGCATCCACCTGCCGCTGAATTCCACGACGCGCCAACTCCTCAATGCAGAAGCCCTGGCCAAAACCAGACCAGGCACACTAATCATCAACACTGCCCGTGGTGAAATCATTGATGAAGAAGCACTGCTGAACGCACTAAAAGCTGGTCATATCGGTGGCTTTGCGGCCGATGTTCTAATCACTGAACCACCCGCTCAAGACGCTGAATTGGTTGGGCTACCCAACGTACTGATCACCCCACACGCCGCCAGCCTTACCGCTCGGACTTACAATCAAATGTGCTTGCTGACCATACAAAACGCGTTAAAGCTGTTGGCGGGCGAAGAGGTCGACCGGAGGTATATTTTTAATCGCTAAGGAACGTCAAATTAAAGAACATCATGCACTTATCAATCCACAATTGGATGCGCGCGGAGCCGTTGCAGACCACCCTCAAACGCATCTCCACCATTGGGTACGATGCCATAGAAATCATGGGCGCGCCACAGCTCTACGATACCAAGGTCGTACGCCAACAGTTGAAAGATCACGGCCTGAGCTGCTGGGGCAGCGTAACGCTGATGGAAGACGGACTTAACCTGGTCTCTGGTGATGCCGACGAGCGGGCCAATTCTGTTGCGTACATAAAATCTCTGATAGACATGGTTAAGGAGCTCGACGGCCACATGGTGAGCGTCGTACCGGGAACGGTGGGTAAAATCGTCCCCGACGGCCGTCCGGAAGACGAATGGAAATTTGCCGTAGCCGGTATGCAGGAAGTCTACGAGCACGCCGAGAAAGCGGGAGTGCTGCTCGGTATTGAGCCCATCAATCGCTTTGAGACCTATTTCATTAACCGAGCGGACCAAGCTTATGCCCTCGCCGAAGCCACTGGCCCCAACTGCGGCGTTTGCCTCGACATCTTCCACATGAACCTCGAGGAAGCCGACTGGGCCGGTGCCCTCCGCCGCTGTGCAGACCGTCTTCACGGTTTTCACGTAGCCGACAACAACCGAATGGCGCCCGGTATGGGCAGCCTGGACTGGTCCGCCATCATCGGTGTCCTCAAAGAAATTGGCTACAACGGGGCCGTCTCCGTGGAGTTTTGCCCGCCGTTAGACCGGACCCCCGCTAACCCCTACCCTAACAGCATCGACGAGAACCCCGTCGGCCTGTCTCCCGAGCAGAAGAAGTTTTTAGAAGACCATGGGAGCTCTGCCTTTACGGAGAGCTTCTATACGGAGCTTACGCAGCGGAGTTTTGAGGTATTGAAGGAGCTGATCTAGAAATAAATAAGCGAAGGCTTATTCTCCAACGATGAACACCTTCTTAGTAAGTGTCTCCTCCCCAATCTGAGCGACCATGAAATAACCTCCCCTTTCTCCAGGCAGGTCAAACGTTTTAACCCAGCGCTCGCCCATTTCACTAACTTCAAATTGCTGTTTCCAAACGAGACGACCAGTAATGTCCATCAGCTTAACGCTTGCAGCATGCGCGTTAGGGTTTTGAATTTTCAAGGTAAAACGCCCGTTGCTTGGGTTTGGGTAAACCAACAAAGAAGCAATACTTGAAGTCTGTTGTTCTAAAGAAACTATGCTTGAGTATTCGAAAGCACCGTCGAGGTCGACTTGCTTTAGACGGTAATAGTTATGTCCCACCAGCGGATTGTCATCTTTAAATGAGTAGTCCGTATTGATAGCCGTTGTCCCGTTTCCTGGGACAAAACCGATCTGCTCGAAGTCGTAACCGTTACTGCTTCTCTCCAGATCAAAACCCGCGTTATTGTCTTCACTAGCCGTTGTCCAGAACAGTTGATTAATCGCACCTTTATTTCTTCCGGTAAAAGAAATCAACTCAACGGGTAAACTTGCCTCCGCAACATTCTTCATGGCTTCCTCTGCGGCGCAATCAGGTGTATCTGCGTCACGCACGTTCGTGGAATAGTCTCCCGGAGCAAGATCGACGTAGCTCAGGTCCATAGACCAATTCATGCCACCATCAATGGTGGTTTCGTAGTTGGTTGCTCCCATAAGGCCGGCGAAAGTAATCGTCCCGTCTTCAGCATCAGGTGTGCTCTCGTTGGTTGCCGTTGCCGTGAAAGAGACCCCTGAAGGATTTACCGTTAGCAAGGCTGCAAGAGACTCGATGTCCGTAAAGTTGTCGGTCCCAATACTAAAGCTGTAGATGGTCCGAAAGTGATCTCCGTTATCAGCTGAGCTTACCGGATCAAGCACATACGTTTGAGATGTTGCTCCGGGGATATCCGTAAACGGTCCATCTCCTGCTGGTCCACGTTGCCATTTCAAGGCTCCCAGGGTAACACCGTCGGTGCTCACGCCCGTAATCGTAAAGGAGGCATTGGTGCTACAATTGACAACTACATCTAAGGGCGAAAATTCAAGAAGATACTCGGTGACGGTTAGCGATAATCCGCCAACATTTCCGGCTCCTTGACCATCAATAACAATGTAGTACACTACGTCTTTCTCCGCCAGTATTGTCAGCCTCGCTGCACAGCAAGATCCTGCGGCATCGTCGGTACCAGCAACGTGCGAAAACGTAGCAATATCACAGCTACCATCACTCGTAGAATTGATGACCATTTCAGTATCCAAAGCCGAACCAACAGTACTAAACTGTACAGGAACACCTCGGCCTACGTAACGAAACCATGCTGCGTTATGCACGCCGTGGTGAAATCCAGTACCCTGTGTCCAGCCAGGATCAACGACATCGCCGTTACTAGAGGCATAACCGGTAGTATTAAAGCTGCCAGTATAGCCATTCGCCACGGGTATTGCTCGGGAACAGGCATCTGGATTTTGAGCAAACAACGTAGAGGTACTAAGTGACGTTAAGAAAAATAGTACCAGCAAAAAAGGCCCAGCAGCCACGATAGCCTCTTTCGTGCTTTGGCCCTTTTGTGTTAGGTGCTCAGGCCAAGACCCAAGGAAATGATTAAGTCTTTCAGAGAAAGTGAATAGTTTATTGTAAAGCATCTAGTGGTGAATTTTCAAAAGGAAAATGTACAATATGGGGGAAGCTCCTCAAGTACAAAACGAATGTACTTGCATACACTAGAGATCTGCAATGACAGAATTATCCGCTTGTTAATGCACTTTCCCCATTTCTGCAAACGCAGCCGTAAATTTTACATCGCAATGCTTATGCTTTATTACAGATAAGGCAGAGCTACATTTATAATTTGTTAACGCATTTCAGCGCTAATATTCTCCGCTTATGGGATGAGTATTCTATAAGCGGTCAACCAACTTGGAGACGCGTATCCAATCATATCCTCATTTCCAAGCACCAAGCCTCCGCTCAAATCTGCGTCCGCACCACCTTCAAAACCCCAAATTCATACTTTCCGCCAAAGTGATTCCGGTAATCGCTCAAACTCAGCTCGGGGTGTTCCTTCATATAAGGCAAGACGGCGTCAATTATTTCCTGGTCTACCACTTCCGCTAGCGACAATTCCCCTTCTTTAACCCAATGCGTTAGATGCGTCATGATTGTGCTGGGCACCAGATCACGCAGCTTAGCAATTTCTGCGGCCGTTTTCCCTTCCCGGAAGAGATCGAAGCTCACCTGGCGGGTATCAGCTTTGGCTACGGAGAAAAGGTCCGTCTCCGCCTCTTCCCGCTTCTCCAGGTATTCACGGACAATCTCGATCATAGAAGCCCCAAACTCCTCGTAGCGTTTCGGGCCAATGCCGTTGATGCGAAGCATTGATTTCTTCTCCGTCGGCAGCAGAGCCGCAATTTCCAGTAGGGTCCGGTTGTGGGCGATCGTATAAGCAGGGACTTCCCGCTCTTCGCAGACGGCCTGCCGCCATTCAGATAAGCGGAGGTACAGCTCCGGGTGTTTTAAATCCTTCGGCAAGATGACCTTTTTCTTTTCGGACTTTGCCGCTTTCTTCTGGTCTTTTTCAAAGTCAATTTCTGCATTCGCGCGGGCGGTCAGGTAAGCTTTAGGCTCAAAACCCTTTTCCAGCGTAGCGAAGCCTTTGAGCTTTTTGAAGAGCTGTCGAATAAGCTCGTGCGAACGCTCGTCTACCTGCATTTTCACCGACTTATTATCGGTCATCACCCCAAACATGGCCATACTGGGCAGGAATTCTTCGGCGAGGTACTTAGTGAAGTAGGCGCCGGCTTTTTTTAGCCGTGCGGTCAGCTCAGCGTGTTGGCTGGGCAGTTCTTCTGCTTTGCCGTAGTTATCAATGTGGCCCAGGAAACCGTGCCCGATCTTAACGGCTTTGCTCAACAGGTCTTCCTTCATCTTCCAGAATTCGCTGTGGGCATCGCCCTGGATGGCGCGCTCGTGCTCGAAGAGGGCGCGGTGCAGCTGGTTTGCGGCGTACTCCGCCTCTTTGAAGGTAAAGAGTTCCTTAAGGCAGTTGATCTCAAAACTACGCCGGTCCGCACGCAAGGTTGCTTCCGTCGGCTGGTGCTTTTCAGCGTGAGCTGAATAACTACTCACGATAGCGTCGGTCTTAACCGAAGCATCACCGATACGGGTACGAAGCACGATGCCCTCGAAGGTCCGGCAACGGGAAAGGGCAACGTACACCTGCCCGTGAGCGAAGGCCGCTCCGGCATCGATAACAACTTTGTCAAAGGTCAAGCCCTGGCTTTTATGGATGGTAATCGCCCAAGCTAACCGAAGCGGGTGTTGCTCGTAAGTGCCAACAACGTCTTCTTCTACTTCCTTGTCTTTGTTCAGGCTGTATTTCCTGTTTTCCCACTTCACGGGCTCAACGACAATGGCGCCCTCTCCGGGACAACGAACAGTGATCTCCTCACCATTGATGGCCGATATTTTACCGATTTTACCGTTGAAATACTCCCGTACTTCTCCCGTATCGTTCTTATTAAACATCACTTGCGCCCCAACTTTGAAGGTCAATTCTTCTTCGTTCGGAAACATTGATGGTGGGAAGTCTCCGTCTAAAACTGCCTTGAATTTCCTTGGCTTCGCCTCCAGTGCTTCCAGCTTTTCTTGGTTGATGGAGCGGGCGGTATTGTTGTGGCTGGAGAGGGTTATGTAGCCTTCGTCCTCGTCTGGAGCGAAATCCTTTAGGTAGCGGCTGTTGAGTTGGTCCAGCACCTCCTGGTCCATCTTGTTGTTGCGGACTTTATTCAGCAGGCCAATAAAGGTTTCATCTTGCTGGCGGTAGATGTGCTTTAGCTGGATCACCTGCGCACGGGCTTTACGGAGGGCCAGGCTGGCAAAGAAGTAACTCGTTTTGTAGACTTCACGCATTTCACGCCAATCTTCATCTTTCACCACCGGCGGCAGCTGATGAAGGTCACCAATCATCAGTAATTGCAAGCCACCGAAAGGTTCTTCGCTACGCCGAACGTAGCGCAAAACGGCGTCAATTGCATCCAGCATATCCGCACGAACCATGCTAATTTCATCAATAATCAGCAAATCCAGCCCTCTGATCAAATCCCGCTTTTTCGCACTAAAGCGGCGGGTTTTTACTTCCGTTTTCATCCGTTCTGGCATCAACGTGCCAAAGGGAAGTTGGAACAAGCTATGGATGGTTACGCCCTTGGCGTTGATTGCCGCGACACCGGTTGGGGCCACCACTGCCATCCGCTTCGGTATCTCGGCACGCACCCGATGCAGGAAGGTCGTCTTACCCGTGCCCGCCTTGCCCGTCAGGAAGAGGTGACGGTTGGTTTGGGCAATGTAGTTGTAGGCCAGTTCTAGTTCGGGGTTGGTGGTCATAGTCGAATAATCAAAAAGTCAGCGTCACGCTTTGGGCTATCGGTCTCATAAGGGCGAGGACGCAGGTGCAAAGAAAGGTTTTTCGAAGCTCATCCTTGCTCCTTAAACAGCGGATTATAAATAAGGTCTCAGCTTTTCGTGAAGGTAATGATCCGTTTGCAAAAAGCAGAAACGATTTATTGTTCCGACCGCCTCCGCTCAGATTGTCGATTTCTAGTGAAGGCGGTCGAAACGATCGTTTTTGGTGGCGGAATCCAGCGAAGCGGCAATTTCTCCACCAAAAATCCTAAACTCGACAGGCAAACATGAGTCATCCCGAGCACGAAGTACAGCGCAG
>CAYPIM010000233.1:0-8527 GCA_964410795.1 uncultured Lewinella sp. | reverse complement strand
GAGGCGCAGCCGCATTGATTTTGCTCCCCTCCCCAGCCGAAGGCGGTTGGGGGAGAGGATTACGAGCGGCAGCGAGCAAAGCTCCTCGACCATTGAGTACAGAAACTCCGGCGAGCCCTAAGATCTTGTGTTGTTCAAGTGTTTATTATTTCTCATGATAACCTAGAGAAATTATAGTGGTTCCGGTCCGAGTTGGCCGGAACCACGTTTTTGTACGTCTTTATTGTCGCTCTTATTTAAAGGCGGAAGGCGGCAAAAGACCAAACAGGCAACGTCGAACACCTGGCATTTAGATTTTTTTGACCTTCTTTGTTGAAAAATAGTTAACTTGCAGTTGAATAAGATTTTGTTTCAGTGTTGCCATGAAAAACAGTACGACCTTCTATCACTCAAGTTTCTTAGTTAATCTGCTGTACGGTTGAAACCGTTCAGACACATTTTTAATGTTCGATCCCTTCTTTCGAATGAGATCTTTCTCTCTTCATAAAGACTGTTCATTAGATACAAAAACTTGCTGTGATCTTAGTTAGGTCTGTCTTACATGCTGTTTTACAAGCTTATTTGTGAAAGGTATCATTAAACCCGCACCAACCACAGCGGCCGTAGGTGATGCCTAGATTCAAACGACTGATTCTATCTCTTGAAAATAAACGACTTACACTACATGCGGACTTTCTTTCGAATTTATTCCACCCGGCCAATAATGCTTTCATTAGGTGGCAGACTAACGGGTATTCTATTTGTTTTTGCGATGCTAGCAGTTACTTCGCTGAGCGCTGAAAAAAGTAATGAGACTTTCCTCGCAAGCTTTGCTGACTTCCTTCAGGCTAAACAGACGGCACTACAAACCACCTACCGTAGCCATCCTTTTGTCGCGCTTCCTGCTACGACACTCTTCTCACCTGATCCGAATCAACTTAGGATTCAGGACTTGCGGGATATAGACTGTTACGCCCAGCCGGATGCCCTGGAGGTGTGTGGTGTGGGGGATACCCTTCCGATTATGCTCTTTACCAAGTCGGTTCCGCCATTACAGGATATCCGACTAGAGGTACTTTTTGAAGATGGGATTGAGTATGGTGGCTTTGCCTACGTTGACAATACACTGTCTGATTCCGGCGCTGAGTTAGATACCATCAGTACCGATAATCCGGAAGCGCCTTCTTTCTTACTGGACCAAGTAAGTGAAGCGACCGGAGGAGTTATTCTCTATATAGGGGTCCGTGCAGAATGTGGGGTAGATTTTTCCGTCGTCAACCCTGACATAACCCTGAATTTCTCTTACACCAATGCGGAAGGAGTGGCTTGTACTGGTTCCGTTACGTTGGAAGATTATGGCGCAAACATCGTTACGCCAAAGGTAGTCCTCACGAATACTCCGCCGAATACTAATCTCGGTCGGCCTGGCGATCTTAACTGCGTCGACCTGGACGTTAGCCAGTCTACCATGAATGCTTCGGCGACGGGGTACATCTTTACGGCAGCAGACTATGGCTTTGAAGATGGCATTTTTATTTCCCAGATTAGCCGGGGAGGAAACATTTTAACGCCTGCTGACTACACTATAGATGCCGTTACCGGGATGCTTACCTTGGTGGTAACCAGCCCCACCGACGATGGCTTTCTGAACTTTAATGAGATAGAGGTTATTGAGATTTGTTACAGTTATACCGAGTGTTTCCCGAACGTGGATTTTATACCCGTGTATACGGTGGTTAGTGCTTGTGATGGCGTGTTTTGTACGGGGCCGGTGGATCAACGAACAGGAACAGAGCTTCGGTCTAACTTTCCGCAAAATCCTGCCTGGCAGGCATCTGTTGTGGATGAGCAAGCACCCGATGTTTGTACCGGCCAGCCCTACGTATTGGATGTAGAGATCGGTGCTGCTGGAAATGACCCCATTGGAGACCAAATTGAAAGCATATTGGTTAGGCTTCGCCGGTGTAAAAACCCGGGCCTTTTTCTGGATATGGTAGAGCTGGTTTCCCTGGATGGGGCTACCATCTTCGGTGCCTTTGATGAATCCATCTCCAGTGTTCGGGCTGACGATGAGTTGGATAGAAATGGCGTGCCGACGACCAATCGAGCGGGAACCGTAACGGTTGATTTACGACTAAATGACGTGGTAAGTGGAGGCGGATTAACGGACACGGATGGAGATGGCTTTTTTGATGATTTACCCGGAGACCAATCTATGCGTCTGCGCTTCACGTTTGCGGTTGCCTGTTCTTCTGAAGAGTTAGCTTGTAATGCCGGACCCAATGTAGCTGGAGGGGCAGATCCGGGGGCAGATTGTCAATTCCGGCAAATTGCTCTTTTAGGACGAACGGGCTGTGATACCAGAAATAGATCGGCCAATTTGTCCTTAAACAATACGCAGAACTTTGATTCAGAAAGTATGTCCACCTACACCAATGAGGAAATGTTCAATTTCGGTGGCCTTACTTACAGTGGCTATGATTTTGGCGATATTGGTCTCATGAATGCGGGAGACCCGAATGTATCGTCCACTAAACCCATTAACTTTAGCTACACGCTGGGGGCTACGGACCTGTTTGCCTGCGACCCGGCGAATACAGGACTGGCCAAATTAGAGTTATTGATTACGGGCAATGAGTACCTGTTGGATAATATGGAGTTTACGGATGTTGCCTTTAACGGGACGAATGTCAGTGCAGGAAAAGTTACTGTAGATCGGCCCGCAACCGGTGAACTGCGCTTTACCGTGGATACGGGCAGCGTTATGTCCGGCGTTCCTTTTGATTATGATTTTAGCGTCACCTTAGACACCCCCCGTTGTGCACCACCTGCGCTGTTATTCGTGGATGCTTTCCTGACTACTCAGTGTGAGGCTGGCTGTGATTGTACGCCGGTGCGTACTTGTAGTTCAACCACCTTTACCGTAGACCCCGATAGCCTGGACTGTGTTTGTGAGTACACAGTTTCTACTTTCGTTAAAAGAGTAAATACGAACTTTGAAGATGATACCCGAACGACAGAAATAGACCCCGAAACGATTTCACAACAGGATATTCGCCGATTCGTATCGGGAGACACCCTGGAGATTCTTTGGCAGTTGACCGTGGAGCCAGGTAAGGAACCTGAATTTAATGCCTCCAACGAATTTCTTGATTTCCGGACTGACCTCAGAGCCCTCAATGCCGCAGCAGCCACCTCCCAAAACTTCCAGGCCATGTTCGACCTCCAGACGGCACGCGTGCAGTCGTTCACGATTAACCGAAAGGATGGTACAGCAATCGACGTTGGCGCGAGTATTAGTGGAGTTATTAATGCAGCGCCCTCTGGAGGAGTTCTGCTCAACTCGGGAGGAGAAACTGCACCCTTTGGCTACGGTATAGGTGAACCTACGATGCCAGGTTTACCTAATGGTGGATTTACAACGGGTAGCGGTAATTCGTCCAATGATGATTTCGATGGCCGATTGCTACGATTCCAGGTTAATAATCTAAATGGGGAACCGGATGCCTCAACGCCATTTTTTGATTTAGTGGGGGGCAAGTTTATTGGAGAAGATACGATAAACCTTGTTTGGCATGTCGTCTTGATTGATAACCCCTCCTGGAATGGAACACCTTCTACGCTTTCGTTAAATGGATTAGTAGACTCCAGGGGGTATATCGGTGACCCGGCGAATGATGTATCCTTTAATACTGATGGAAACCAATGTTCGCCAACCTCAGAATCTTTTGAATATGCGGACCCCCTGGTTACGGGAAGCTCAAGAATTGAGTATACGGATGATTGTGAAGCAGAACTCGTGGTTAGGTATGCCGTCAGTGGAATTCCCTTAGATTGGTATGCTAATGAATATCGACTGGTCGCCGGGCTCGAAGAGTTCAATATCGATTTTCCTGCACCTTATTATTACGCAGGCGGAGCTACCGTAGAAACAGGAGGGGTAGGCCCCAACCCGGTAGAGCCTACCTCCTCCAGTAATGTAGATACCGCTACCGTTGGCGGGCAGCAAGTATTGTTTCCGAACGGCATAGGAACACTGACCTTTGTGGACGCTGAGAAAGCGGACGGTGTCCGTCCGGATGGTTATGCTGGCTACGGGGGGACCGATGCGGCACTGAATGACGTAACTTCCGTTGGGGGCACCTATCCTTTGTTAGGATTTATGGGCGGTTCTGATGATTCCCTTGTTTTCCGCATTCCATTGGTGCGGGCCTGTTCCGATGAGGTGGTAGGTGGAGACGGATTAAACCTGAATTTTGACGCCGCTAATGTGCACCTCCCGGACTTGTTCTCGAATGCTACTTTTCAGTCAAGTGGAGCTAGAAATGTCGATGGAGAAGTGCTGGATAATGACGGAAACGTGGTGGACGCAAGACTTGTCACTAATGGTAATATTTCAGATCCTCCGGTCACCGGTTCTAGGTACTATCCCTTCCTGCGCCTGGAGGATAGTCCCCAATTCTTGCCTGGCTTCCCCATCAACCGGGAACGCCGAACGAATAATAACGTAACCGTTATGGAGGTGGGCGTTGCTCCTGAGGAAATTGTCTCCTCTGCTTCCGTAGGTATGGGCTTCCTCACGGATGACGTAGGCAATGAAACCAATACCTACACGCTTTGCCCCGGTGCCGGAGAGATCCTACCCGGCGGTGCCTTGAGCATCGAGTTGAGTAATAGTGTAGAAATTATTTCCA
The DNA here is from genome assembly GCA_964410795.1 of uncultured Lewinella sp. Classification (GTDB taxonomy): domain Bacteria; phylum Bacteroidota; class Bacteroidia; order Chitinophagales; family Saprospiraceae; genus Neolewinella. The sequence continues at coordinate 3,854 of CAYPIM010000233.1, read as the reverse complement.
TCTCCGGAGATGCTACTGCTTTCAGTATAACGGCGGCAACGGATTCTTCGGTCTTTTATGCGGTGGAAATCCCCGCTGAAAATGCAGCGGACGATTGCTTTGAGATCACGATAACTACCGACCTGTTGTTCTGTGATGCGGGTATGGTATGCCTGACCCCCATTCTGGGCTGTCCGGGTAGTCAGATAAGTGTTGAGCAACAGGTCAGCGTTTATAAAGAATTTATGCTGGACTGCGACCCTAGGATTTGTTATGAATACCGGGGTGGAACGACCGAAGTAGACATTAGCTTCAACCTGCCAACACAGTCTGACCTCTGCTCCAATCAAACCTACAGTATTCTTTATACCAATAATGGTTCCGGGCCGCTGTCTGACCTCTTACCGGTCATACAAATTCCGATTGGACTTGATGTTGTTAACAGTAGCTTCGAAATTACCCTGGTGGGTGGGGGAACTATGGGGCTGACTGCTCCAGTAGCCAATCCAGATAGCAACACGATCTACGGTGATGGCTATGTATTTGACCAGACAGAGATCGATGGCTTCTTGTCTCCCAATATTTTTGAAGTCGGTGACATCATTATCATCTCTTTTGATGCAGCCACCAGTTGTGATTTCATCGATGGTACTCCACTTGCGGCGCGATTGAACGCCGCAGATGCATGTGATGAAGATCAGTTCATCGAGGATACTACTTCTGACCCCATCCGGGTGGTACAACCCGATGTGCCAAGGCCTCTTTTTGAACTGGACTTGCCAGAACTGATCCAGGTGAGCTGTAGTGATAATGGAACTGAACTATTGATCACTACGCTGAACGTGGGCAAAGCGCCGACTACTGAAGTGGACGTTATGTTTACCGTTCCGACTGGCTTCTCCATTACTGCTGATAACATTGAAGTTATTGCTCCTTCCGACTTCTCCATTGATGAAGTAGTGGAAACCGACCTGGGGGGAGGTGTTACCATGTACAGCTTTACCGGACCCGAAAGCGTTGACATTGGCGGAGCACTCTGTGTGAAAATATCGCTGAATGTGGATGATGTGGACTGTGGTGTTTATCAACTCAGTGCTGGCTTTAAGCAGAGCACGGCTCCACTATTCTGTCCTACAACCAATGAAACTTGTACACTAGCGTCCCTCTTGTCTGAGAGTAGTATTTTTGACGTAGAGGTTGTGCCTCCCGTTACCGTAGGCACCAATAATGAGATTACGGCAGACTGTGGGCCTACGCCCGGAACGTTCAACATTGCCTATGATCTGGAAATTATTGCCCCCAGTTCAGATTACACCGGCCCGGCATCTATCGAGCTTTATCGGGACGTGAACGCCAACGGAGAATATGAACCGGCAACCGACCAGCAGCTTGGCACTACGATGAATGTTAACGTTGCCCTGGACAGTGGTGAAGTTTCTTCCATCAGTGGAATGTTTAGCGAAATTGATCTGCTTAATGTTTGTCCGGTACTTGTTCGCTTTACCGTGCCAGGCTGTACTTGTGGCGAATCGGTACTGTCCGTTATGGACATCTTGCCCACCTTCGTCAATGATCTGGGAGAATCCGTGGCGCTCTGCCCCGGTGAAGAAGGAATGCTGACGGGAATCTGTGCACCATTGAACTACTCCTTTAACCCGGTTTCAGCGGGGACGGTCACGGATAACGGAGATGGAACAGTGAGCTACAGCCTTAACCCCGGCGTGACGGATGCGATACTGCAGGTCGATGGTACTTTTGGTGTCTGCCCGGTTGATGTCAACATTCCTATAACCTCTCCTGCTAACTTCGAGTTTGGCCCTTACGAGGCGGCAGTGTGTAATGAAGGGACCCAGGAAATTGATTTCAATATTCCACCTGCCCTTCAGGAAGACCTGGAAATTTTGATTACCCCTTCTACCGGATTGGATGACCCGACGAGCTTCGAGCCAACGATTACGGATTTACAATCGGATCAGGTCTACACCGTAGAATTTTCCCTCAATGGAGAGTGTACGGCGGAAACTACCCTGACGGTGACCGTTGATGAAGCCCATATGGTGGAGTTAACGGGGGCAACACCCTGTCAGACGGGCTTTAGTCTGGAGAATTCCCTAACCATTTCTCCTGCTGATTTAACCGGAGAATTCCAAACAATGGGAGATGGAACGTTTACTACCGGAGCAGAGGTGCCTGGCGTTACTACCTATATCCCCGGAACAATGGACATAGAAGCGGGAGTCGTTTCTTTCCGCTTCATCTCCGATGATCCGGAAGGCCCTTGTGGACCGGATATCGCACGAATGGACTTCACCATCTTACTGGTTGATTGTGGCGCCTTCATGTGGGATGGTTCAAACGAATAGGACTCAGGCTACCTGTTCGTAAGAACAGGTTGCCTCTCGTGACAAAGACTTCTCGTGAAATACAAAAACCTTCCTGTATCCCTTACTTGATTGGACTGCTTTATCCACTTAGTCAACTCTCTTGACCGTGGCTGCAGGTATAGACTGAGAATAGCTCTCCTGAAATGGCCAGTACCTGAAAATTTTCCGGCCATCAACCCGGTAGATGGCCGGCCCAAAGACTTTGTTGTTCTATTATTTTTTATTTCTCATGATAACCTAGAGAAATTAAGGTGGCTCCGGTCCGAATTGGCCGGAACCACTTTTTACCCACTTTGGAACACCACCACCATGGACCGATCAAAACTACTTTGAGTCGCTTTAGATTAGATTACGATTTTGTTTTTTGGCCCCACGGTACACTTCCCGTGGGGCCATGTTTGTAAGAGACTAGTGCATCATTTGTTGCATCAGTGATTAAAAGTACTGGCAAAACGAGGATCGTTTTAGGCTTGAAATGCTACGTGCTTTGTTCTGTAGTGAAGGTAAAGGGTTTGTAAAGCTGATTCTTTTGGCCTACATTTACGTACTGTTTAGATTTTACTCTGATTATTCATGAAAATTTGATAGACCTGAATTATTAGTTTTTTACGGGTTTAGTTTCACACGGTTTGCTCCGTGTTGTCTACTTATTATTTGTGAGTTCCGCCAGCTTTGTATTGTTGAACGGACATTTTTTCTTTGACACTACTCTCTCATGAAATACAAGAACCTTTCTGTACTACTTACACTATTGGTCTGGCTGGCTGGATGCTTTACGCACTTGGCGGCTAGCGAAATGTCCTCAACGTCCAGATTTTTATCCGCCATTAGTACTTACGGCTACTTGGCTCCTACAAGTGCCTCTTCTGCTTATGTAGGGACGCGGGGGTACGTGCTGACGGACCCGGAAGCGTGGTTGTTTACGGAAAATTCACCGGCTGCTTCTGGGGCTTTTTGGGGCGCGGCCGCAGGTGCAATGAAGGGTGAAAAGCTGGAGGATGTTGCCAATGATTCCTATTTTACGAAAGCCCCAGAGCCAATTACCTCCCGGCCGAAGTCATATTTTGTTGATGATGCGGTAAAAAATATCTTGCCCTTCATCGATGGAGTAAGGCCGGAAACAGGCCCTGTCTTTCAGCTCTTCTCTCATGGCCGACCCGGAGAATTATTCATTGAAGGAGAATGGAAAGATGCCTAGCTCTTTAGCACACTGGTTGAGAGAGGTCAAGCCACAAGAGACAATACACATTAATATCTACGGTTGCGAATTTGCGAAAGGTGAAAAAGGAAACGCAGCGGTCTCTTTTCTAGAAACTTTCCTTGACGTTTCCATTGCAGCTTCTGATGATATAACGGGTACAGCAGGAGATTGGAAGTTGGAGATAACAGGCAAGTACTTGAGCTTTCAGATTACCCTTTCAGCTTGCAAAGCTGCGATTGCGAAGAATACCTCTACCTGAATGAGGTAGGCGACGGAGGAAAAATTTACAA
>CAYPIM010000232.1:0-8539 GCA_964410795.1 uncultured Lewinella sp. | reverse complement strand
TATAAACTACCCACTACCCACTATATTTGTCCTCATGCTCTTCCAACCTTCCTTGCACCTGCGTCCGCGCCTGATGATCATGCTGGTAGTCGTCCTGTGTGGCACCGTACTCGCGGCCCAGAGAGACACCATTCCTCCTGGTAGTGGGGAGGAAGATGAATTCCAACAACAACTCATTGAAGACGTGCTCGCCAACTCCGAAGGGGATACAGATGAGTTTACTTTTAACGCAGCCTTTGACCTGCTGGAAACTTACCGTAAGCGGCCGCTGAACCTCAATAAAGCTACGTATCAGGATTTGGAAGCAACCTTGCTCCTGAATCCGATTCAGATCGGTCAGTTACTTGACTACCGTGAGCGGATGGGAGGACTGATGAGCGTTTATGAACTACAGGTTATCCCTGGAATGGATCTCGAAAGCGTCCGCCGGCTGGCTGCTTTCGTTCGTGTGGGGGGAGACCTGGACGATTCGAAAATCTCGCTCGGAAGAATGTTTGCTGAAGGCGATCGGGAACTATACATCCGTTGGCAACGCCGCTTGGAAAGCGCCCGGGGCTACGAGATCGGGCCGGAAACCGGAGCTACTAACTATTACCTTGGAAGTCGGGACCGGCTCTACACCCGCTTCCGGCAACGTTATTCAAAGAAGCTTAGTTTCGGAATTACTGCTGAAAAAGACCCCGGAGAAGCCTTCTTTACCGAGAACAACAAAAAGCGGGGCTTTGACTTTTACAGCGCCCATCTTTACTTCGGCGATGTAAATCGGACGGTGCAAGCCGTTGCATTAGGAGACTTCGCCATCAGCTTCGGCCAGGGGCTCATCCTCTACACGGGCTTTGGTTTCGGGAAGAGTAGCCAGACGACGAACGTTGCGCGCGGTGGGCCGGTCATTCGCCCCTATACCAGCGTCAATGAAGTGAGTTTTATGAGAGGAGCCGCTACGACCCTGGCCCTGGGAGAGAAGTTTGAACTATCTCTCTTCGGAAGCCGGCGCGGGGTGAACGGAAACCGCATTGGAACAATAACGGTGCTCGATACCATTGAACAGGAAATCCTAACGGCGAACGTAAGTTCTCTTGACCTAACCGGATTTAACCGCACGCCCAATGAAGTTGCGGACCGAAACGTGCTGCTGCAATATAACTACGGTGGCAGCTTGAGGTACAGGGCGAACCAACGCTTTAAGGTTGGACTCAACCTTCTTGGTACCCGGTTTGACAACTCCGTCTTTCGCTTGCCCGCAGCCTATAATCGGTTCTTCTTTTCCGGAGATCGTTTACTCAATGCCAGTGTAGATTATCGCTACCGCTACCGGAATTTTACGTTTTTTGGCGAGGTCGCAGGCTCAAAGAATGATAGTGAAGGGCAGCGTGGAGACATTGGCGTGTCCCAACTCCACGGCCTGATGCTCGGCCTGGATCGCTTTGTAGACCTTTCTCTGGTTTATCGCAATTACGGCGTTGGTTATCAGGCCCTCAATGCCCGCCCCTTCGGCGAAACAAGTGGCGGGCGTAATGAAAATGGTATCTACTTAGGGGTCGAACTTCGACCCGGTAAACACTGGCGCGTCAATGCTTATTACGATATCTTCCGCTTTCCTTACCTCCGCTTCAATATTGACGGGCCGAGCGAAGGACACGAGTATCGTCTGCGTGTTACCTACTGGCAAAAACGTAAGCTGGAGACTTACCTCGAACTCCGCTCCGAAACCAAAGGCTTCGGGACCGATGGCGACGAATCCGTCTTTACCAACCTCGATCCCGTAGTGCCCCGTACCCGCTTTCAGGCGCGGCTCCACTTCGGCTACAAAATCAACCCCTTCCTGGAATGGCGCAGCCGCGTCGATGCAGGCTTCACAAAAGATGATCTTAACGGACGGGAAACCGGCTTCATGGTCTATCAAGACCTGCACTATCGCCCACGTGGCCCCTTCAGCTTCAGTACTCGAATGGCATTGTTTGATACCGACGGTTTCAATGTCCGCTTCTACCAGTACGAAAACGGGCTGCTGTACAACGCTCGTGTTTTGCCCTACTACAACCGGGGCACCCGAGCCTTCTTGCTGATGCGTTATAAAGGCATTCGCGGCCTCACGATAGAGGCCCGGATCGCACAAACTTTCTTCACCGATGGTACTATCTTCGATAACGGTCTGGAAGCTACCGATGGACCGCGTAGGACGGATGCCGGCGTACAGGCCATCTGGAGGTTCTAATATTTATTTTCCATGACTTGGGGACGGGAAATAAATAAACCATGATTTTTGACCGCCTTGTTTTGGGCCCACCTCACTTAAAAAATCTTTCCGTAGCTTAGGCTATGCAAAGATTTTTTCAAGTACGATGAGCACAAAAGCGTCAGGTTAAAAAAACGTTTTATTTAATTCCCGTCCCTTGATGAAAAACACAACCCATGAAAGCCAAAAAACAAGAGGAATTTTATAAGCTGATTCACCGGTACAAGAAGTTCTTGTACCTAGGGGCAGGAATATTTCTCGCTTCAATTTTACTGGCCCTGGCGATTTTATATTACTGCACCGAGGAGGAAAATCCGGTATGGTACAGACTAGCCGAATTCCTGATGGCCATGTCCGAAACGATGCTGGGGGCGGGCATTATTGGAGGAGGAATCGGTGGGGGAATCAATTTCATTTTTGAAGAAATGAAAAATAAGGAAGAAGCGGCTAAGGAACGGCGTAAAACAGCACTTGAAAACCGCGAGAAGTACCAAAGCTTTCGGCGACATATCCGGCGAGTGCTCGGTGAGGTACATGATAACGTCGGTTTAGCCCGGATTTTGATCAAGTCCCACAAGTCCGGCAGAACCTACGGGGAGCAAATCCGTAATCGAATCATGCCCAGTGTGGTTGCTCTTCAGGACATTCGCAGGGATTTGGGTAATGTAGAGGAAGGTGCACTAAAACATAACCTGCTGGCCCTAAGGGTTAGCCTGAACTATATGGTTGCATACCTCTCCATACTGACCCGGGAATTTGAAAGTAACTACCTTGCCATTTCTAACTTGCAGAGCTATCAGGACGCTATGGTTGATCGGATGCGTGGCCTTTTTACCAACCTTGCGGCAAAAAATAACGATCAGCCAGGCATTGAAGTCGATGACCAGTTGCTCATTGGCCAAGCCGCAGCTTTCTTTGATAAGACGGATGTACCGGAAAAAATTGACACGGTCTGGCAAGCTATTCGGGAGCTTGACTATGTCCGTGATTTTATTGACGAACTGCGCGATAATAAGGGGAGTAGGTCCGACTACAGCCTCTTCTTCCTCAAGCATTATAACCACTGCATCAGAATACTACGCTCCGCCAGCAGCGGTGTAAACCAGAAAATTGTAGCCACCCCCGTTTTTGTGGACCACATGGCGGAGCTTAAACGCATCGACGAGAAACAAAGGAGCGACAATCCGCTGACCAGCTCGGATATGCTGACCTGGCAGATGATGGAACGTGAGCTGGCCTTTGACATTAAACTGGGCCGGAAGAAAAAGAAAGAATAAATACCGCACCAGCTGGGCTGCTACAATTCCAAGATTAAAACCGATATGACCCATACCCACGACCTAATTGTAATCGGCGCCGGAGCGGGTGGTCTTGGTTGCGCTGGCTTCGGCTCTTCCATTGGCCTCAAGGTGGCCCTGATAGATAAAGAGGCTAAAAACTTCGGCGGAGACTGCCTCAACTACGGATGTATTCCGAGCAAAGCACTTTTACACGTTGCCAGCCTTTTTGCCGGTGGGAAACAAGCGGAAGCTTTTGGTTTGAAAACAGAAGGAAAGGCCGACTTTAAGAAAGTGATGGACTGGGTACACGCTCGTCAAGACATCATCCGGGCACACGAAACACCCGAGCACTTTGCAACTGAATTCGGTACTGATACCATCATCGGAACGGCCGCCCTAACGGGAAAAAACGAAGTGACCATCAACGGTGAAAAACTAACGGCGCCCAACATCGTGCTCGCAACGGGCTCCGTGCCACGCAAACTTGATTTACCCGGTGTTGAGCAGGTGAAGCAGTGGGACAATGAATCCGTATTCTGGGAACTTGAAGAACTGCCCGAGCACCTCTTAGTTATAGGCGGAGGGCCCATTAGTTGTGAGCTGTCGCAGGCTTTTGTTCGCCTCGGCAGTAAGGTTACTTTACTCGTACGTGGAAGCCGATTGAACGCTAAAGATCCGGAAAAGATGGGGGAGATTTTGGCCGCCAAACTAACGGAAGAAGGCGTTGATATCAGGTTCAATACAGAGGTTGATTACTTTACAGACGCAAATAATGCGGTGCTGAAAATGGGCGGGGCCGCAGGTGCAAAGAAGGAGATTAAAGGAGCAAAGCAAGAAGAGCCGGGGGGGAGGGTTTCTTTCACGCACCTGTTGGTCGCTATTGGTCGCAAAGTCCGCATCGAAGGCTTAGGGTTGGAGCAGGGCGGCGTAAAGGTCGAGAAGGGAAGGATCGTGACTGATGATCGCTACCGCACCTCTAATCCCAATGTCTACGCCATTGGAGACGCCTTTGGAGCAGAGCAATTTAGCCATGGCGCGGAATTCCACAACACCCAACTCTGGAACAACCTCATCAGCCCGCTCAAGAAGAAGCATAACCTCGATAAATTCGCCTGGGTCACTTTCACTGATCCGGAGATTGCCACCTTCGGCATGACGCTGAGCCGGCTGAAGGAGAAAGGCATCGACTTTGAAGTCCGGGAACTCTCCCTGAAGGATGATGATCGGGCTATTTCCGCAGACTTCCGCGGGGGGCACCTCATCGTCTACCTCAGCAAGGGCTGGTGGGGTAGTGGTAAGGTGCTCGGAGGTTCATTAGCTGCTCCGGCCGCTGGAGAAATGATCCAGACGCTCCATTTCCTCCAGTTCAAAGGCATGAAGTATTCCGCCATCACGAACTTGATCTACCCTTATCCAGTGGCCGGCCGGATCGTACAGAAGGGCGCGCGCAAAGGCGCGGCGGCTTTACTGACCAGTGGGCCGCTACCGAAGGTGCTGCGCTGGGTTTACCGGGCTTTTAATCGGTAGGGTTACTTTATACCTGCTTCAAACCAGGGGATGTAAGTAGTCCCACCGCGCTCTACCCGCTGGTCTCCACCGTAAAAGACCCGATATTGGGCTTCCACTTTCGGGTCGAGTTTGCCGATTTTGCGGATGTTTTTATCCCAGTGCGGAGAGATTTTTGTGGACGATTTTATTTCGGTAATCAGACGGTTTGCTTCTCCGCCTTCGATTAAGTCGGCTTCTAAGCCATGGTGATCTCGGAAAAAGTCGAGTGAAGCACGCTCGCCAGTATGCTTTAGAGACTTCATTCTTTCCGCAATTATTAAGTTCTCAAACAGCGCACCGTAATTTCTGTATTCCTGAACGTCTCTAACTGAATCGAGTCTCAACAGATAACACAGCAAGCCCGTATCATAAAAATATAGCTTAGGACTTTTAGTTATTCGTTTACCGAAATTTTGAAAATAAGGCCCTATTGTAAACGTAATGAAACTCATTTCAAGAATTCCCAGCCAGGATACGATCGTCTTCTTAGTAACACCTACCATCTGAGCTAAACGATCATAGTTCATTAGCTGCCCTGCAAAATGAGCACAACATTCCATGAAGAGAATAAAGGTTTTTAGGTTGGTCGTATTAACAAGCCCCTTAACGTCTCTTTCGAGGTAGCTTGCGATATAGTTAGGATAAAAGAATGCGGGAGGTGTGCCCGTATTAAAATGATCCGGATAAAACCCGTTGAAGATAGCCTCTGCGGGAGATGAGGGAAGTTTGTTTACTGCCTTCAACTCCTGTAAGTCAAAAGGGAAGAGTTTGGTAATGGCTACTCGGCCGGCCAAGGACTGGGTGATGCTCTTATGAAGTAAAAAATTTTGAGAACCCGATAAAATAAACCGGCTGGGTTGACGATCAGCATCGACTACTCCCTGCAGGTAATTGAAGAGGGGAGGAACTAGTTGGGCTTCATCAAATATGACGTTGTAGTTGTATTCTTCTAGAAACTCACGGGTGTTGTTCAACGCGTAATCACGCGTATCCAACGCTTCGAATGTTACATATCTGTAGCCTTCAAAAAGCTTACTCAATAGTGTTGTTTTGCCTGCTTGCCTGGGGCCGGTCAGGCTAATAATCGGAAAATATTTCCCGATTTCTTTCAAATGAGCATCTATTCTTCTAGGGATTAACATACCACAAGATAGGTTAAATATTGAAACTACTCTTTTTTCAATATTGAAACTACTCTTTTTTCACAAAAAAGACTACTCTTTTTTATATTTTCGTTGCTTAACGAATAAATAATATATTTAAAGCTGATAGCCCTCAAATCAGCCCCAAAACCAAGTAAATCAGCCCTGCCAGCCCACCGGCGATTCCTGCATAGGGCAACTGCGTCTTAACGTGATCAACGTGGTCGGTGGCCGAAGCCATACTGGAGAGAATGGTGGTGTCTGAAATAGGAGAACAATGATCTCCGAAGACACCGCCGCCGAGGGCGGCGGCGATGGCCATCAGGATGTTGGCATCCATCTGCGTCGCCATCGGCACAGCGATGGGAATCATGATGGCGAAGGTGCCCCAGCTGGAGCCCGTACTGAAGGCGATGAAACAGGTCACCACGAACACCAGGAACGGTACCAGGGCAGGGGAGAGGAAACCTTTAGCTACATCGGCAACGTAAATGCCGGTCTCCAGCTGTTTGCACAGGGAACCGATGGCAAAGGCAAGGAGCATCAACAGGGCCAGCGGAATAAGCCCAGCGATGCCCTTCAGCACCAGGTCCACACTCTCCCGGATACCGAAAATGCCTTGTACTTTATAGAAAGCCATACTTACCAATATTGATAGGGTTACCGCAACTAGTACCGAAGTAGAACCAGAGCCTTTGCCGATGGCGAGCATGAAAACTTCCCCTGCACCTGCGTCCGCGCCCAGTACCTCGCGTGCGCCTCCCCAACCAGTATAGGCCAGCATGAGTGGCATGGCCAGAACCATCACAACGATGGGCAAGACCATGTTCCAGAGGTTGGGCGTAATGCCTTCCTTAGCTGCAATGTCCGTCAGTTCAGTATCGACGACCGGTGTAGCGCCATCGCTAAGTACCTGCCCGCCCCGCGCCCGGATCTCCGCTTTCTTCATCGGCCCGAAATCACGCTTGAAAAGTATGATGACCGGCACGAGCAAGATCGCGAGGATGGCATAAAAGTTGTAACCCAGCGCGCTGATCATCGTTCCAAACGGGTCTCCGAATCCTTCATTGGCCAGCAAGGTCATGATGAATGCGCCCCAACCGTTGAAAGGAATGAGGATGGAACTAGGTGCCGAACTCGAATCCGCAATGTAAGCGAGTTTTTCCCGACTAATGCCCATTTTGTCGAAGATTGGCCGGTACAAAGTACCTACCGTAAGTACGCTAATGGAGCTCTCCACGAAAATAAGTGCTCCAGTAAGCCAGGCCAGTAATTGTACTACTACCCGACCGGTGCCGTCTTGCCGGTCTTCGTACTTCTGTAGCTTTCGTTCCACGAAAGCAATGAAGCCCGCCACCCCGCCGGAACGCTGCATGAACACAATCAGTGCGCCAACCAGTGCACAAAACATAATGGTACGTGTATTTCCTGCATCGGCGAATACATCGACTAATCCCTGCATAGTGTCCAGAAAACCCAACCAGGGGTCTCCTCCTGCCATGATCACGTAGCCGATGAAAATACCAACGATGAGAGAAATGAATACCTGCCGCGTCGCGATGGCCAGAATGATGGCCGCGAGAGGTGGTAGGAGGGTGAGAAAGCCTAGCTGGTCTGCCATTGGGATAGATTAACTGCGTTGCTGCTACGCGGTGATGGATTTATAGTGAGTAGACTTACGGGCTACCGCACTTTGTGGAGTGGCACAAGCTACGGATAACTGGAAAAGGAGCCTTGATAAATTCTGTATACCTTTAGAAGCAGAATCGCCAATTTGGAAAACCATGAATGTGAGCACTAAGATTTCTCTTCTCCTTATCGTATTCTATCTCCTTTCGGCTTGCCAGGATAATGCTTTACCGCAACCGTCTGCTGAAGCAATAGCATTAGCAAAGGAAGAAAATGAACAAGCTTTTACCGCCGCTATGCAGAAACACCTGGATGCCGTATCGGGCAAAGATTTGACTACCCTGGCTGCTACGATGTCTCCCGCTGGAAATATGCAATTGATCTTACCCGGAGATGAAATAGTAGCGTCTGTGGATAGCTTTCTGGCCTTTCATGAGGCCTGGTTTCAGGATACCAGTTGGACCTTCACGACGGAAATTCTCAATGTTGAAGTGGGCCCGGAGGTTGGTATGGCCGTCACGGAGGTGGTTTACCGGGAGCCCGAACGCGATGGAGTTCCCTACTTCAACCGCATGATCGTGAGTTATACCTTGCGTAAGACGGATGGGAAATGGTATGTGATCAAGGATCACGCGACTTCGGCAGAAAAGTCTACGGATTAGAAAAGGTAAATTCGTTCACTTAATCTTTTGATGGGCGCGGCC
>CAYPIM010000231.1:0-8575 GCA_964410795.1 uncultured Lewinella sp. | reverse complement strand
CGAGAACTTTCACAGTAGGCCTGGCTTCAGCCGGAGCCTGGATCTTTTCCTTCTCAAGGCTCCGGCTGAAGTCAGGCCTACAGATGATTTCCAGGTCTTTTCGTTCACTTACTGACGAGAACTTTCACAGTAGGCCCGGCTTTAGCCGGAGCCTGGATCTTTTCCTTTTCCAGGCTCCGGCTGAAGTCAGGCCTACAGGAAAACCATAACTTTAGCCCCATGCCAAAGTTCTTCCCATCCCTGCTTCTGTTCCTCCTCCTTTGCACCTGCGGCCGCGCCCCCGAAAAGGAGGTCATCATCGGGCAAGCAGTCATCATACCCCAGCCAACGAAGCTGGTGGTGCGCGACGGTCATTTCTTTCTGCCCGACAACCCCGTGGTGAGCGTAGAGACAAAAGCCCAGGCTGAGCAACTAACCAATCTCTTCGAACAACTCGCCCAGGTCTCCGGCCAGAAGGCCACGGCAGAGATCGGCGGCGGCAGCAACATTCGCCTTATCACCCAAGCCAGCATGGAACCGGAAGGTTATGAGCTAGACGTTACACCGGAACGAATAGAAATCAGGGCCGCAGACAATGCCGGTTTTTTCTACGCCCTGCAAAGCTTACAGCAACTTTTGCCGCCGGAGTTCGCCTCCGACACGCTCCGCCCGAACACCAACTGGGCCATCCCCGCCGTAAGCATCAAAGACGCCCCGAACTTCGGCTGGCGCGGCTTCATGCTGGATGTTTCCCGACACTTTTTCACCGTTGAGGAAGTAAAAGACGTCCTCGACATGGTCGCCGCCCAGAAGATGAACCGCTTCCACTGGCACCTGACCGACGACCAGGGCTGGCGCATCGAAATCAAGGCTTACCCCAAACTCACCTCCATCGGCGCGTGGCGCGCCGACCGCATCAATACCGACGAGAATATCTCAGACTGGTGGGGCCGCGCTCCCCTGCAAGCCGACGAACAGCCAACCTACGGCGGCTTCTACACCCAGGAAGAGATCCGCGAAGTCGTCGCCTACGCCAAAGCGCGCCACATTGAGGTAATTCCGGAAATCGATATGCCGGGCCACTGCCAGGCCGCCGTGGCCGCTTACCCGGAAATTGGCTGCGTGAAAGCCCTGCCCGCCGTAGCCACCGGCGGGGGGTTCCGCTACAATACCCTGAACCCGGGCAAAGACGAAACCTACACCTTTGCGGAAGCCGTACTCAACGAAGTGATGGACCTTTTCCCCTTCGAGTACGTCCACATCGGTGGCGATGAATGCAATAAAGAGCAGTGGAAGATTGACCCCGACGTGCAACGAAAAATGAAGGCCAAGAACTTAAAAGACGAAGCCGAAATGCAAAGCTTTTTCATTCGCCAACTGGAAGGCTACATCATGGCCCGCAACCGTAAAATGATCGGCTGGGACGAAATCCTGGAAGGCGGCCTGGCGCCGAATGCCGTGGTAATGTCCTGGCGTGGCGAAGAAGGCGGCCTGGCCTCCGCCCGCGCCGGCCACGAAGTGATCATGACCCCCAGTAAGCACTGCTACATCGACCTAAAACAGGGCCACGACGACTTCGAGCCCAACCTCGGTTACTCCCGCTCATTGTTGTCCGACGCTTACAATTACCGCGTCGTTCCGGAAGACCTCACCGCCAAGGAAGGCAACTTTATCAAGGGCATCCAGGCCAACCTCTGGACGGAGTCGATCAGCGACTGGAGCAAGCTGACCTACATGACTTATCCCCGCCTCTTCGCCATCGCCGAAAATGCCTGGACGAAGCAGGAACTTAAGGATTGGGATGGCTTCACGGAACGATTACTTCAGGCCAATAAACGGCTCGATGCGCAAGGCGTGCGGTATGCCGTTAGTGCGTTTAGCCCGTGGCCCCACCATAGCGGTAAAGACAATGGTATTGAAGTTAGTTTCAAGACGGAGGTAAATGGATTAGACCTTCGTTATACCACAGACGGCAGTACACCAACGGCTGAATCAACGCAGTATACCGGGCCCGTCTTACTTGGCCAGAATGATGAGATAACTGCGCAGAATTTCCGCAAAGGCAAAGCAATTGGCTATCCGGTTACGCTGGATCTCCCCATTCATCTGGCCGCCAACAGCACGGTAAAAGACCGCTCCAGGAAGACCATTCCCAAGCTCACCGATCTTCAGTACGCTAGGCTCACACCCGTGGATACAAACTGGCACAAAACCGGCAACGAACTGCTCTTCACCTTGTCTTTTGCGGAGCCTACGACCGTCAGCTCTTTGAATTTCTCTACCCTTCGCTACACCATCTCAGCGATCTATCCGCCGCATACGGTGGAGGTTTTGGGCGCGGCCGCAGGTGCAAAGTTTAGTTCTCTTGGAGCATTGGACCAAGCCGATGAAGCAGCCCTTCAGGGCCGGAACAAAGTCTCCAGCGCGCTACAATTCCCCCCTACAGAAGTGACTGCGCTTCAGGTCCGGCTGAAAGCCTTTGCCAAAATTCCTAAGGGCCACCACCGGGCGGGCGGCAAGGCCCGGATTTACCTGGATGAATTGGTCGTGGAGTAGTGGGCGAGGGGCTGAGCCCCGAGGAGCCGTCAGGTTCAAAAAGCCTAAGCCTGACGGCTCCTCGGGGCACAGCCCCTCGCCCATATGTAATCTCGTTGTTTCAAGCATCTACCTTTCCTATGCGCTACCTACTACTCCCTTTACTTCTTTTTGCCCTTTCTCCCTTTCTTTCCGGACAATCATTCAATTTCCCGAAAGCTGAAACCCGCATTTATCCGATTCCCGCACACCTGGTCGACGCCATCATCAAAGGGGAACTAAAGACGAAAGACCTCCCGGAATTGCCCGAACCCTACCCTGCCGCCACCGAACGGGTCAAGCTCCCTCCCGGTCACTACCTTACGGCAAAGCTTTACGGTGAAGAGATCGACTATGAATACTTCCACACCTACGATTATGAAGTTGCAATTAGCGCAGCCAACGGAAACTTTCAACTTCGCCTTCACGATGCTGAAGGCAACGCGCGGGCGGACGCCAGGGTAACAGCCGACGGCAAGCCCGTCCGCTATCGCAAAAAACACCGTGCGTACCAGCGACGAGACTGGCGCATCGGCAACCTTAAGATCATCGTCAATGCCGACACCCTATTTTACTGGGTCAACGAAGAAATTAAGCGCAGCCGCTTTAGCCACGACGCCCGGGTTATCGGTTCACGGC
Organism: uncultured Lewinella sp.; assembly: GCA_964410795.1. Classification (GTDB taxonomy): domain Bacteria; phylum Bacteroidota; class Bacteroidia; order Chitinophagales; family Saprospiraceae; genus Neolewinella. The sequence goes on along the minus strand of CAYPIM010000231.1, from coordinate 5,383 downwards.
AGCCCATCCGCACCCTGAAGTTGCCCTATTACTACGGCCGAGCCTACTATATGGGCCTCAAATCTGGCATCCTGGAAGGAAATTGGTGGCGGATGCGCAACGTACCCTACCCCCTCAAAAACACCATCCGCAAGATCAAAAACCCCAAGCCCATCTCCGGCTATGTAAGCACCAGCCAACCGCGCTACCGGCCGGGAGACTCGCTACGGGTGAGCGCCTACCTCGCCTATCCAAAGGGGCGACCACTCGGTGTAGACTCCGTAAAAATGCGGATCTACTCCTACGGTAGGGGAGCTAGCAAAACCTTCCGCGCCAAGGTAGGCGGCAACGATAAAGGCCGCTACACCCACGTGATGGCCATCCCGCCCGACTGGCCACTGGACCAGGACTACAACGTCAGTTTCAGCCTCCCCGGCTTGCGCTGGCGCGATGTAGCCCCAAACATTCGCTTCAAACTCCAGGACTACGAACTGGCCGAATACGAACTCACCACCAAAATATCCGACGATGCCCGCCTGCCCGGCTCCGCCTGGCTCGACGTGAAAGCCGAAGACATCAACGGTCTTCCCCTGCCCAACGGCGACATCAAGCTCACCGTCCGGCTCGATAATTTCGTCGCCAGTCGGGACTCCAACACCCTCGTCCTGCCCGACACCCTGTACGTTCACACCGAATCGACGGACAACCGCATAGATCGCCGCATCATCCTGCCCGACAGTCTTTTCCCCAAGGGGCATTCCGTGCGCATCAGCGTACACACCCAGCTCACCGGCCCCTCGGGAGAATATAAAGAGGCAAACAATGTTCTTACGGTAGACCGGCGCTACGCCCGCATCCCCCGACTTGAAATCAGGGGAGACAGCCTCCAAGCCTTCCTTGCACCTGCGGCCGCGCCCATACCTGCCACATCTCCCTCTCCTGCCTCGCCCAGCTTCCGCGTAGCGGATACCCTTCAGATCTCTCCGGACGAAGCGCAGCGTAGTCCGGGGTACGCCACCCTGGAGACCATCACCCCCCAAAACGACACCCTCCGCCAACAAATCTCTCTTCCCCACACCCTAAAGCTCGACCACCAGCAAGCCCAATACCGCGTCCTCTACGACGAGCAGGAAGTCAGCAAAAAAATGACTGATCTCTCGCCGACAAGCGGCAGTCCCGCCTACTGGTCGCGCGACACGCTGCTGCTTCGTTTCCCCAACCCGAACGCCCAACCCCTCCGCTGGACGCTCTATGAAGATGGAAAAATCATCGCAGATTCCGATTCCTCCCCTCTCCTTCAGGGAGGGGCTGGGGGTGGATTTCTCCGCTCCGGATTCGCTCCGAGTACCAAGCTAAAACTCCATTATGCCTACCTCGCAGGTGGCGCCTGGCAGCACGAACAAACGGACCTCTCCGCCCCGCGCTACGATCTCCAGACGGAGCACAAAAAAGTACTGAACTTACAACTGACTCAACCAGCAAAAGTAAAACCCGGAGAAACAGTCCGTATTGCCCTGACGGCTACCGATCAGAAGGGCCGCCCTGCCCCAAACGTGCGCCTCTCCGCCGGCTCCTACAATGCCCGCTTTGACAAAACACCAGTAACCACGCCGACCTACAGTAAGCGCAACAAACGCCGCCGCGGTCGCCAAAACTACCGCCGCAAAGCCTACCGCATGAACCGCTCAGAAGTACCGCCCGGCTGGCTCGTAAAAGACTTTGGTTTAGACACCGCCCTGGCCTACCGCCTCCGGTATCCGGACGGGGAATTCACCTTTCAGCGCGACCTCGACACGCTGCTACCGGACCGGGTACAGCACGCGCATTTCGCCCCCTTCGTGATCAAAAACCACCAGCCCGTGACCATCCGTACCGTCTACGCCGACGACCGGCTCGTGTACTGGTGGCACCCAAACATCACCACACCTTACAGCATTCCGGTGGACAGCGGCTGGCACGAAATCAGCCTACGGACCGACAAGCACCTTTACACCAAATCCATCTATTTCGAGAGTTGTCGCCAGCTGGTGCTCAGCTTTGATGCCGAGCGGTGGGTGAGGGCTGGGTGGGCGCGCACGCAGGTGCAAAAATGGGATAAGGGAGCCGTCGATCGAATCTGGGAGCGGGTCTTTGCGCTGTCGCACATGCGAACCTCCGGCCAACTCCACTTCCGGGCGGGGCACGATGGCATTATTCAGTCTACCAACCGAGCGAGAAACACCAACTGGGCGCCACTTGGGTTGGCCGCTAGTGGGAGTAACCTGCGTTTTTGGTTCCCCAGCCACGACAGTGTCAGCCTTCGCTTTGAGCCCAGGGCTACCTACCGAATTACCAAGGAACGAGACCGGCTTTACCCAATGGAAAGGGAAACCATTGAAAGCTTCATGCGGCAGCGGGCGCGTTCCGGGCCGGACGGGCCGGGCCTACCGGAATACTTCTATAAAGTGCCGCCTCCGGCACCGCAGCGACGAATAATCTCGCACGCCAAACGACTGCCCCGGTTGGTACCGATGGAGCCCGCAGCCCGGGTTCAGTATGCAAACCTTCCACCTGAACTTAACCGCGTCATCGCTGCACCAGTCGGGGCGGACGATTTTTACTACACTAGCCTAAGTAAGCCCAATCGCCTCAAACCAGGTACTTACGATATGCTCTATCACTTCCGTAACGATTCTGTCTTTCACCAGCGCGTTGAACTCGGAGCAGATAGCCTTACCCTGCTGGCCTTCCAGCGGGCAGAACTCCAGCATTTCAGCAATTTTAGCCGCTTCTTGGGGTATTCAGCAAGTAAGCCACCGGAAGAATTAAAAATAGGAGTGACCTACTCTGACTATGATTTTACCGGTCGTAAAATTGCGGGAATCGTGCAAGATGAAGCAGGTGATGAATTACCGTTCGCAACCGTTCATATTGTTGGTTCAGCAAAAGGGACAACAACCGACTTTGAAGGAAATTTCTCGTTAGAAGTTCCGGATCGCGACTATATCCTTTCCGTCAATTACACTGGATACCAACCATACATGATGGAAATAACAGCAGGTACAATGATCCCTAACCCGCTCATCATTACAATGTCTAACGATGGAGTAGTGTTAAATGAAATCGTTGTGAGTTCATTTAGAATACCGCTCACTGAACAGGACAATACCACCAGCGGCTCTGTTATCACATCCGAAGAAATGAGAAACTTGCCCGCAAAAAAAGTTACGGCAATCACCTCAATCGTAGCAGGTGTTAGTAGCACAGACGAAGGCGGAGCCATTAGTATTCGTGGTTCTCGTAGTAATGCAACAGTTCATTATGTGGACGGCATACCTGTTACTTCAGCAGATATACCAGATTCTGAAATTGCTTATGCCGATGAAAATGATTCAAATACCGTTGGTAACAACCTCCCGCCCGCCAACCTCCGCGAATCCTTCTCCGACTACGCCGCCTACGTCCCCAATCTCCGCACCGACCGGCAGGGCAAGGCGGTTTTCGACATCACCTTCCCCGACGACATTACCGCCTGGAACACCTTCGCCGTCGGGCAAGACCGGAAGCGGCGCATCGGTTTTGCGTTAGAGCGCACGAATGCTTTCCTACCGCTTCAAGCCCAGCTTTACCTGCCTCGTTTTCTAGTAGAAGGCGACCGGGCCGAAGCTGCTACCCTGGCCATCAACCGTGAGGGTGGCAAACGAGCCGTTCGTTTGTCTTTTCAGGGAGAAGAAGAAGAGGCGGCGCGTACGCAGGATGCAGAGTTGGTGGACGCACTTGAGAACCGCTACCCAATCGAAGCCACCTCCGGAGCGGACAGCATGACCTACCAGTTTACCGTCCAGACTACGGACGGAGACCAGGCCTCCGACGGAGAGCAGCGCTCCTTCCCCGTCTACCCCAAAGGCACGGAGATGGTCAGCGGAGAGCTCCTACTCCTCACGGAAGGGAACACAGCCCTACCCGACGCCTTCATCCGCCCGGAGCGCGGCCCGGTCACCTTGCGCCTACCCGGCAACCGCGTCCAGCAACTCCTCAATGACCTTGACCACATCGTCGATTACCCCTACGCCTGTACGGAGCAAACGGCCAGCCGCCTCATTGGCTTGCTACAAATGAAAGCTATTCGAAGTGCTGAGGGCAAGGCTTTTAAGCGAGCTGCCGATATCCAAAAAATGATCCTCCGCCTCGAAAAACTGCGCCGGCCAGACGGCGGCTTCGGCTGGTGGGCATCCTCGCAGAGCGCTACCCCCTGGATTAGCCTGCACGTCTATCGCGCCCTGGCGATGGCTGAGCAAGCCGGGCATACGGTAACCAACCTCACTTCGGTCCGCCGTTACCTGCTTGGTCGGTTACCGGAGTTGCCCGTACGCGACCAGCTGCAGATCATGCTTGTCCTCGGCGAAGAAGGCTACCAAATTACGGATACCGAAATCACCCGCATCGACACTTTTACTGCGCCCAACGACTATGAGTTACTCGCCGTTACCCGCCTGCGGCAGCTGCGCGGCGACACGGTTGATGTACAGCGCTTGCTTGACAGTTCTTCTACCCACGCCGCCCTGGGTCGGTACTGGGGTCGGCGCGGTTACTACTTTTACCGCCAGCCGCTGGATGGCCGGTTGGCCTCTGGATTACTGGCCCAACGCATCCTGAGCACGGCCGGAAACCAAGCCGAAGCCGACAAGACCATCAACTATCTCCTCGGCCAGTCCGCCGCCCGTAACCGACCGGGCAACGTGCCGCTGCTTGGCACCAACACCCTGGAATCTGCCCGCTTGCTGGCGGAGTTACTGCCCGCTTTGCTGGACGAGGACGACGCCCTGTCTCCTCCCGCCGTCACCCTCCGCTCCGGCGGAAGTAGTACGGAGGTGACCGCTTTTCCGTTCGAGACCGAAGTACCGACCGATGCGGTGCCTGATCTGCGTCTGGATCGGTCTGGCAGTGGGCCTTTGCCCATCAGTCTCTACCAGCGCTGGTTCGAGACGGAGCCGGTGGCCAAAGACGATGGCTTTCAGCTTACTTCTAGCATCACCGACAATCGTGGTCGGCCGTTGAGCAAGCTAACGCAGGGCGAGACCGCCTATCTGGAAGTAACCGTTGTATCTAAGTCTGATGCGGACTACGTGCTGGTGGAAATCCCCATCCCCGGAGGCTGCAGCTACCAGGACCGTAATGAGACGCGCGGCCCCTGGGCTGTACACCGCGAGTACCAACGCGACCGGGTGGCCATCTTCTGCGACCGCCTACCCGCTGGCAAACACACCTATAAAGTTGCCCTTGCACCGCGCTTTTCTGGTAGCTATACGCTCAACCCTGCACGGGCGGAGATGCAGTATTTGCCGGTAGTGAATGGGAATGAAGGCTTGAAGATGGTAGAGGTTAATTGATTGGGCGAGGGGCTATGCCCCGAGGAGCCTTTAGG
>CAYPIM010000230.1:0-8616 GCA_964410795.1 uncultured Lewinella sp. | reverse complement strand
GAAGGAGCCATTAACGAGCACAAACCCCATTTAGAGAAGAAACTAATTGGAGGCGTAACTATTTGACTATTTACCAGAATACAGTTACCTTTGCAGCCGCAAATTTTGCTTTACCAGATCCAAGTGATCCATAAAGGCTTTTTCATTATGCCAGTATATATGCCAAAGGAGAAGATTCAGGAAATCTTCGCAGAATACGGTGGCTCTGCCACCAACACCGGTTCCACCGAGGGCCAAATCGCACTTTTTACGTTCCGTATTCAGGAGCTTAGCGATCACCTTCAGCGTCACCGCAAAGACCACAGCAGCCGTAAGGCCCTGCTTAGCCTAGTAGGCCAGCGTCGTCGTCACCTCGCGTACCTTCAGAAGAAGGACCTTGAAGGTTACCGTGCCCTGATCGCCAAGCTTGGCATCCGTAAGTAATTACGAGCTTCGGCTTACTATGAAAACATTGAGTCATCCCTAATTATTGGAATGAATTGCCGTGTTTTGTAGTGGCTGATAAGAATTTTAGCGATCAGCGATTAGCATTCAAAGCAGTTTTGCCTGAATGCTGATCGCTGATCGCTTTTTTTTGTCACAATCCAGCTTGTAAATATGGGGAACTCCCAAAACACTACCCAGAGTTCGGGATGGCTTATGTTTTTTGCATTAAAGTCTTAAAACACCTATCCAGCATCCTGCGGCTGCGCCTCTGGATTACCCTCTGGTTTCCGGACATCAAAGTAGTAAGCAGCTAGGCCGGCAGCAACATTCAGTAGTCCGAGTAAGCTTTCCACAGGCTGGTTCTTGAGCAGATACGCCAAAGACCAAGTGCTGAAGGCAAGGAAAATAAACTGTGGTAAGGGGTAAAGTGGCGAGGAGTAGCCTGCTTCTTTAGAGGATCGGAGGCGAAGCAACAATAAGCCCACAACGGCAAGAAAGGTGAACAGTTGGAGTACGAAGCCGCTGTAAAGTAAAACGCGTTCGAAACTTGAGGTGAAGACAAGAAACAGGCTAATGCCTCCTTGCAACCAGGTTGCCCGCAACGGCAATCCTTTGCTGCTCAATTCTCCGAAGGTGCGCCAAAGCTGATGGCTATTGCCCATTGCCCGAACTACTCTGGGGCCCACCCAAATCATAGCTGATATGCCAGTGAGTAGCAGGATGCCGATTAGTACGCTAACCATCTGGCCTATTCTTTCGCCGAACATGGCTCCTGCCGCAATTTGGGCAACGTCAATCTGGCCAGAAAGGGCTTCACTGCCAGCTTGCCGGAGAAAACCATACTGCAGAAGCAGAAAAAGGCCACTAACCAAAACGGTACCTACAATCAGAGCTTTGGGTAAGTTTTTTCTTGGTTCCTGGATTTCCTCAACGATATAGGCCGCCGCATTCCACCCTGAAAATGCATAAAAAACACTAATCATCGCAACGGCGGCTCCGGGAGACCAGATCGCCTCCGCGCCAGCCATCGTCCAGTTTGTCTCAGTTCCTGCCGGAACCGGAAGTAGCGCTCCTGCAAGCCCGAGAGCCAGTACCAACAGGAGTTTGAGCGCGGTAAGTCCATTCTGTAAACGACTTGATTCTTTGGTGCCAAAGCTGTGCGCAAGGCTGAGCAAAACTATGCTTCCCGCTGCAGTAAATGCTGGTGGCCATGCTGTCCAGGCTTCTAGATAGTGGCCCACTGCCATGGCCGATAGGGCCACCGCCGCAGCGAAGCCTACTGTGAGGCTTACCCAACCACTGAGGAAGCCAAGCAAGGGGTGAAAGATTTCTGAAAGGAAGTGTGCCTCTCCGCCAGATTTAGGAAGGCGGGTGCCCAGTTCAGCATAACTGACGGCGCCACACCAGGCTACCAGGCCACCAATTGCCCAAAGCATAAGGAGTGCCGGCCAACTTGAAATCCATTCAAGCTGTAAGCCAAGGGTAGTGAAGGCCCCGGTACCGATCATGTTGGCCAACACCAAAGCTGCGGCGCTGCGCCAGCCTATTTTAGCCGTAGTTGCTGACATATCTAAAATAAGAAACGGTTTCTATGCCGAAATTTGTTATGTCTAATGGACGGTAACTTTGTTTTAACGCTCCCGCTCGCTGCGTTAATGGTTTGCCAACGCCGAATGACTTATTCTCGTCCGGCCCGGTGCAAAGCGGGTACCGTAAGTGCAATTGCGGTGCCGGCAGCAAACCCTATTAAGACATCGGTAAAGAAATGTTTGCCCGCTCGCATCCGACCGTAGGCAACAGCTGCGGGAATTAGACCTGCCACAGCCCATACGTAAGGGCGAGCCTGGCTGTTAGGGTGTAGGTCGGAATAGAGTTGAGCCGTGGTGAAACTAAAGTAGGCAGCAGTGGCAACATGACCGCTATAAAAAGAATAGCGGCTTGACTTTCGCAGCTTTATATCCAATGGCGCATCTGGGTTGTAGTTGTAGGGGCGTGCACGCTGGGCTGTGACTTTGGTGAGGTTGATAAGAGCAGAGTTGAGCATAGCTCCCTGAAAAACAATCATTGCCATATCGTCAAAGTTGTTTCTTCCAGGTTTGTCTAGTAAGAGGAAGAAAGGACTGGCAAAACTGGTCAGTAGCAATTTGTCCGTAAACTCGTCTGATTTAAATGAGAGATGACGCAGAGAGAAGCGGTCGATGGGCCAGATTTTAGTCCGGTCAAGTGCCATTACCTCTGCTTCCGTCATTGGCTTTACCTTTTTATCCAGAAACATTGACCCAACAGTAATACTTCCGCCAAGTCCGATCAAAACTCCGTTGGTCACGTTGCTGGGGTTGTAAGGCCTTAACCCTTGAGCTGGCAGGAAACAAGAAAAACAAATGACGATCAGGAAAAGCAGTAATGAGGTGGAATAGCGTGTAGCCATGTAGCTGGGGAGTTTGGTGGTGTAACGAAATTGTGGTGTAGGGGTTCGCCAACTTCAACGTGTTGGCCGTTTAGTTCTAAGTAGTTTTGCCTGTTTGTTTTTAGTGTGGCGGCGGCTACCTTACTATCGAGCTATATTATTATTCAAGCCCAATCTCCGCCCTTAAGCCTTCATCCGCTACCGAATTCTGATTCCAGTAAGGTGCTCTCTTTTGGTGCGTCAAACGGGCTTTAGTGACGAGGCTTTTGCCACGGTTAAGGTAGGTTTCGTCCCAGCCGGTGATGGTGTACGGGGCTTCGGAGTTGAAGAAGATTTCGAGCTTTCTGTTATCTTTGTTATAATTGATAACATAAGCTTTTGTTGGTGGGGTTTCTTCATTGCCTTCGTAGTCTTGAAGGCTAACAGCTGCGCGCTGAGCCTGGTAAGGTTTGTGCGACATCAGCAGGTAACTTGTACTGGGAATTACGCGAAATTCCCCAACGGGAAGATTCTTCCAGCCGGAACGAATACGATTAAAGAGCTCGTCTTCCAGGAAATCAGCAGAGACGACTTCATTTACGTCTCCCTCCCGCTCGAAGTAGGAACGGACCTGTTTGTTCCATTGGCCTCCGCCGGCGTAGTTGAGCTGGGTGAAAGTTTGTCCACACCAGTCCTGGCTGGAGGTGGTCACCTTCATTGTGTGGGGCTGCTCGGTGGTTTTAGTGGGCGAAAATACCGATGTCATGATCGAATAGTCGTAAATACCAGTGACGAAGCGGCGGATGATGTTTGTCTTGAGGATAGGGGTTGAATTAGGGTTGGAGTAATTATCGTTTTTGACCTGTTTGTCGGTCAAAAAATCTTCCGAGACGAATATCATCGAAACCTGCCCCGGACGGACCTCCCCGTATCGGGCTTGTTCAAGGCGGTAAGTGTTTATTTCCGCCTTCCCTTCATACCAGTATTCGGTGAGGTTGCCGGTGAAATGGCCGGGAACGGCTTCTTTTGCCTTTGCGGGCTGAGCAGATTGATCCTGAGCGGTATTACAGGCGAACAAGGCTAAGGGGAGCAGGAGTGAAAGGAACGTTTTCATAATATCCTCTAACACAGGGTGGGGGAGAGGGTTGAGTTAGGCGGGCAGCCTTTGTCGTTCAATTTAGGAGCGCCGTGAAAATAACTTACTGGTTTTCGACCTCACACTTTTGTTCTCATCACCCCTACTTCGCACCTGCGTTTGCGCCCTCTTCCTTTTCCAGGCACCATCTCTAACTTAGTGTTATTGTAGGCGCGGCCGCGGGTGCAGTGTGTTGGGCAAAAGAGCTAGGAAAGCCTAAATATTACCACAATGTTGGGGTGGTAGTTGTAGCCCCGATCGTTCAGTTACAAAAACTTGTTACCTTAGCGCCGATAGTTTACTAATGCACTCATTTTATCTTGCGGCTCCGCCTTTGGCGGAGCCCAAGCTTTTTTAGATAGGAAGATTGTAAGTTTATGCTGACCGCAGGTCATCATTCTCTGGCCTGATCTTTACCATCTGCAACTCATATCCATGTTAAGAGCCGCTTTCCTAATTCTGCTTTTCAGCTGCCTCGTCGCGCCCCTACAAGCCCAGGTGGGGAAAGGGAGCAACTTTGCCGCCGCGAATGCGGCTTTTGATGACGGAGTACAATTTTTGCTGGCAGGTAAGCCCAAGCGGGCGATCAAACCATTTAGGGAAGCCATCAAGCAGGACACGGGCTATATCGCCGCCCATCGCTTCCTCGGCCTTTCGCATGAATTGATCGGAAATTATGCATCCGCCGCAGATTCCTATCAGCACGTTCTTAACCGCGACCCATACTTCTCTCGCTTACTTTATTACAAGCTGGGCAAGGTCTATTACAAGATGTCACGACCAGAACTTGCCCTGTTCTACTTAGAGCAATTCGGAGAGTTACAGAAGGTGAACATAGGAGAGTTTGGCCGTAACGGAGAAGAGGAAGCTGCTGAAGAACGTAAGGTAATCGCTCGCCTAGACGGAGAGGTTAAAGCGGCGCGCATCACTCAGGACAGCTCCCAGTTTATTAACGTAACGAAGCTCTTCAACTTAGGGTTTCCCGTCAATACTCAACAGAACGATTATTTCCCCTTCTTTGCCAATGACCCAAACCGCTTTCTTTTTACCCGCCAGGGACAGGGGCATGACGAGGACCTTCTGATTGGCCGCCGAAAAGACGCTGAATCCGAATGGTTCACTACCCGTTTTGGTAGTTTTAATACCCTTCGGCCTGAAGGAATGTGCTCTATTGTCCGGGACGGGGAAAGGATTTATTTTACTAGTTGTAAAGGAGACGAAGTGGTGGTTGCTAAAGGCTTTCGCCGAACGGGCAATTGTGACCTTTACGCAGGTTGGCTGGTGGATGGAAAAATACGGGACGTCATCCCATTGCCCAATTACATTAACTCTCCGGTGAACTGGGAAACCCAGGCCGCTATTAGCTGTGATGAACAGCAGCTCTTTTTTGTCTCTGAACGAGAACCAAGTTTTGGAATGACAGATATTTTTGTTTGTTACCGACAGACGGATGGCTCCTGGGGTGAACCCCAGAACCTTGGCGACGGCGTAAATACAGCGGAAGCAGAGGAAGCCCCGTTTTTAAGTGATGATGGCCAAACACTCTACTTCAGCAGCACCGGGCACTACAGCCTGGGAGATGAAGACATCTTTGCCAGCTGGTGGGACAGTAGCCAGAAGCGGTTTACCCAAGCCCTTAACCTTGGGCCACCAGTGAATGGCCCTCATCGTGAACTCGGCTTTCACCTCAGCGCAGATGGGAAGACCGGTTACGTCTCCAGTGACCGACCTGGAGGGCTCGGAAAATTAGATATTTATGGATTCAAACTGTCGGATCGCCTTAGCTCAAAGCCCATCACTTACTTGTCAGGATTTGTAACTGATAGCCTTACGGGAGAACCCATTATAGATCAGACAATAATTGTTGGTGGGAAAAAAGTCTACCGAACGAATTACGAAGGCAGGTTCTTTGTTTGTGCCGCCTCTGGTGAGCCGCTGTCTATTAGCGTTGGTAATGATGATTACTTGCCCTATTCCCGAACTTTTGCGGTGCCCCAGTGGGATAATATAACACCTTACAGAATTGACCTCTTCCTTAAAAAGGAGGCCGTAAAACCACCGCCGCCACCGCCACCGCCGATAGTTGAAGTGGACACGATCCAACGCCGAACCAGAATCAAAAAACGCAACTACACCGTGCTCTTTAATTTTGAAGATGCGAGCCTTACGGCCCGGGCAATTGAAGGGCTTCAACTATTCGTTGGCGAAGTAAAAGACCGTAATATTATTAATATTAGTGTTACAGGTTTTACGGACAGCACCGGAGATGCTGAGTTTAATCTTCGACTAAGTCAGGATCGGGCTAAAGCAGTAGGTATTCATCTGCAAACCGCTGGAGTTAAGGCTAATGAATTTAATATAGTAGGCGCAGGCGAACTGCCTGGTGCTTCGCAACGTGCGTTAAACCGGAAAGTAGAAATAACGGTGATGTACCGAGAAATTGTGAAAGTGAACTGATGCTACTTCTATACGAACAATAAAATTATTCGCCATAACCCTGCGGGGAATTTAAGTGAGAGTGCCATTTTAAGGGGCTATGCCTTATGATTATTCTCATATGTAAAACGCAAAACCCTTATATTTGCACCATTGTAGGCATGATTTGCGAACATTAAACTAGTGTTGTTCTTAATTATGTCAATTATATCAATCAACAGATACTGCGTTTATGAAAACTATGATGACACTGCTTCTATTTTGTTTTGCTGTTACCTTAGGTGCTCAGGATGAAAAACCACCTTATTGCGATGAAGGGCCAGCTACCTACGGAAGCGTAGCTGCTATACCCGGCACTACTACTGCGCCGCCACTTCCTCGCTTTACGACCACCCCAACCAAAGAATACAAAGTACAAGTAGCAATTCTGCGCTATACGGATCCTGCAGAGTATCCCTTTCATCCTGATCTAGTGGCACGCTACCGTCCTTGTGAGCAAATTTGGGTGGTAGAGAGTCGTAATAGTTTCCCGAACCGTACAGAGGCCGTCGCACTTCAGGAAAAATTGAAAGGACTTGGTTACGGAGGCTCCTATATTACAGAGCTACTGGGGTACCAGTAAAGTAGGTTTTTGTATGAAGGCCTTAATATCCAGATGGCCTTTTGGAGATTCTATAATTTGTTTTGCGCCTCCTAGGTGATGGTGATTTGTAAGTTTACTAAGCGCCTTATCTTTGCTGTCTAAAAAAAAACTAATAATGATGAAGAATACTGTCTCTCTTTTTGTCGTAGGCGTCCTCTTTGTGGTACTCACGGCATGCGGTAGCTCTCAACAGTCTGCCGCAACAGAAGAAGCTCCGGTAGCAACAGAAGAAGTAGCTGGAACCTTTGGTGCAAACTTTATGGCCAAAGAAGTGGTGCCAGCCAATGCTCTGTTGACGTCTTACAGCGAAAACCAGCTCGTTGATACGCTGAAAACTACTCTTCAGGGAAAGGTCAATGAAGTTTGCCAGGCAAAAGGATGCTGGATGACTATTGCTGCAGGGAACGGTGAGGAAATGATGGTTAAGTTTAAAGATTACGGATTCTTTATGCCAAAAGACATCAGCGGCCGGGAAGTAGTCATGCACGGAATGGCTTATTACCAAATTACTCCGGTAGATGAACTTCGCCATTACGCCGAAGATGCAGGGAAATCAGCTGAAGAGATTGCTGAAATCACAGAGCCGAAACGAGAACTTCGTTTTCTAGCCGATGGCGTTAAGCTGCTCTCTGGCGAAATGTAAATCAGAATAATCAAATTAAATCCGGTCAGATTTCATCAAATCTGACCGGATTTTTTGTTTATATAAAGTCAATTGTTTTAATAGGATCCTTTTTTATTAACATTGGCAAGAGCTATATGGTTGAAAATGAGTCTTTTATGTTTTTGGCATGGTGTTTGACTAACGATTGACGTGCAACCCGTCAGAAGTTTGCCACTGTTTGTTCAATACATTAACCACACACATGACTAATAAAGAGTTTACCCAACAGATTGATCAGTTAGAAAACCTTCTTTTCTCATTTGCGCTCAGGCTCACACGCAATCGGCAGGATGCACAGGACTTAATGCAAGAGACCAGCCTTCGTGCTTTTCGCCACCGGGAAAAGTTTACTATGGGAACCAACTTTAAGAGTTGGGTTTCTACCATTATGCGAAACACCTACATCAACCGTTACCGGAAGATGAAGAGCCGTAAGCACGTAAACCAGCCGATTGAAGATTTCTCTTTCGCTTTGGAAAGTAAGAATGCAATTCCGAATAAAGGAGAGCATGACATGCGGATGAAAGAGCTTAAGGTAATGCTGAATGGCATCGGAGAACTTTATAGCGTACCGTTCCTGATGTTTTACCGTGGTTACGAATACAAGGAAATCGCACGGCACCTTAATATTCCGATCGGAACAGTGAAGAGCCGCATCTTCCTTGCTCGCCAACGGATGAAAAGCGCCATTGGCAATCATTACCAAAATTAGGAGTTGTGCATTCCACCACTCTCTTATGAAAATGAGTTAAGAATCTTTCAAGTGCGAAAATCTGGCTTCACTTAGAATTCTAACCATAGACTATAAGTTATAGAGCATTACCAAATTGACCTAGTAAGTAGGGCCGACCCATAGGGTTGGCCCTTTCTTTTTTGTAGTATTATTTCAACCTTCCCGCTGCCTAAGGTTTTTACCCGATGATGTT
>CAYPIM010000229.1:0-8661 GCA_964410795.1 uncultured Lewinella sp. | reverse complement strand
TGCGACACATCGGAGGTAAATTTTAGAATGTAAAGATGTGTGTATACCGTAGCGCTGTGCGTCGAGCTTCACACCTAAGACTAGACCTAAGCGACCGAAAGGCAGAGCTTTACTTTGCCAAAGTATTCTTCCGGGGCCGGTATTATTCCGCTAATCTATTTCGCATTTAAAGCCAACTATTATTGTCTCTCGTACCGAAGCCAACACGGCTCATCGCATCCCAGGTCCAGGATTAATTCGTTGGAGTCGTCAAGAAAGAAATAGGAGAAATGACGAGGAACATCCGTACTGTCACAATTCATGACGAAAAACTCGGGAGTGTTAGAATCGTAATCAGCAAATTCGTCCGGGCCAACAGGTCCATCCGGTGTGCACATACTACCATTGGTAACCACCCGGTATACTTCAATAGTAAGGACCCTTTCGCTGATTACTGGTTGGAAAGTTCCTGACCCATCTCCGGGGTCGTTCAATTTGGCAGACAACTTCCAATAGGTGGTCGGGCTGTAAAAGAAATCTGCGACGTAGTTGTCGTCTGAACCACAGCCCAAGATGAAGAGAGGGAGTAAGATTAATAGGAGGCGTTTCATGTTAGGTATATTGTATCAAAGCAATAGTGTATAGGTTAGAACAAACTTACCGAAACTTTTCTTTGCACCCGCGTCCGCGCCCCAAGAAGCCAAACAGTCAAATAATACCGTCTGCAACTATTTGACTGATTGACTACATGACTGTTTGACTATTACTATCTTCGCGCCTTCAAAGAACAAAGCGTCATGATCCACCGTCAGGAAATAGCAAACATTCTAAAGTCGCCCACTGTAGGCGAAGAAGTAACCGTAATGGGCTGGGTCCGGGCCTGGCGTGGTAATCGGTTCATGGTGTTGAACGACGGTTCTGGCGCAGAAACCCTGCAGGTAGTTGTCAACGGAGAGGACTTCGAAGAGGAGACCATCCGCGCCATCGGCTTCCACGCCTGTGTGGGCGTGACCGGCGAACTGGTGGAGAGCCAGGGCAGCGGACAAGCCGTAGAGGTAGTGGCTAAGTCCATCACCATCCACGGTGCGGCGGACCTGAGCGAATACCCGCTCCAGGCCAAGAAACAATCTATGGAGTTCCTGCGCGAGAACGCGCAGTTCCGGATGCGGACGAATACCTTCAGCGCCGTCTTCCGCCTGCGCCACGCGCTGGCCTACGCCGTCAACAAATACTTTCACGATCGCAACTTCTACTACCTGCACACGCCGATCATAACCGGTAACGATGCCGAGGGCGCAGGAGAGATGTTTCGCGTAACGACCCTTGATCCTGCGTCCCCGCCAAGAGACGAGGACGGCAAGGTGGATTACAGCCAGGACTTTTTCGGCAAGGGTACCCACCTCACCGTTTCGGGGCAGCTACAAGCTGAGATCGGTGCCCTGGCGATGGGTAAGGTCTACACCTTTGGCCCCACCTTCCGCGCCGAAAACAGCCACACCAGCCGCCACCTGAGCGAGTTCTGGATGATCGAACCGGAGATCGCTTTCGCCGACATCGACAACGACCAGGACCTGGCCGAGGACTTCCTCAAGTACCTCATCAACTACTGCCTCGACAACTACCGCGCCGACCTGGAATTCCTCGACGCCCGCATCAAGCAGGCCGAAAAGAACATGAAGACCGAGCTGCGCCGCCCGATGGGCCTCATCGAAATGCTCGAATTCACCGTCAAGGACGACTTCGCCCGCATCACCTACACCGAGGCGATTAACCTGATCCAGCGCAGCAAGCCGTACAAGAAGAAGAAGTTCGAATTCCCCGTAGAGTGGGGGACGGACCTCCAGGCCGAGCACGAGCGCTGGCTGGTGGAGAAGCACTTCAAGAAGCCGGTCATCGTTCGCGATTACCCCAAAAGCTTCAAGGCTTTCTACATGCGCCTGAACGACGACAACGAAACCGTTGCTGCTATGGACATCCTCTTCCCCTACATTGGGGAAATGGTGGGGGGCTCCCAGCGCGAAGAGCGCGAAGAAGTACTCCGCACCCGCATGCAGGAAATGGACGTTCACGAAGACGAACTGGCCTGGTACATGCAACTGCGGAAGTTCGGCGGCTGCCCCCACGCAGGCTTTGGCCTCGGCTTTGAGCGCATGGTAATGTTCGTAACCGGAATGGGCAACATCCGGGACGTAATTCCTTTCCCCCGTGCGCCTAAGACGGCGGATTTTTAAGAAAAAAAGGAGAAAAGGGTTGAGGGAGAAAAGGACTAAAGGAAGGTGCACGCACTTTATTCCCGCTACTCCTTACTTATCCCCCAACCTTACTTCTCTTTCCCCCTCCCTTCCTCTTTTATTCCCCCTTACTCCCTTACTTATGATAATCGGAACCCGCGGATCAAAACTAGCTCTCTGGCAAGCCCATTTCGTTCAGGACCAACTGAAGGAACTTGGCATTGTAAGTGAGCTAAAGATCATCAAAACCCAGGGCGATAAGGTCCAACACCTTGGCTTTGACAAGCTGGAAGGCAAGGGCTTTTTCACTAAGGAAATTGAAGACCACCTGCTGGCCGGAGACATCGATTTGGCGGTCCATAGTCTCAAGGATATGCCGACCGAGCAGCCCGAAGGGCTGACGCTGGCTGCCCTCAGCTACCGTGCCTCCGTCAATGATGTGATCATCATTCATAAAGACAAGGCTGTAGAAGGTAAACCTTTTAAGCTGGCCGATGGCGCAACCATTGGCACCAGCTCGAACCGGCGTAAGGCGCAGTTGAAGGAGCTGCACCCTGGCCTGGTTACGGTAGACATCCGGGGCAACGTACCCACCCGTCTCAACAAAGCCCGGACCGGAGAAATTGATGCCGTAATGCTCGCCGCCGCCGGCCTGGAACGCCTGGAGCTCGACCTGGCGGATATGGTTGTCGTCCGGCCGAGCCCACGTGAGTTTGTGCCCGCGCCCGGTCAGGGCGTAATGGCCATCCAGACCCGTAAAGACGCTATTGATATCCGCAAGCAACTGGCTCCATTACACAACGTAGAAGTAGGGGAGTGTACCAACGTGGAACGTACCGTCCTCAACATAATGGAAGGGGGCTGCTCTATGCCGTTGGGCGTCTACTGCGAAAAAGATCAACTTGGCAACTACCGGGTTTGGGCGGCTTACGCTGAAGACCTGAATACAACCGTGAAGCGTGTCCAATTATCGCTCAGTACGCGGGCCGGATTAGCGGAACGGGTAGTGGAGGCGTTGCGGTAGGTTCTGTTCTAAATATTACCCGTACGAGTATGGTGAAATAACCTTGTGGAGGATTTTTAATTGTTTTCCTTCAACTCCTGCATCCTTCGTAAGTTGGCCCTCATCACTTCAGGAGCGGAAGTTAGCTTTAGCATACTGTTGTTTGCCCAGTAATCTACATCGTACTTTAAACGGATATCTTTTAGGTCCAGATCATAGTCGAGGAGTTTGCCCTTGAAAGCTACTTTTATGGCTTTGGAGCTTGTGATTACTTCATTGACGTATAGAAAGTGATTTGTGTAGTAAGTAGCGGACTTATGATCATAATCGAAGGCCATAACCTGGCGCAATTCCTTTACGTAGTATTTACCATCCACCTTTTGGTAAGAAGCGCTGCGGTAGAATTTTTCTTCTCCGTTTTCATTCGCTTTGCCTTCTACAATTTTTAAGATAGCCAGATCAGATTTGTTGATTAACAAGTCGCCAGAATACCAATATTCTATTGACTCCCCGGAGATGTTACGGGCCTCCGCTTCTTCATCACTCAGGCGGTAATGAATCTTGATAAGGGTGTCGGTTCCATTGAGGTATTCGCCACGGTTACTAAAGGTTAAGATGTCCAGGATGTTTTTCTCTTTAGCACCAACTACCCCTAGCGGGCGTCGGGACCTAAGCTTGTTTACCCAGCTCTGATAACCACATTCCAAGATATGTTGACCGTTCAGAACGTCCCAACGATTACGTAAGGAGTAACCTGTATATGCTGGCATTCTGAACTGCTGAATCTTAGATTTGGCGAAGCCTTTGCGTTGTCGTTCTCTAGGATAAGGTGGAGGCGGCCATTTACCGTCCCGAATATTTAATTTAGCTTCAAGTTGCCGGCTGAAAGTGTCACTGTCGATGTCGTAAACCCTAACGTAGGCGCGGAGAAGGTAATCTTCCTGGCCGTAAGTGTTGGGGATATTATCCAGGCATCGTTGCACAATTTGTTTTAGGCCCAAGTCTGAAACGACGATTACCTCGCCGAGGGAAACAAAAGAGGTTTCCATGCGTAGATTAAAGATTAGGTTGCTGGTATCCAGTCGCGAAATTGGCGCGGAGTGGTTTTTATAGCTCAATAGGCTAAAGACGATTTCATCCTTCAGGTCTGCATCGGTCAGTCGTAGACTGTATTCACCTAGATCATTGGTCAGAACACCCCGAGACTGGTTACTCTTCAGGAATACATTAACTGCGGCCAAGGGGGCTCCGCTATTAGCATCAAGAACTATACCGTTCAGGGTATGCTGACCAGCGAGCGGTAGAAAATGAAATATTCCCAAAAGGAGTATTGCTAAAAAACGCATGTTGTAGGGGCTTGGTGTTGCGACTAAGATAAGGCTTTCGGTGGTGTGTCAACCACCCTAAGTTTTTTCTACTTCCGCGTTAGTGACCAGGGGAGGCAAGCAAAGCGCCACGAACAAAACGTTCGGCAAACCGTAAATTTGAATCACCTCCGTCTTGCCAGCTCCTGCTGAATAATGGACCGCAATCGCTTGGCCCGGTCGTAGCAGCTAAACCTTTGCCCCGCCCGCACTTGCTGGTAGATAAGTACAATTAGGCAGATTGGAATAGCCAGTACGAAAATAGCAACCAAACCCCTCAGGGAAATTAATGCTGCAACACAAGCCGCAAACATCAGTAAAGGAATACAAAGACCGACCTTAAACATTGTCCGCCGCAACTGACTTACTTGTTGGCTCCGAATTCGTATCCGTCGGAGCAAAAGATGAAGCTCATGCGTCGCAAACGCTCCCGCACCACCCGTAAGGATGAGCTGAAAGTCATCATTGCCAACCTGTTCCAGACGGGCAATTTGTCGTTTGAATTTGCGATTTTGTAGCACAATACAAATTTAAGGCGGCTCGTGGTAGCTAACAAAATTATGTATGTTGTTTTGTTGTAGTGTCGGCTTAGGACACATTCTTTACCCCTCACCTTATTGTCCAACCACACTGAACCACCCTGTAAAGACTCCCGTTATGCAATTACGCGTTATAAAGACGTGTCACTTGTAGAAGGTGGCCACGAGTCTTTCCCTATGTTTAAAAAAATCCTCCGTTGGTTACTCGTTCTAGTGAGCGTTGTTGTGCTGCTAATTGGCCTGGCGGCGTGGTGGCTCAGTGCGTACCTTGATGCTAATCAGGAAAAAATTCTCAGTGAATTTGTCAGCACTTCCGGCCTTGAAGTCTCTTTTCGGGAATTAGACATCAAAGCCTGGAAAACCTTTCCTGTCATCTCATTTACGGTTGATAGTCTGGTGGTGCGAGATACTACCCGCTCCACCAGCGAGCGTCCTTTATTAGCTACCCGGCATTTTAAGGGCTCCCTTACCCTCGGTAACCTGCTTTTTGATACTCTACGACTTAATTCTTTTGAGCTTGCTGACGGAGCCATCTATGTTGCGAGTGACTCTTCGGGCGCGTTCAACCTGGGGAAACTTGGTCGAAACAAACCTCCGGGAGAGACCACCCGTGGTTCTCCCTGGATCGACCCTAAAGTGATTTGGAGCGGCATGACAACCTCGCTAAGGAATATTGACTTAGCGTTCTTACGGCCAGACCGTAATAAGCGAATAGTAATTCACATCGATTCTCTTCAAACGGAAACCGAAAAAAGGCCGTCGGGCATTCACACAAACAGTCAACTCGTAGCGTACGTAGAAGGTATCGCCTTCGATACCGATCAGGGAACTTTCCTGACACGTTCTCCCCTTAGTGGAAACCTGCACATCGATAGCAACAACGGAACCTGGGATTTGTCCAGGACCAGCCTAAGGATCAGAGAGGAAACTTTCTCCTTTACTGGAACTTTAGCTACGGGCCCGGACAAGGGGTTAAGCCTTTGGATAGAAAACAGTACAGCGCATTATGATTCGACAATGGCTTTGTTGCCCGACAAATTGCGAGGGAAACTGAAGAATTTTTACGTGACAGATCGTTTCCCGCTTACTTTTGAGTTATACACCAGCCTGTTGCCGGGAGATGAACCTAAGATTGAAATCGGATTTAGACTGGCTGGTAATGATGTTCGTATCAACCAGTTCCAATTTCAAAAAGTCTGTACGGAAGGCGTTTTTGAGAACCAGCTTTCAGCGGCCGAAGGAGGAATTCCGGGGAGCAATAAAAATTTCAGGATAAACCTGGATACCACCCAAGCTTTTCAAGAGTCACTTTACCTCAGCATGCCACATGCTGTTATTCGAGGTGTAGTAGGAGATACGCGCCTTGAAGCCCCAGTGCGTATTGCGGGGCCAGCGCGGGAGATCAACGAACGGGTGGGAACAGAGAATTTCTTCTTTGGTAAAGGCCGGTTCGTTTTAAATACAAAGGTAAATGAGTCGCTGTATTCAATGCCAAACATTATCCAGCGTAGCGATGGGCAGCTATTGCTTTTTAATACGATTGTACGTTATCAACCGGCGGAGATCAGTTTCCCACTCAGGTCGGTCTCGCTCAGGAAGAAAAACAAGGATATCCGGTTCAAGCTGCAAACAGGCGAATTGAGTACGGGCTTTGCGTTTGATCTGGAAGGTAGAATCGATAATATTTTACCACTATTACTGGACCGTCCGGCGGAGAGTATCCGGACAGACGTTACCCTGCATGCTCCCCGTATTCGCTGGAAGGATTTTCTAGCGATGTTCGGAGAAAATGGCCTGTTCAGGGAGGAAGAAGAGGCGGCGCGCCCGCAGGATGCAATGGAAGGTGAACGCCAGGTCGCGGCCATGAAAACCACGCTCCTTGGTCTTCAGACTTCTTTCCGGCCCCGTATCGAAGCTCGCTTTGATACAGTGGCTTATTACGACGTGTTCTCTGTTAATAACTTTTCAACGGGCCTCCGCTTTGATCAGGATACCCTGGTGCTTGAACGAACAAGCTTCGATTGGGAAGACAGCAGGCTTGATTTTGGCGCACGGCTGGGACTGGGAAAGGCCCAATCGACCCCTTTTTACCTGAACGTCGCCACCGAGCACCTAAACCTGAACCGGATGCGCCCTTCGCTGGAGTACTTTGGCCTTCAGCTTCCGGAAGGCCTGGATTCATTGCCGCATGACCTGACCGTCGACTTTGCCCACAGCGGTATAATCAATGACAGCCTTGGCATCCAGGCTGGCGAAAACACCGGGAGCTTTTCTTTTCAGGAGGGAAGGGAAGGGCTCTTTTCTGGCCAGCTGAGCTACGCTCCTGGTCCGCTTGGACTGCATAGCCAGCTTAGCCTGGAAGGGAGTCCGGTTTTTGTTAATCAATTGTTTGCCGCTGAAGACTTCTTTTTTGACTCCGGCCGGTTTCGGATTGATTTAAACTTAGATGGTCGTCCCGTTGATTTAAATGAATTGGTCAGCAATGCGGACCTCCGCCTGGAGATTGATTCCAGCATAGTAGAATACCGGCCAGCGGAAGTATTCGTACCCGTCAGGAGGTTTTTCGTCCGTTCCGCTAACGGGCACGTTGATTATGAACTTAAACTGGTCTCGGATTCGATCCGTAAGTCGGTTGCAATGCAAGGAACCCTTGATCGCCTTACCGCCTTCCTGTATCCGGAACCTGGAGAAACCTTTCGCGTGAAGGCAGATGTAACAGCTCAGAGTTTTCGCTGGTCAGATATTCAAGGCTTTATGCTAAGGGAAGAGACGAAGACAGTTGATACCACCAGCTTTGATCCACAGGACTTATTATCCGCAACCGGAGGGATATTCAGCGCCTTTCGCCCTGATCTGAGCCTCCATGTTGATACCTTCTGGACAGATGCATCGACACAATTGACCAACGTTCGCTCAGGCCTACGGCTCGAAGATTCTACCCGTCTGATGCTGGAAACCTCCGGCTTCCGCCTGGGAGATGGAGACGTTACCTTCTCCGCTGCCTATGATATTGATCAGAAATTAAGGTCCCCGTTTACCGTACAGTGGCAAACGAACTCGTTGGCACTAGGAGAAGCATTGGATGTATTGAAAGCTTTGGGCGTTTCCCTGCCAGAACAAGAAGGTGCTATGGCCGGAGTGCTTTCTATGGCCGGAGATGTGGAGAGTAAGCTAGATGAAGGACGTCAGCGGGTAATGCTGGACAGTACTACCGGACATATCACCCTTGAATTGACTGGGCTGGAATTAACCAACTGGCCCGCGCTGCTGAAAATTGGGCGCAAAGCAAAAATGAAGAAACGATTCGAAAACCTACGCTTCGCTCCTTTGCAATTGAAACTGGAACTCGAGAACGGAAAGGCTTGGCTCCCCCGTACAGAAATTCAATCCACCGCCTTTCAGCTATTTGTAGAAGGGGACTTTGATACCCTGAAGGGGCCTGATCTCTTAATTTCCATCCCGCTACGTAATATTAGCCGTGGCCTGCTGGATACTCCACCGGCTAATACCGGATACGCCAAGGCGGGTAGGAAGGTCTACTTGGT
>CAYPIM010000228.1:0-8662 GCA_964410795.1 uncultured Lewinella sp. | reverse complement strand
AGTCAAATAGTCAAATAGTCAAATAGTCAAATAGTCAAATAGTCAAATAGTCAAATAGTCAAATAGTCAAATAGTCAAATAGTCAAATAGTCAAATAGTCAAATAGTCAAAATCGGTGCCGTCTGGCGACGAACCAAATTTCAGCAGCACTAATTCGAAGTTTTTTAAAAAACTACTCACGAGTGAAGCAAGCACCCTTATGCGGTAGCGACTACCTGACGATCTGACTACCTAACTGCCCGCTCCTTCTTATGAACTTCCTCGCTCACCTTACGCTGTCTTACTTCGACACTGACCTGCAGGCCGGTAACTTCCTCGGTGACTTCGTAAAAGGCAAGGCGATCAAAAAACTCCCACTGGGGGTTCAACGTGGTATAGATATGCACCGTGCTATCGATGTCATGACCGACACGGACCCTGGAGTCAAAGCTCTTAATCATCTGCTGGCCGACCGTCATGGGCGTTATGCCGGAGTGATAACTGACATAGGTTTCGACCATTTCCTTTGCCATAATTGGGAGCAGTTCGGCCCACTGGAATTCGATGCCTTCCGGGTAGGAACCTACTGGGCCTTACACGCCCGCCGCGAAGCAATGTCGGAACGCGTACAGGGCTACATCGAAGGAATGCTGAACCACGACTGGTTGACCTTATACAAAACGGAGGAAGGCATGGCGCACGTTTTTAACCGCCTTCGCCCCCGGCTCAGCAAACCCGAATTGCTCGACGGGGTCAACGAAAGCTTGGCTGAATACCATGAAGAATTCAACCAGACCTTCCTCACGCTGTTCCCTCGACTACAAACCCTCGCTGATGCCTACCGACCGAACACCACCTAAGCCCATTGATCTTCGTCTCGAACGTTTCAGCTCGCAGCTCAACGTGAAGCAAGAAGCGGGTAAACGGATGATCTTCGGTGCTATCCGTAAAAAATGGTTGGTGCTCCAACCAGAAGAGTTCGTCCGTCAACTACTCGTTCATTTCTTGATCAACGACATGCGCTACAACCGTAACCGCGTTACGGTAGAACGTGGGGTAAAGGTTAACTCCAGGGCGCGCCGAACGGACATCCTAATCTTTGATAATGACATGCGCCCCTTCATGCTCATTGAATGTAAGGAGCCACGGGTGGAGTTGGACACCTCCGTCTTCCGGCAAGCAGCCACCTACAATGGTCCGCTCCGCGTCCCCTACCTAATGATCAGTAATGGGCGGGAAAGCATCATTGCAGAAATTGATTTTGCGGCCGAAGATTATCGGTTTTTAGATGCAGTCCCAGAGTGGCGGTAGGGATAGGTTGATAGATATGATAGTGGGTAGATTTATAGTGCTGCCGCAAGTACCGTTCGTGGCGCTACGCTTACTCACCTTAGGCGAACGCAACCAGTGGTACCAGTAATGGCCTGTCAATCTACCTACTATCAATCTATCATATCTATCAATCTATTAACTTCCCCCCATGCAATTTCCTAAAAACAACTTCAAGGCTAATCTGAACCAGCTCACCTATGGTATCTGGAACGCCATTCCACATACTTATGCGGCGGACATCTGCGCCGGAGCAGGTTTTGACTGGGTCTGTATGGATATGGAGCATGCCCCGATAGAGCTGACGGATGTATTGCAGCACCTACAGGTTATTGCTGGCCATCCGGGAGTTTCGGCGGTCATTCGGCCACCGGATCACGACGTGGCGCGCATAAAGCGCTTGCTTGACATTGGGGTACAGAGCTTAATTGTACCGATGGTTGATACTGCTGCGCAAGCAGAAGATCTTGTGCGGGCAATGCGTTACCCTCCCAACGGGGTTCGGGGTTTTGCTAGTGCAATGGTTCGAGCTGCCCGCTTTGGTAACGTAGAGAATTACCCCGCCCAGGCAGATGCGGAGATGTGCCTGATTGTGCAGGTAGAAACGTTGGAAGGTCTGGCGAATCTCGATGCCGTAGCAAGAGTCGATGGTGTAGATGGTGTTCTTTTTGGCTCAGCAGATTTAGCGGCCTCGATGGGTTTGCTCGGATCGCCATCTCACCCGAAAGTGATGGAGGCGGTCACTTCAGGTATTGGTCATGTCCGATCGTTGGGCAAAGCTGCGGGTACGCTGGCACTTTCCCCTGAACTTGTGGCGATTTACAAATCGGCGGGCGCAACCATCATCGGTGCGGCAGTTGACTTAATGCTACTCAATGCTGCGGCAAAAGATGTGGCAGCGGGTTTAAACGAGCTCGTTAAGTAGGGCGACGGTGCGCAGGTGCAAGGAAAGGGATTGGGAGAAGGTCTTCCCTTTCAAAAACTTCTCTTTGCACCTGCGCGCTGCCGCCCTAAAAGTAATCTATACGTCAGAAGCCCGTACCTTGTGTCCATGCTAAAAATGAGTGGTCTTACCATAAGCTTTCCTAACCATCCGCCAGTGGTGAACGACCTAAGTTTTGAACTAAAGGCCGGGAACCGACTTGGCCTCCTCGGCCTATCCGGGTCAGGAAAGAGCATGACGGCGATGGCGCTTCTTGGCCTACTCCCCCCTGGTGCAATTATTGAAAAGGGGGAAGCGTGGTACCAACCAGAAGAGGGCCCGGCCATCGATCTGCTTTGCCTTACTGAAAAGCAGTGGAGGCCCCTCCGAGGCCGGGAAATAAGCCTTGTCTTTCAGGAGCCACTCACTGCATTGAATCCAGTTCAGCGCATTGGTAGTCAGCTTTTAGAAGCTGTGCGGCACCTTTGCCCAGAGCTAAAATCTGAAGCTGAACGCAACGAACACATTTTCGAATGGCTCCGCCGGGTTGAACTACCTAACGATCAAGAACGTCTTCTTCGTTCCTATCCGCACCAGCTCAGCGGTGGGCAACGCCAACGCCTCTTGATCGCCCTGGCCCTCCTCGGCGCTCCGCGCCTCCTCATTGCCGATGAGCCCACCACTGCCCTCGATACAATTACGGAGATGGGTATTCTCCGCCTCCTCGAAAAATTACGCCGCGAGTTAGGCATGGCGACAATTTTCATCACCCATGACCTAAGTGTAATGGCACGCAGTGCAGATCATCTACTGGTGATGGAAGCCGGGCAGGTCGTCAGAAGTGGCGAAGCAGGCAATTTATTGTTACTTGGAAACAGACTATTTACTGCAGCTAAAACACCCGGAGAGCAAACAGTCGTGACCAAGGTGGCGCCTAATTCCTTATCCGGAGAAAAACAACCCGCTCTTCAGGTAAACGACCTGGTCATTTCCTACTCAAGCCCCAAAGTTTTTCCTTGGTCAAAAAGCAGAGACAAAGTTGCCGCTACAGACATTAGCTTCTCGCTTCAGCCCGGTGAATGGCTTGCCATTATTGGCCCCAGTGGTTGTGGAAAAACAAGTATCGCACGCTGTCTATCTGGCCTTTTAGCAACTCATGAAGGAACCGTAACGCTTCCTCAAGGAGGTAATATCCAGCTTGTATTTCAGGACCCTTTTAGCTCGCTCAATCCCAGCCATTCGGTACGGCGGGCCATTATGGAAGTGCTTCGCGTCAGCTTGCCAGGCAAAAAAAAGGTGACTTACCAAGAGGAAGCCGGTCGGCTGCTGGACCAGGTAGGCCTCTCTGGACAAGAATACGGGGAGCGAAAGCCCCATACCCTTAGTGGTGGCCAGCGCCAACGGGTCGCGATTGCCAGGTCACTAGCCGCCAACCCTACCGTGCTTATTGCCGACGAGGCCGTCTCTGCCCTTGATGCTCCATTACGGAAAGACATCCTGGACCTCCTCGACGACCTACGCAAAGAACAAGGTATCGCCATCCTCTTCATCAGCCATGATCTTAAGCTGGTTGCCGAGCGCGCCGATCGGGTAATAATTATGGACCAGGGAAAGATCGTTGAACAAGGCCTTGCTGGGAAAGTCTTTTCTGCACCAGTAAGTGAAATGGGCAAGCAACTAGTAGAAGCGGGAGCCAGGAATAATTAATTTTAACGAAAACTTGCTCTGCCAAATCACAATTGCACTAGAAAATCCGTTTCTAGCCACATGACAAGACTAATCATTGCAATTCTGTTCGCCTTCCCTCTTCTCCTTGCCGCTCAATCCTACGATGCAGCCATTGGTTTGAGGCTAGGAACGGAAATAGGTGCAACCGCTCAATTAAGGCTTCCACTCGTGCATAAAAACTTCGTCGCTGAAGGTATAATTCACCAGAGTCTGCGCCGCAACGAAGGTTCTCTTACCTTACTGGGTAAGCAACATCAGAATATTCTCAGTCGTCGCCTCAACATCTTCTATGGCGCGGGTGTCCACGTTGGTTGGACCGACGAGATCAACACTAAAACCGGAGAAGTCTATGGCCGCCCACTGGGTATCGACGGAATCCTCGGCGCTGAAGCAACCTTTGCAAAAATCAATGTCTCCTACGACTTTAAACCGGCCATAAATATTGGTGGTGACGC
This sequence comes from uncultured Lewinella sp., assembly GCA_964410795.1. GTDB lineage: Bacteria > Bacteroidota > Bacteroidia > Chitinophagales > Saprospiraceae > Neolewinella. The sequence goes on along the minus strand of CAYPIM010000228.1, from coordinate 4,249 downwards.
ATTTCCTGTTTCCATCCAAACCTCCATTAGTGTCCGCTATGTAATCGCAGGTCGCAACGACATCTGGGACAAAAAGAAAGAACGCGCGAACAATAAAGACAAGAAAAAGAAGCGTCGTGAACGCCAACGCGAGAAGAAGCGTAAACAGCGCATCAAGGATGGTAAGAACCCTAATGGATGGAAGTTCTGGAAGAAGGACGGGAAGTAGTAATGTAGTTCGGTAGTAATGTAGTCGCTACCGAACTACAATACTACCGAACTACAAAACTACACTACTACTTACAAGCCGCAGCCTTACGCTGGTAAGCTTGTAAATGGACGTATTTCATTTTTCCAACCTCCTGCCGTTGACGCATTATTGCAAGCCGACGAGCATCTCCCTTACCGCGCAACGAGCGAGACTCTTGACGATGACGACGACGAAGGGCTTTTAGTTCTATCCGCTGTTCCCGGCGGAGTTGTTTACGGGCCACACGGCAGGATATGGCATCTCCTCCTCCGGTTACAACTACCGTTGGAACATTGCTATCCATCGCCCTGAAAACGTTGTAGGCGCAGTACGGCTTTTGGCGCAGACCACGCTCCCTTGTTCTTAGCAAGGTTTGTTCCTGAATGTAGCTACATATGCCAGGCCATGAAGTGAGCCTTTGGTCAGCAAAAACTTCCTGTAGTGCGTAGAGTACTTCACTAAAAAATATGCCTCCGTCCCGGCTCAGGAAAGTTTCGTACTCTCGGTCAGAACTCACGAGGTCAATCACTTTTGTATACCCCGGTTGGTCGCTGAAAAGAAGGTGGTAAGGTCGTTCTCCGTTCGGTACCGAGGCCAGTCTTCCACTTGAAGGCGCAACATCCTGTGGGCGACCAGGAGCGACACGCTGGTTTTCTTGGGTAGAATTACACGCGATGACCAAATTGATCAAAAGACTTGGGTTTTTTTCCAACAGGCGGAACCGAAGCTCGTCTCCTTCCATAGCGTTTTCGTAACCGCTGAAATAAAGCTTCGGCAGCTGTGCCATACTTCCTTTATCCCGAAAACCATGACCGGTATACACAAAAACGATGATGTCTCGCTCCTGGTACGAAAGTTGATAATCCACGACAAAGTCAAGCGCCTCGCGGTTGAAATTATGACCATTCAAGCGATAATAATGAACGTCAGAAATACCGAGGGCTTTTTGCATTCGGTCTACTTCACGTTGCACACCGTAGTCAATACTACGCGCGCCTTCCCGGATTAGGTAGGTCGGGCTGTTGTCGTCGAGCATCTGGATCACATGGATGTGACGGGTTTCGGCGTTTAGGTGAGTTATAAATATGGTGCATAGGCACAAGAATAATATTCTCTGCATTTGCATGAGTCAGGTTTAAACAGGTTCTTAAAAAGGGTATTTCAGCAGATGAGAGTTAAACGGAGGCGGTCTTTATTGTAGTATATCGACTAATGTTAAGAGTACAATTTGGACAGGGCTACGTCACCTACTCTTTCTGGCAATCAGAAGTGAGTATAACCTATATCTCAACTTAGTAGGCGCGGACGCAGGTGCCAGGCAAGTTATAATAGGCTTGTAGACGCCCCGCTTAGTTTCAGTTTACAAGAGCATGTGAGCATTGTCACCGAACGAGCACGACTCCTCCCTTAAACGCAGCGGGGTCTCCGTTGACGTCGGTATACTGAACGTCCCAGAGATATCCTCCTCCGGGGCTTTGGCGCCCTTTATAAGTGCCATCCCATCCGCTCTTTACAACATTGGTCGAGAACACCATTTCTCCCCAGCGGGTCCAAATGCGTAATCGATAATCGGTTACACCGTTCAACAAGCCTACGGGGAAGAAAGAATCATTCAGGCCATCCCCATTTGGCGTAAAGACATCCGGAAGAAAATAGGTATTGATCAACTTCAGATCAAGGTCTTTCGTAATCGTGTCAACACAACCACTAGGATGGGTGACGAACTGAGTAATGAATACCCTTCCGGTATCACGCAGGGTGTAATCAAAATCCTGTAATGGTGTAGTAAAGAGTAGTTCTCCTGCCGAATTGGTTAGCACATATCGCTGCTGATTTGCCCCCGTACTTTGGTCCATGATTCGGATATCCGGGAAGATATTGGTGGGCTCTTCTGGCGTCCAATTGAAATCGGCCATGGGTGCATCCCGGACGTCTACAAGGTTAACGAAGGTAGTATCCACAAAACACCCCGTGGGACTAGTAATACCCAGATAGACATCATATACACCGCTGTTTTCGTATACATAGGTCGGGCTTGCTACATCATCAGTTCCACCGTCCCCGAATTCCCACTCAAAGATGTAATCGTCATTGATGGGCTGGCTAAGGTTAATGAATTCTTTGGTGAAGGGTGCGCATCCGAAGCCTTCGTCTGGCTCAATCAGGATTGTTCGCGGGCTGGGGAAGTAGTCTAGATTATTGGTGACGGTAGCCGTACATCCGTTGTTGTCGGTCGTAGTGAGGGTCACCCCAAAAGCTCCGGGAATATTATAGCGATGGCGTGGATTTTGTCGGGTGTCTTCATTAGAATTATCCGCAAAATCCCAGGACCAACCGGTAATTGTATTTGTTCCTTGGGGAACAGAAAGATCCGTAAAATCAATCGGTTCATCATCACATCCAGGCACTGTAAACTCAAAGTCTGGCTCCGTATCCGGAAATACCCCGAGCAAAAACACTGCGGTATCCCGACAGTTTGAAGCAATAGAGCTTCGGTTCAGAATCATAGTCCCCTCGTAGGTCCCAACGGTAGTTATGGTAGAGGTAAAATCCCGATTAGAGCCAGAAATCAAACCATCCGGGCCGTTAAGCTCCCAGTCGTATTCCGTAATGAAGCGTTCTACGGTACTTTCGTTAATGATCGTATTCTGCCCTGGCCCGCACTGGCGAATGAAGAAACGGCCCTGTGCATCAATTTCTGTTTCAAGCAGATCCGCAAACACCTGATTGCCGCACAAGCCAACAGTAATCTGGAACTCTCGCTTTGTTTCACTTAATAATACGGGGATACTATCACGACTCCATTCTTCGACGCAAACCGCAAGCGAAAACGTTCCCCGAAATATGGGGTTCCCAGACATCAAGCCTGTTTCCGAGTTCAATTCAAGGGTACTACCAATACCTAGTTGGTTGTTCACGTTAAACTGAGGCAATTGAAAACTGGCAGCCGTGTACGGAGGAGGAGACTCTACCCGAGGAACAACATCATCAAACGTTGTGGGCGTTTGCTGACTTCCGTCCCGCCCGCCCCCTACGATGGGATCACAGAATTTGTAGACCAGGCTATCATTTTCGCGCTCGGTAGCGCCGAGGTCAATCTGAAAATCAGCGTTGGCGCAAAGCGCAATCGGGGGATTAATGTTAAACTTCGGACTCTCGTTACATTGTAGTTGAGCTTCCGGGGTAATAGTGATGAAGTAAGTTGACCCAATCTGGCTCGGATTAAGCAAGTTTAAGATGGTCATGTTGCGGCAACAGCGCTGATACGTAAGGGTATATGACTGGTCAGAAACGGGCAATTGCACCTCAAAGTCATACACACCAATTTGCTGACAGGCCTCTTCTTCAAACTCAAGGCATGGGTTCCCGATGTTGAGTGGCACGTCCTGAACCGGACCGAGTAACAACACCCTTGTTTCCTCAAAGGGCGTAGTATTAGTTCCCTGGTAGATGGAGATATTCATTTGAGAGCTGGAAAAGCCATCGGGGCCGAGAGTTCCGTCCGGGTCCCTGTTGACCCCATCGAAGTAGGCTCCATCCCCGATACAATCCCGATACATATTAATCTGGCAGGAATAAACCTTAATTCCGGTGCTTGGATCGTCGTTCAGCCAGCCGTTACAGGAGTAGGTAAACTCTCCTCCGACGATATGATCAGCAAAAACTTCCGTAAAAGGTAGCAAAAGCAACATTATTGCGAGAAATAGGCTTTGGGATGATTTATTTTGGAAGCTCAATCTTAAAATTTTAGGGAGGGTACAATCTGAACGGTAAAATACGGGTTCCTAGTCTGAAAGCTACGATCAACGTGTTAAAAATTCGCCTTTTCTGGTGGTGGCTGACAAAAATTATAGTCCCGAAAGTTAAAAAGTGTGTCTTCCGTGTCCGGTATTCCCCTCCGGAAACGAATGGGCACTTACCTCACTATTGTATTGAAACCCCGGCCACCGCCCCGATTTGAGCGGTCCGCCTTTCCAAAAAGTAATATGAACCTAAGGACTAATTTTCTCCCCGAGATGC
>CAYPIM010000227.1:0-8683 GCA_964410795.1 uncultured Lewinella sp. | reverse complement strand
CATGTCCTCCAAGAAAACAAATATCTTCATTATTGGCGCAGGCCCCGGTGGCGCAGCCACCGCCCTTCGCCTCTCTTACCTGAACATCCCCTGTGTCTTAGTAGACAAGGCAACGTTCCCCCGCGACAAGATCTGTGGCGACGCACTATCTGGTAAAGTTCCAACCTTACTTAATCGCCTCGACCCGGCGATTATGGATCGCTTCCGGCAACGATTTACGCCCATTGATGTTTGGGGGATTCGTTTCATACCGCCCAGTAAAAAACTAATCGAGCTGCCTTTTAAAGTCGGCTACGAACGCGTCCCGGACGAAGCTCCGGGCTACGTGTCCAAGCGGATGGATTTTGACGCCTTCCTCATCGAAGAAGTAAAACGACGCGAAAACATCGAGCTTCGCCTGGGCACCGAGATCGGAAGCTGGGTGAAGACGGCCGATGGCTATACGGTAACGACGAAAGACAAGAGCGAAAGCTGGGATTGTCGCCTGTTGATAGATGCCAGCGGCGCCCATTCCCGCTTCAGCCGCAAGGAAGCCCAGCAGGAGATGGACCACGACCACCACGCCGCCGCCGTGCGCGCGTACTGGAAAGGCATCACCGGCTTTCATAAAGACAACTTCATCGAACTGCACTTCCTGGAGAAGTACAACCCCGGTTATTTCTGGATTTTTCCCCTGCCCAACGGTGAGGCCAATATCGGCCTGGGTATGCGCTCGGATATCGTGAAGAAGAAAAAGATTAATCTTCGCGAAGCACTAGATGACATCATTGCTTCGGATGAATTCAAGGACCGGTTCAAGGACGCTGAACAAATTGACCCCACCATGGGCTATGGCCTGCCGCTTGGCTCCAAAGACCGGGTGCTTTCTGGAGACAACTACCTCCTCGTCGGCGATGCGGGGCACCTGATTGATCCGCTTACGGGAGAAGGTATTGGCAACGCAACGTACTCTGGCTTCATTGCCGCCGAGCTTGCTGAAAAATGTCTTGCTGAAAATCGTTTCGACGCAAAATTCCTCGCTGATTATGATGTGCGGGTCGAACGTGTTCTTCGTACTGAGCTTCGCCTCAGCTACCGGATGCAGCAGATCATGCAAATAAAATGGCTAACTAATTTCCTTACGGGCATTGTTGCAGCCAACCCTAAGGTAATTGAAGTACTCTGTAGAATGTACACCGATTTCGAATTGCGCAAACAATTGGTAAAACCAATGTTCTGGTGGAAACTTTTCCGGGCCAAGACCGGCAAGCTCCCCGCAATAGATTCATCAGTGTCTGACCAGTGACATAATTTTACGTTAATTTTTTATCCATAACGTAACAAATTAGCCTTAAGACTGGTTATTAATTATAGTTGATTAAGTTTCATATACTAGTGAGTGTAAAGTGAGCCTCCGACCCTATTTGACGGGTACGGGGGTTCTTTTTTTTGAGTCGGGAGATTGGAGCCGCAAGTCTGGAGTCGCTACCGCTTTTACTACGCTCTTCGCTTTGCTCGTTCGCCATGGTGAGCAAGCGAAGCGCCGCGCACGGTACTTGCGGCAGCGACTCCAAACTCCCGATTCCCAGACTCCATACCCAAAGACTCCCGACTCAAAACTCCATATGCGCGACGACATAGATCCCCATTACGAATACGCCCAGGCCCTCTCTGGCCCCGTACCCGAATACCTCTTAAAAGTAGAGCGGCAGACTTTCCTTAAAACGATGGCGCCCCAAATGCTGAGTGGGCAGTTGCAAGGCAGAATCCTGTCCTTGCTAAGCAAAATGCGCCAGCCGAAGACCATTCTTGAAGTAGGAACCTTCACCGGCTACGCTGCCCTGTGTATGGCCGAAGGCTTGGCTCCTGACGGTAAGCTCCATACCATCGAAGGGAACCGGGAAACTGCTTTTCTCGCGCGGCAAAATTTTACGGATTCTCCCTTTGCCGAACAGATTGAACTTCATATTGGCCAGGCCCTTGATTTGCTTCCCGAGCTCCCTTCTATATTTGACCTGGTCTTTCTCGATGGAGACAAACGTGGCTATCCGGAGTATTTTTACCAATTAATTGACCGGCTCTCGCCCGGTGGGCTCTTGCTTGCGGATAATATTTTATGGGATGGGAAAGTGAGCGCATCCGGTAAACCAGATCTGGACGTGGAAGCCTTACGTGCTTATAATCAATTATTGGTTGAAGATCCACGTGTAGAGGTGGTCGTTTTGCCGTTGCGAGACGGGCTTAGCGTGGCGCGGAAGTTGGTTTAGGGCGGGGCCGCAGGTGCGATGGAGGTTTTTGAACCTTGGCTACACTACCTTAAACTTTGCTCCTCCAAAGGAAAACAACTTTGCATCCTGCGGCCGCGCCTGAAAAAACGGATAGCGCATTGAAAACACCCGCAACTTCTGCGCATTTCACTCCATTTTGTCTGTAGGCTAGCTATATTAGCCTGACCTTTTGAAGCAGACCCTGGAAAATGAGCACCCCCTACTTAAATCCGCTAGATATATTTGGCCTGGCAGAAACGCCTCTTGAAAAAATTACCCCGTCATTGCTGGTTAAGCATAAGCGCCGTTACCTGTCGGAGATGGAGCTTGGTGGCTTCGAAGAGTTTGACGTAGTGGGAATGGCTTATGTGCCTTCAGACCTGGAACGCGCCGTGGATGAACTAAAGGAAGAAGGGATGCTGGAAGCCCAGCACTTCGCGGCCCAGCACCTCAGCTTAGTTGATTTCTTGATTGCAGGTAAATTACCCCCCGGTGGTGATGCTCATCGCTTCGGACACAAAAGCCTACGTCCGGTAGTAGAACGCTATTTCGCTCCGCTGTACAACAAAGCCTTCCTCCGTGCTGGGAGGTATGGGGATGAAGATGCTTTGCAGAGTTTGATAGAAATAGCCGGTCACACGAACCTGCCGGAAGGTGATCTCTATGCTGATACCTATGAATATATAAACCGGGAAGTAGGCCGAACGGTAAGGGCGGTAAAAGATAAACTGAACAGTAAGACGGGGACAGATGTCGAAGAATTCAGTACGTCTAAAATTCCTGAAAAAAACCTTCCTCCCGCATTGATGTCCAACCTGCCTCCTTACTTCTCTGATCAGATAAATAAATTGGCTGATGCCTTGTTTGAATACCTTAGCCTGCGGGGAGAGAAGGAGAAAGGCTATTACTTTGAGTTAATTGACTATATGGGGAACTTGCCCCACCTTAAACCCGAAACAGACGTTCAGGTAAAACGCTTATTGCCCGATGTGAGGAAAGCCAAAGAAAATGGACTGGTTACGCGACAACGCAAAATGCCCTCAGGGTATTCTTTAAGAGGCATAATCAGCCTAGTGCTTAATGCTATCTTTGTTGTTGTGCTATTATCTCGCCTCGCTTCCTGCCTGAGCCGGTAGAACATGAATGTTCTTCTACTTATATTTACCCTACTCTAACAACAATGGACGCAACAAATCCCTATCTCAATCCCGTTGAGCTTTTTGACTTGGCCGACAGGGTTGGGCTCAAAGCCACCGATCTCCGCAAAGCAAAGAAGCGCTTTCTTACCGAACTTGAACTTGACGGCAAGGAAGACTTCGAGTACCATGGCCAACTCTTTACCCGTAACGATCTCGACCGGGTAAGCCAGGAGGCCGAAGACGATGCGATGCTCGGCGCCTACGTCGCCGCTGCCGAAGCAAAAGGACTATCCGCCTTTTTGGCTTCTGGGCAAACCGACCAGGCTTTTGACAGTGGTCAGCTTTTTAATCCAAGACTTGACCCTATCCTGAAGGCATACTTTGGCCCGGCCTTTAACCAGGCCTTTGGGCGGGCAGTTGCTGCCCAAGACCAACAAGCGGTAGGAAGAATGGTGCTTTGGAAAGCGGAATCCGCCGGGATTTCTCCTTCGGAACTCTATCAGGATGCTTACCGTAACCTGGATACAAAAATTGAATCCCTTGCTGGTACCGTTGATGCTTACCTACGAGATCCCCGCAGCCCTGAAGCCCGCAACCTGAAGGGGATGAAGGCCTTTGAAGACAGCTTTCCGAAAGCACTCGTCTCTACCCTCCCGCCTTACTTTACGGACCTGACCAATAAGCTTGCGGATCGCCTCACGCCTTACATCATTCGCCTAAATAATGAGCGCAATAACCCCCGGATGGCGTTGGCGCTTACCAAGTCTATCCTCCGGCTAGACTATCTCTCGGAGGATAAACGAACGAACCTTAAGAAAATCGGACGGCAGCTGCGCGATAACGTAAACGTAGCCAGGCAAAACCGGGAGGCACAGAGTAGCGGAGGAAGTAGTGTCGGTAGTTATATCTGGATGATTATTGTGTTTGTTGTAATGATCTTCCGAATTGGTTCGTGTGTCTCCAGAAGTAACAGCTACTCCAGCCGGCCTAGTTACCGGACCACTTCTCCTTATACCTATCAACCCCAAGCCCCTTCGGCGCAAACGTTTAAAACACGATTCGTCTACAATTTGCGTAGTGCAGTCGCGTCCCGAACAGCACTTCAATACATTACGCCTGACCATCGGGCAAAGATTTCCACCCAATTACTCCTCCCTATTCAACGGCCCGGTGCGGGAGTAGTGGAAGCAAATATGGTTTTACGTGGACTCAGGGAGGATACGATTTACCATGTTGAGGGGCATTTAATGAACGTAAGGCGAACTCCTTTTGATGTCGACAAGGTATTTGAGCAAATGAGTACGCGTGCGCCGGTGAAAAAAGACCGGGATACGAGCAAACTTTACCTAGCACTTACGGATATAAATAAAGACCTTGAGGAACGTCAGCAGCTCCGAAAAGAAATGGAAAAGGCCAATCAGCTTTCACAAGAGGAAAAAGCAAAGGCTAGGCAAGCTAGGCTGGCGGCAAAGAAAGCGGCCGAGCTCTCTGAGCTGGCCGCGCTTGGTGCGAAAGCCTTTCATAAGGAGTCGAAAGACGATATACTTGGCCCGAAGGCGCGTATGCCAGCCAATTATAGCCTGCTTCTGAAGACGACTGCATCTACTCGTGAAAAACTTTTTCGGCATGGACCGATCAAGAAAATAAAGGTGGGCGTTGACGATGCTGAAGTGGGAGCAGTGCTGGTATGGCGCGATACTTTTGGTCTACGTCAGATCCGGCTGTCATCTACTCTTTCCATTCCTCTGGTTTTCAAAGTTGCCACCGGGAAAATTAACAAACTCACCGACGGCTACGTGGTGTACGGCAAGCGCTGGTCTGATCAGGAAACCAGCCCTTGGGGCGGTGAGGGCTGGTACAAAGAAGTGCTTTGCTACTGCGGGCCGGATGACCACGAGGCTTTTATCAACGGTAAAAAAATTAGTCGAAAAAACCTCTGGCTTCCTTCAAAGAAGATTGATCCGAAGAAGAGCATGTCTCCCAATGCGTGGTTACGGGGGGTGAAGCGGCTTCGGTAACGGATGCTTTTTGGGCGCGGCCGCAGGTGCAGGGGAGGTTTTAAGGCCTTTGCCCCAGAGCCATTAGATCAGGTTATTCGCACCAGCTTTTAAAATACACACAACTCCTTATGCACACCGTACCTCAATTTTACCTAGACCTACTCAACCAACTCTTCGAGTTGGAAAAAAAGCTTGAAGACCAACTGGAGAACCGCGCCCTGGCCCGCCCGCTGGACCGTATGAAGCGCTTATTCGAGGAAAGCCTACCCAACGGCGAAGGTGCTATCCCTGTAGGGCTCTTTGTCCATAATCCCATCGGGGAGAAATACACGGAAACCCGGACGGACTGTGAGGCCAGTATCGCTGGCGAAGGCGAAGGCAAGCTGCGCATTGTGGAAGTCATCAAGCCCATCGTTTACCTCCGGGGTGGTGGCTACAACCAGATCGTCCAGCGCGGCGTGGTGATTGTGGAGTAGTCGGTTCTGCGGCCTGAAGGCCGCAAAGTCGTCCAGCCGTTGCTTCGAGGTTTGGCTCCCTTTTACTGCGTGGCTGCCTGAGGCGGTCCGTCGAGCCTTGGGCGAGACATATGGGAGAGGACGGGAGGAGAGGGAGAAAATTAAACCTCGAAGAAGCCACCAAGTAAAATGTCCAGTAGTGCGGCCCCAAGGCCACGTAACAATCAGTTTTCCTTACCTTGATCCGCGTATTAGCGCTTTCCATTATTTCCTTTTACTCTTTATTCCCTTTATTCCTTTACTCCATGACCATCAACCTCGGCATCGACCTCGGCACCACCAACTCCGCCATCGCCTACGCGAAGGAGGGGCGCGTTCAGATTTTTTCCAACCCCAAAGACATGGGCCGGCGGACGCTGCCCAGCGTAGTTGGCTTCCGTAAAGAACGAACCATCATCGGCACCAAAGCCCGCGAGCGGATGGAGAAGGACGCAAAGAACGTCTTCGGCATCTTCAAGCGGAAGATGGGGACCAGTGAACGCTTTCAGGTGCCCGCCACGGGCAAAGAAGAAAGCCCGATCACGCTGTCTGCCTACATCCTCCGGGAGCTGTTGACCTTTCTGCCAGCTGAAATCCCTACACGCGCGGCAGTAATCACGATTCCCGCCAGCTTTGATACGGTTCAGAGTAAAGCCACCGAAGCAGCGGGAATTGCGGCAGGCTTTGAGCAAGTTAGCCTGTTACAGGAACCCATTGCGGCCAGCCTTGCCTTTGCAAACCAGGCCGAAGACGCTGTGCCTGAAGACGGAAAATGGCTGGTCTATGACCTGGGCGGCGGTACTTTTGACGTTGCCTTGTTGTCTATTTCCGACGGAGAGATGAAGGTCATTGATCACGTGGGAGATAACTTTCTTGGTGGAACGGATTTTGACCGGCTGATCGTCGAAAAAATAATGGTGCCAAAGCTGGAAGCAGCATATGACTTCAACAATCTGCTGGACGAGTTGAAGAGCGCGAAGGGCAAGTACAACGCCCAGTTTTACGTCCTCCGCCAACGGGCCGAGGAAATTAAGATTCAACTTTCTACCCAGGAAAGTGCCGACGTACTGATCGATGGTTTTGATGATGAAGACGGAGAAGAGGTAGACCTGGAGTTCACCTTCACCCGCGAAGATTTCAACAAAATCATCAGCCCTTACATCGAGGGGACAATGGACCTGATCGTGGACCTGCTCCAGCGCAACGGTATTGCTGCTGAAGCCTTGGAGTTTGTCTTGCTGGTGGGCGGCTCGACCTTCATTCCGCTGGTCCGGGAACGGCTGGCGGCTCGTATCGGACGACCACTTAACTCTGATGTAGATCCAACTACCTGTGTGGCCGAAGGGGCAGCAGCTTACGCCGCTACCCGCCCGCTAAAGCTGGAAGCGAAAGCTTCGGAAAACCCTGCTGCCAACGACTCTTCTAATGCACCTGCGTCCGCGCCCAAACTAAAAATGGCTTACCCCCGCGCCAGCCGCGAAGAGGAAGAAACGCTCGTCGGCAAAGCCGACGGAGATACCGAAGGCTGGCAGTACCGCATTTTGCGGCAAGACGGTGGTTTTGATTCTGGCCTGCGGCCACTCAAAGGCCGCTTTTTCGAAGATCTGCCGCTGGTCTCTGGCGCCTTCAATACGTTTACCCTGACCCTCACCAGTCCGGAAGGAAAAAGCCACGACCACGCCGAGACCATCGGCATCAACGGCGGCTACGCCATTAGTGGCCAGCCCTTGCCCGAAGACATTACCCTGGAGGTGGACGACCCCGAGCGTCCCGGCGGCTCCCGCTGCCTGGCGGTGTTCAATAAAAACGCCGTGCTGCCCCTGCGCCGCACCATCACCCGGGCCCTGAACCGCCCACTACGGAAAGGCTACGAAGAAGACCAAATCCGGATCAACGTACTGGAAGGCCCCGCCGACGCCAGCCCGGAAGCCAACAAAAAGATTGGCTTCCTCAGCATCACTGGCCGCCAACTGAGCCGTGATGTGAGCAGCGGAACCGACGTGGAGATCAGCCTCCAGATGAACGAAAATCGTGACCTTACGGTGATGGCTTACCTGACCATGACCGGCCAGGAATTCGAAGAGACTTTCACCCCCACCGAACGCCATACGCCACTTGACCTGCTCCGCCTGGAATACAACAACCTCGCCCGCCGCTGGGAAGACGAGCGCGCCGCCGCCGAACAGAACGAAGAGTACGAGCTACTGGGCGTGATGAAAAATCTGCAGGAGGAGTTCGAAGACCTCGGCCGCCGCATCTCCGGCCTCAACGCCGATGATGCTACCGATGAGCGCTACCAGCTGGAAGACCGCCGGCGCACCATCGTCCGTAAAATGGACGGTGCTATGGTCAATCGCGTCTTCCGCGAAGCGCTGAAGAAGTATGAAGAGAGTAAGCGAAAGACCATCCAGCTTGTTGAAAGAGAAGGCTCCGAAGCGGACCAAAAACAACTCACCGAACTCCGCCGCCAGGAGTCAGACATCCTCGCCGCTGGCGTAACTGGTAAACTGGAAGGCCTCACCCGCCAGATGGACGAGCTCCACGGCCGCGTCTACGTCTCTTCGCCCACCAACCTGAAGAACCACTTCAACCAGCTGCAAATGATGCGCGGGTTGTACACCGACGGGCGTATGGCGGAGACCTTCATCATGGCCGGGCAAACGGCGATCAGTCAGGAAAACTGGCCCGGTTTGCTAACCGTGATTCAACAACTGCACGGCCTTTTACCCCGCAGTGTGTTCCAAAACTCCGGAGGAGATTCTGGAGGCAGCAGTATGCCGGATTTGGGGAAGATTGGGTTTTAG
>CAYPIM010000226.1:2841-8732 GCA_964410795.1 uncultured Lewinella sp. | reverse complement strand
GCCTTGGATTTCACCATAGCACCTTTTTTGCGAAAAAGAAGGCCTCCGGCAGGAAGGTTAAGCAGCAGGAGTGCTGAGTAAGAACTTGAACTTCATTATGCGATAGTTTGGGGCAGCTTACGTCCTTCGGTAAATCGCTTCATACCGCTGTAAAGATGTGTGCTCACCGTAGGGGCTGTGCTCCGAGATAAGAGACCTCACCCCGATTAACATCACGGGGCACAGCCCCGCGCCCATTCACTTAAGCCTTAAAACCCTCCGGAAAACAACACCCGAAAATCCACCTTGTCCTGCCCTTGAAAGGCATCAGGCAAATAAGCAGCTTGGAGGCCCACAGAAATCAGTGCAGAATTCATCCAGATATTATCAAAAAAGACCTGTCCACCAAACGATTTCAAACTTGGCCGTGACAAGTTAAAGCCCTCAATAGATATCTGGCTATAGTCGTAAAAAGCATTTAGGCGAATACGCTGAAAATAGGTAATACCCGCAATTCCGAAATCGGGATAGAGCAAAGGCAGCTGGTAATTCACCCCGATGCGGGTAACTTGATCATTGAGTGATCCGCCATAACCGCGTGCGTAATTAAAGGCATTCGGAAACTGATAGGTGTTGCTGCTATTTTCCGCCTGAAAGTCGAAATCAATCTTCAGGCCGTGAGTAGGAAATAAGCCGGGAAGAAAGAAGGAACTCCGAAACAGTAGGCGGTTGCCATCAGGCCCACCCAACACGGAGGCGTAAGACAGGCGGGCCACCCCTCCAAACCGTGGTTGAACTTGCTTGAAGGCCGTACGATGCAGAAAACTTCCTGAGATGGATAAATTGAGGTCAGAAAACCCTTCAGGGGCTTCGGTTTGCTGCGAGTCGGAAGTATTGACGTAACCGAAATTCACCGCAGGTGTCAGTTGCGACTGGTAGTCTCCGTTTACCCAGGTCAATGGTACCCGAGCTCCTAAGCTGAAACGTTGCTGATTAAAATCGTAGCGGTTGATGATCACCGTATCCCGTCGGGGGGCCAGTACGTCGTACAATCTGCCGGTAGAATTCACCCCCAGGCTTAGCACGGGAAAAAAACCGCCGTAGTCAATATTCAGCCCGGTAGAGACTCTTTCCTCATTGATATTGTAAGTCACACCGGCGCGCGCGCGGACAGTATTCAGTGCATTGGTGGCATCTATCTCTGCTCCGGGAGTTACATAACTTCCATTAAACGACCAGCTGTGAAGTTTTACACCTCCCAGCTTATCGTTGAAATTACTGACCTTATAGTTCTTTATTTCTATGTCTTTGGTCAGGTCCAACGTCTCTTCGCTAAAGGCGGCTGGCCGTTCAAACACGTTAGGCGCAGCGGGATTACTGCCCGTGAATAAGCCGGGATATAACCCTTTGGTCGTTTTCACTTCCTCACTTAGGTTAAGCCTCCGGAGCCGATGCCCTTGTGGTGTTGCCTCTGAGAAATAGAGGTAATCGTTCGGCGAAAGAAAAGGGTAAGCGCTACCAATTTTCACATTCGTCAGTTGGCGCGCGCGCCCTGTTTCAGGGTCAAGCTGGTACACATTGTCAACACCATCCCGCCCGCTGCTGAACACGAGTGTACCGGCTTCCGTGACCTGGAGGTAATCTTGCGGTTCATGATTTCGCTCGGTAAGCATCTTCGTTTCCCCGCTCTGGAGGTCCAGTGCCCGCAGGGCAACACCTTGAAAATTGATGTCGTAGAAGTACACCGTTTTCCCATCCGGAGAAAAGCGAGGGAAGGAGATCGATTGAGTCTCCATCCGGTACTTTGCGGCCACTTCTCCCGTATTACTCGCCAGCACAACAATTGACGGGGGCTCCACAAGCGGATTGTTCTCAACCACGACAATACTACTACGATCAAAACTCAGTGCTGGAGAGAAATATTTACGCTTTTCGGTCAGTTGAATTTTCCGGCCACTCTTCATGTCATAGAGCATCACGTCGGAGAAGCGCTCGTTTGTGTAGCGTGGGTTTACCCGGTTCTCCATCCAAACGGCAAGGTTACCCTGCACGTGGATATAGGGCTCCCGCTGGATACCGACGGAGGTGAGCCGCTCGTCTTTCCCACCATCGGCACTTACAACAACCAGTGCGGGGGTACGTTCGTAGGCAGAGCGTAAAGCAATAACGCGGCCCTGATCGTCTAGCCCAGGAAAACGATAATTCCGAATTTTCCGGGAAGGTTCACCGAAGGGTTCACCCGCGACTACCGGGCCACGGGCGGCAAACGCACTATCTTGTTTGGCTTTCAGATCAAGCAAAGCAACCTGGTAAAGGTCTTTTGTTCCGTAGCCTGTTTTCCGTTTCAATGCCCGGCTGAAAGGATAAATCAGCCCTTTATAGGCGGCCCCATCGTGCAAGACAGACTTCCAAACATTGTTCCCGAAGCGTTCCCGCGCGTACGTCAGGGTGTTGTAGCCGTAGCGGTAATGATCGGGCACCAGGCTTTTAAAACTCCCGTTGCGTGCTTTAGGGTAGGAGTAAATGATGTTGTTATCTAACAGGCTACGGAAGGTTGAGCTGAAAGCAGGTGTTCGACCACGGCCCGAACCGCTCATGGCTGTTTCGTACACCACCGCATCGCCTTCACTAAACCAATTAGGCGTGGCCAAAAAGCTGAATACGGACCAACCATTCTGGCCCTGCAGCCAGGAAAACAGCTTGGTAATTCCCCGCCTTTCATTACTGTTTTGTTGTACGTGGCGGTACTCGTGGATTGTCAGCAGATCCAGCCAATCCGTATTGCTAAGAAAGCTGAGTTGCTGGGGCGGCGTAGCAAAAAATTCGGAACGAAATGGCCCGAGTCCTACGTAGCCATTAATTTCTGTTGTTGCTGTTTGCAGAATCAGATCAACGTCAAAAATCTTTTCACCGATACTCTGGGTATGGTTCTTTTGCAGTTCATCCAGCAGGGAGGCCACGCGCATTGCGCGTGCTTCGTAACCTTTAGGGAAGATGATTCGGGCGTGATCGCTTTGTAGCTGCTGGTAATCAATCTTCGGCGGGTGAAGGCCAATTTGGGCGCTGACGCAGGTGCCGAGTAAAGTAATGAAAAGCAAAAGGAGGAAAGGACGCATAGGATCGAGATTCTACTTGGGGATAAGTTAGGGACAATGGACGGGGATTCAGCCATTGAACAGCCGAATCAAGCCATCTTTGATTGTCTGCTGTAGACTAAAGACGTAAATCTGGAATCAAAATCTTAATAACAAGCAAGAATTATTCCTGCGCATTCAAATGCGCGCCTTCTTACCGCAGACAATACAACACCCAGGCCGGTGGCAAATTAGCCCATACCCGCCTTGCTTCTACTTTTCCGAAGGCCTCCTCGTAGTAAGCTTTCGTCTTCAGGCTGTAGTGCACCTGGTTGTAGCAGCCGCCCGCACGAAGATTATCCTTAGCCGCGCTAACGATGGCCTTCCCCAACTCCTGCGGCAGGGCGGCAAAAGGTATGGCAGAAACAACGTGGTCTGCCTTTTCCGCACCAATCTCATCCAGCCAGTGGCGAACGTTTTCAGCACTATCCTGCGCCACCACTAGCCGGGGATCTCCGATGGCACGCATATCATCGCAGAGGTCTTTGCTAACCTCGAAGGCAATCACCTTCCCCTCAGGGTGGAGCCGTTTCAGAATGTGTTCGGTAATCACCCCGTCACCAGCACCTAGTTCAACGATGACACGGGCGGTGTTGAAATCAATCCGGTCAATTGCCGCTTCGCACAAAGCGGTGCTGCTACGGGTGAAGGTTCCGGTAGTGCGGATATTGCGAAGACCTTCGAGGAGAAATGAAAAGGTGGACAAGGCAGTGAAGATTAGATGGTTTGGTTTTCAGTCTGATCAGAAAGGCCAACAGACTAAGCGACAAGCTACGGCATTGCCTTTAAAAAAACCTCCCCTGCACCCTGCGGCCGCGCCAAAAAAAGCGACAATACACAGAAAACGAACACCATACGGCCCTTCTTCTGTTCAAACACTATGAAAGCTCTACTTCTGTCTGTTCCCCTCACAATCTGCTTCTCCGTTTCTCTGGAAGCCCAATCCTTGAACAGCTACCGTTGGGAATCAAGGCTGGTCCTACTGTTCACCCCCTCTCCTGAGGACACCATGTTCGAACGCCAGGTGAGTTTACTACTCGGCCAAAAAGAGGAATTTGAAGACCGAAAGGTCGTCTTCCTGTTCATTACACCCGATGATGATTTTGAAAACACCCATCGCTTTCTAAATGCAGCTGATGCCAAAAAAATGTACCAAAAATTCGGAGCAAAGCCGTTCCAGTTCGAGATGGTATTGGTTGGCCTGGACGGGTACGAGAAATTTCGCGCCAAAAATCGAATTACACCGCCCTCCGCGCTGATAAATCTGATCGACAAAATGCCCATGCGCGCCAACGAGCTGCGCAGACGGAATAACCGCATTCAGGTAAAAAAACGGGGTAGCGAGTAAATGAATCTTGAAGGTATCGAACGGGCTTACACTCTTCATTCACGGCCTTATCTGTGTCTTGCTTAAAAAAAATTAAACCAGTGAATTAGTTAAGAATATCCCGCACCTGATAAATCATCGGTTCCCAGTACCGGCTCTCCAGGATGTTTTCCCGAATTACACCACTGTTCGTTGCGTGCACCACGATCAGTTTATTTACCCCCGACTCTACGATAACGGAGACATGGTGAACGGCTTTCCCTTTTCGCTTAAAAAACACCAGATCACCTGGCTTGGCCTTATTGACAGGAATGGACCGCCCCTGCTTGGCCTGCTCGCGCGAAACCCGTTCTATGTCAATGCCCGCATTCTGGTACAGGTAGAGCACAAAGCCGGAGCAATCAAAGCCCTGGCGCGGATTGTTACCACCATACTTATACTTAAGCCCCATCAGTTCTTTGGCATGGTCCACGATATCAGCTCGGATGTAAGCCGTCGCCCCCGAACCTCCGGATTGAGTATTGGTAGTTCTTGGCGGACGGGTCCCTCCGGTAGTATCAACAGGGGTAAAAAGACCGCAACTTGTAAACAGGACGGGCAAGCAGAGAAAGAAAAAGAAGGAAATGTGTTTCATAGATATATAACTATACAATGATAAGGGACGGGAAATAAACACTACGTATCCCACAAAAGGTATAAGGCTTAACTAGATCTTAAGCATATTTACTACCTCTTCACTACAACCGCATGCTCGCTGGGGCGTTCCCATACGAAAGATTCCCCTCCTCCATGGTCGAACAAGGCGACCCCATCTTACTTCCCGATACATCAGCTTCTGCGGCTACTCGCCGCGCCGAAGCCCTCATCCCGACGCCCTACGGAGAATTAAGGATGATCGCTTATTCTGAAGATCCTGATGCTTACGCTCCGCATATCGCATTGGTCCATCCGGAGATGGACCCCAACTCCGAAGTAATTGTCCGTATTCATTCTGAATGCATTACCGGAGACTTATTCGGTTCCAAGCGCTGTGACTGCGGTGAGCAACTCAACCGTTCGCTAGAAATCGTTGCTGCCGGCAAGGGTATTGTCGTTTACCTGCGCCAGGAGGGCCGTGGTATTGGCATCATCAATAAGCTCAAAGCCTACCAATTACAAGACACAGGGCTGGATACCATCGAGGCCAACGTTCACCTCGGCTTCGAGATCGATGCAAGACACTATGAAGTCGCCCAGGGGATTCTTGCCGATTTGGAAGTCAGCAAAATTCAACTTCTAACCAACAACCCGGAAAAAGTAAAAGCTTTTGAGGACGGGCCGGTGGAAGTGATTCGTCGTTTGCCCATCATAATAGATCCCGTTAAGGAAAACATAGGCTATCTGAAAACCAAAAAGTTTTCTATGGGCCACTGGTTGAAATAATGGTTTTCAAGCCAGTAAGTGGTTCTTGT
>CAYPIM010000226.1:0-2741 GCA_964410795.1 uncultured Lewinella sp. | reverse complement strand
TACCAAAACCAATTGTTGCTCGGCGCTTCCAGCGGGAGCGGTGCATTGCTGCCCTGGAGGACCATTCCCGCCCAGAAGTAAGGATGCGCATAGTGCCCGCCAGCAATTATTGAATCCTGAGCTGCTTCAAGGGCAGCAGCTTTATCCTTTCCGGTTCTTAAGGCCTGATAAAACTGAATCATCAGCTCCTTGGTAACCTCGTCATCAACCTGCCAGAGCGTTGTTAGGGTACTCCTTGCGCCGGCTGCCGTAAAGGCACTCGCCATGCTGAGCGGAGCTTCCCCCGCTCCCAGTTTGCCCAGGTTTGTTTCACAGGCCGACAGTACGACCAACTCGGCGTTAACAGGTAGCGCAGAGAGATCATTGTAAAACAGCAACTCGGCAATAGTCAGGCTGTCTCCCGTTTGGCTAAAGGCCAGGTAGCTGAGGTTCGGATCCTCTGCATCCATCAGCCCATGGCTAGAAATGTGTAGTACACGAGATTTGCCCAACTGGTCCAGAAAATTGTATTTAGAAGCTTCGCTTCCTAAGTAAGTACGGGTATCAGACAGTAAGTCCTCAATGGCTAAGACCTCTTTATCATTGTGCACTAAAGGCCGGAGACCAGGCAGTGCGGAATCATCTTTCTTTTTAGCCGTAATGCGCGCTCCTCGCAGCCGACTTACTTCATTTACCGTGGCTTCTCCCCGAAAGGATGGTGCAAAGGCGATGAAATCGGCGTCATAATTCCGGCTTCCTTCAGCTTCAATTTGATGAAGCAAATTGACGGAATATACTGCGAACACCTTACGCCCAGTATGGAAATAATCCATCTCCCTATAGTTCACAACTGCCGGAGATTCGTTTGGTAGGGCGGCAAATGGAAGATTAAACAATACGCCATCCGGGACAATACAGACCCGTTCGCCAAGTTCAAGGCGCTGCGGAAAGAGCACCGCTTTCAACAACGCTCCGTTAGCAACGAAAGTAGCATCCAGTGCTTGTTGTTCGGCTTGTGGGCGCAGGCTTTTTGTCCGGTAAGCACTCTCCCGAATGGCTGTTCGCCAGGTTTCGGTAAGTCCTTCGAGGTCTTCCCCGCCTTCAAGCACGAACAATGATAGCTGGCCATCCGGGTTCAAATGAAAGAGGTAATTATTTTCTTCCGTCAGGTGATATTCCAGGAGGTCTACATCAAGGGAAGCTACAAGCTCCGTCAACGATTGCCGGGAGAGGTATTCTTCTTCTGGTGTCAGACGAGGACGAGCTGCCAGTAAGTTTTCCAGTTTCAGTACGGCGGATGCCAGCGCTGAGGTTGCGACGGAGTCTGTAGGTGCGCGCCTTTCTAAATCTGCGATCCGGTAGCGCAGGCGCCGCTCTTCCGGAGACTGGCTCAGGAGATCGTTTTTCAGCGTTCGCATCAACGAGTAAGCCTTAGCCCGCTCGCTGATCTGCAAGGCTTGCCACAAGTAAGTCTCTTTGCCTGTGGAATCCGCCAACTCTTTGCAAAGATCGATGGCACCATCGTAGACGATACGGCCGGACTCACTAAGGACCCTGCGGCTAGGATCAGAACTGTAACGCGCCCGCTGCAGGTCCTGAAGATCAAAGAAAGCCATAAAGTCTTGCAGGGCATTTTCCCTTTCGCCCAGGTCCCAAAAGTTATAGGCCCTGAATTTATAGGCTTCCATAATGTCCAGCAGCTGGTCTACGCTGTCGGGACGGGCAAAAACGATTCCATCTTTTTCCGTCACTTGCTCACCACTATGATAGCGAACGAGATCACTGTATGATTCCACGGCTCCCCTGAAGTCCCCTTGCTCTTCTTGGATCGCCGCGATCAGCTGTAGGCCGTTTCCTGCGGCGGGCAAGTTCTTTTCCCGAAAAAAGGCTATTGGTTTAGCAATCCTGCGGAGGGCAACATCCAGTTTACCGTCCTGATATTCTATGAAGCCCAGATTAAAGCGGGTGTAATTGATGTTGTGTTCCTGGCCAGGGACGGGCTCCAGCAGTTCGATCGATTTTTCGAGATTCCGGACAACGGCAGGTGTACCGGTGCCGTCTCGACTCAGCAGGGTAAGACCACGGGTATTGTACAAAGTGCCCCTCCATACGGGATTTCCAGCACGGCGGGCGTAGACTTCTGCCTTATCAATCAGGCTAAGTGCCCGGTCAAAATCTCCCGTGCGTTCAGCGGCCTTTGCACCCGTAAAATAGGTGTACCAAGACTGGAAGCTGGAAGGGTTTGGTACCCGCTCCAGTAAGTCTCCAGCGGCGGTAATTGAGTTATTTACCAGTTGGACGTCTTGCTCAAGCGCTGCAGCATCGATGTAGTACCAGTGCGCCTGTAGCCAACGCTCCCAATCGGGTTCCCGGGCGGAGCGAAAGCCATCCAGCGCAATACGGAGGTGCTCTAGTGCCGCCTTGCCAAAACCTAGTTTAGACTCCGTCTCTCCCAGCAGGCCGTAGGCCCGCGCGCGTTGATTCACATCGCCAGCCAGCTTAGCGATCATCGCTACCTCCCGCTTCGCCCAAGGTATGATTTCCGCTTGCCGAAATTCGCTGCGCAACGACTGGCCAATGACGTGAAGGGTGGCAGCGGCGATACTGTCCGTTGTTCCCGCCAGAGAATCTGCCTTCGCCTGGGGCAGCATCAGGGCGCGAACGTTGGCAAAACTATCGGCACGAAACCAGGCATCTGCCGCCCGGAGCTTACTCAGTCGATCTCCTTTTTGCGCGTACAAGCGGGCCGAGTCGGAAAGCAT
>CAYPIM010000225.1:0-8776 GCA_964410795.1 uncultured Lewinella sp. | reverse complement strand
TTCGGGGCTCAACCTGCAACCTGCAACCTGTAACCTGGACATTTTCATATTTATCCTGACTTAATTTAAGGGTATGGTAACTCTGCCCTTATCTTAGTGCCATGGAATCCGTAACGATTCAGACTACCCAAAATGTGCGTATCGACTACGAACTGGCCAAAGCCGGATCGCGCGTGGGTGCATTTTTTATCGATGCGGTCGCTTTTACCATTGCGTATTGGATCATCTCACTCGTTTTGGTAAACTTTATGAACAGTGCGGATGATTTTGCTATCCTGGCCTTCGGCACATTGTTTGGCTTTTTGGGCTATTATTTTCTGCTGGAGCTTTTTAACCGGGGCCAGACGATCGGTAAGCGGGTAGTCGGCCTACGTGTGATCCGGCTGGATGGCCGAGACCCTACTCCCGCAGATTTTCTGACCCGCTCCGTCTTCCTCTTACCCGATGTGCTTTTATCCTCCGGCATTCCTGCTATGTTACTAATAAGCAGCGGACGGCACAATCAACGTCTTGGCGATATGGTAGCTGGTACTGTGGTAATTCAGACGGCCATCTCCAGTACTTTTACGCTGGAGGAAATAATGGGCATCACCAGCCGTGAAGATCACGAACCCGAGTTCCCCGGCGTACAGCGTTTTACCAATCAGGACATGATGGTGGTTAAGCGTACACTTCAGAGAAGCCGTAAATACGGTAATGAGGCCCACAAAAAAGCTATCCGAAAACTTGCTATCCGCATCGCCAATGAGTTGGAACTTGATAAAAAAGAAGTTAAGTACACTCCCGAGAAATTTTTGGAAAAGGTACTCCTAGACTTTATTGTCCTTACCCGGTAGATTGATAGCTTGATAAGCTGCCACTTGTTCCTCTGCGCTACGCTTACTCACTTTGGGCGAACAAGCGTAACGCAGTGAGTAGGAACAGCGGCAGCCTATCACCTCGAAGAAGTCGCGTTGCGAATCTACCTTCTATCAAATCTATAAATCTAACTAGTTGACATACCTAATTGCCTTCCTGGGAGCCCTACTGGCCGGTGGTGTCAATACCCTCTCTGGAAACGGATCAGCCATTACTCTGACCATCCTAATGGAGCTGCTTGGTTTGCCAGCTGATGTTGCCAACGGTACTAACCGAGTGGGGGTTCTTGCTAACGGCCTAGGGGCAGGCTATGCTTTTAACAAAGCTGGTCGGTTTAAGCAAAATAGGCAGATGAACCGACAGATGTGGCGAATCATCTTCATTACAACCCTAGGGGCAATTGTTGGTATTTACCTGAGCCTTATCATTTCTAACGCGGCGTACAAGCAAATTTTTCGCTACTTGCTGTTGGTGATGTTGGTAGTGATTCTTATTAAACCCAAACGATGGCTGGTAGTACCCGAAAATCAACAGCCCCTATCCGTATGGCTTACGGTACCGCTCTTCTTTGCACTAGGCATTTATGGAGGTTTCATCCAGATGGGGATGGGGGTTTTCTTTTTAGCAGTAATGGTGCTTGCGGCACATTACGAGATCATCCAGGCCAATGTCGTTAAAGTGCTAGTTGTTGTTTCCTATACCATCATTGCTGTGGCAATTTTTGCCTGGCGCGATCTGATCGACTGGCGTTTCGGCTTCCTCATGGCAGCAGGACAGATGCTTGGCGGATACTTGACCGCTCGGTTTGCGGCCGTACACCCAAAAGCAGGACTCTTCGCCTACCGCTTGTTGATTGTGGTCATTATTGGAGCTATTCTTAAAGCATTTTCGAGTGAATTACTGGGGGCTTGGGGTAGAGCGTTTCTGAGTCAATGAGCTGGCTCTGCCTCAGGTGTCATTCGCTTCGCTTGTTCGCCCTAAGTGAGTAAGCATAGCGCCGCAAACGGTACTTACGTCAGCTCTATCACCTCAAAGAAGCCGCGTAGCGAATCTACCTTCTATCACACTATCAATCTAAACTCTTCGCTTCCAATAAATCCGCAAAGTCAATATATTCCAAGGCCTTTTCGTGCGTAGCTTCCAGCTTTACGGGGACAATAATACCCGCATCGTTTGCTTCTTTCCAGCGTAGAGCGCATAGGCACCAACCATCACCAGGTTTCAACCCGGGGAATTGATATTCAGGGCGGGGCGTCGAGAGGTCATTGCCGCGGCCTTTAGTAAAGGTTAGGAATTCTTCGGTCATGATGGCGCATACTACGTGGCGGCCACTGTCCGAAGGGCCGGTGTTGCAGACGCCGTCGCGGAAGTAACCGGTCATGGGGTCAGTGCAGCAGCTGATGAGAGGTTTTCCGAATACGTTGTTGGCCATAGTGTGTTTTGTTTTTCTGCCTAACCCCGGATTTGCCTGTCTTGTTTTCCGGCTTAGACTACCTGACGGCCAGTATTTTGTTTATCCAGTTCATGAATAAGGGCGAGGCCGCAGGTGCAAGGAGTGTTTTTTGAGAAATATCTTCCACAACTATCTTACCAAAAATTAACCGAATGAACCAGTTTCTCGCCCGGATCGCCCTTGTCGTGAAAGACTATGATGAAGCGCTTGAATTTTATGTCCAAAAGCTAGGCTTTCAGCTGGTGGAAGATACACCACTTCCAGAAGAAGGCGACAAACGTTGGGTTGTTGTCCGCCCGCCAGGAAGCGGCCCTTCGGGCTGTGCTTTGTTACTTGCAAAAGCTAAAAACCATGTTCAACGGCAAAGCATTGGCCATCAAACCGGAGGGCGCGTGGGCTTCTTTTTATATACCGACGACTTTGCTCGTGACCACGCCAACCTGCTGGCCCACAATGTTAAAATTATTCGACCTCCAACGGACTTTTCTTACGGCCGTGTCCTGGTCTTTGCGGATCTCTACGGTAACCTTTGGGATTTAGTCCGGCCAAGTGAGAAAGCCATTATCTAAATACGCGTATCCCAAGGTGAGCAAGCCAAGCACTACCAACGGTACTCGCACCAGCTAATTCATGAACGGACCAAGACACTTCCTACTCCGCGCAACTCAAAAGCGAAGCGAAGCGTTTCCTGCTTATGGAATCCAAAAGACAGCGGCAAGTAGCCGAACAGATCAAGCGCAACTTCAGTATCGTCCTGCAACAGGAAGGCTCCTACATTTATGGTCCCGAACCCCTGGTAACCGTTACGGAAGTGCACCCTACGCCGGACCTGAGCATGTGCAAAATCTATGTGTCCATCTGGAACACCGATAACAAACAGGCCGTGATCCTACAGATGAATGAAGAGCACCAGCGACTTAAAAACTCCCTGGCGCAACGCATCCGGAAGCACATCCGGCGCATCCCGGCTATTTCCTTCTACATTGATGAAACCCTTGACGAGATGAACCGCGTTGAGAACCTTTTTGATCGTCTGGAGGAGGAAGGGCAATTACCTAAAGAGTAGGCAGCGGGTAGATAGTAGTTGGTAGTGCTACCGCGAATAACAGCTCGCTTCGCCGGAGCTGCACCACCACGAATAAACGCCTTAGGCAGCCACGAAGTGAACCGAGCTCTCAAACCTATGTACCCGCGGTAGCACTACTTACTACCCGCTACATTCTACCTACTAGCTGATGCTGAGCAAACGCAACCTGAAAAACGTAATAAAATGGCCCATCATCCTCGTCGCACTGATGTGGGGTGTCTTCATTGTTGATACTTACCTGACTGGTGGTAACCTTAGCTATTGGTACGGCCTACGGCCCAGCGAAATTGTAGGATTGAAAGGAATTCTGTTTTTTCCTTTTCTACACGGTGGCTGGGGGCACTTGATCGCTAATTCTGTCCCTTTTCTTTCGCTTAGTGGCATGCTGATTTTCTTTTATCCTCGCCTTTGGCCCCGCATCCTGATTACGCTTTGGCTGGGCTCCGGCGCCTTACTTTGGCTAACGGGAGGATTACTTAATAATTTTATCGACTTTAGTACCACGACCGAAGTACACATCGGCGCCAGCGGACTCATCTATGCCCTGGCTAGTTTTCTGGCCTTCAGTGGTATTTTTCGGCGAGATTTCAGAGCCATCGTTGTTGCCCTCATTGTCCTCTTTTATTACGGAGGAATGGCTGCCGGGGTGTTGCCCGGTCAGGAGGGCGTAAGCTGGGAGGGGCATCTTACAGGTTTTCTCTTCGGAGCCTTCGGCGGCTGGCTCTTTCGCAATAACCTGGAAGAACACGAGATAGAAAAGCGCAACCAGGACCTTGCCCGCCGGCAACCCCGTCAGAAGGAACACTTCCTGAAAGCCGATGCTTTCTCCAAAACAAAAAAAGAACGCGCTGAAGAAGCCGAACGCCTGGAACAGGAAGCATTCTGGAAACGGATGGAGAAAATTAAGGAGGAAGATCGCCTGCGGCGATAGATTGATATGGTAGAATGATAGCTTGATAGGCTATCGCAGTTTTTACTCATTCTACCGCACGCATTCGCCCAAGGTGAGTAAGCGTAGCGCAGCGAATGGTACTTGCGGCAGCTCTATCACCTCGAAGAAGCCGCGTAGCGAATCTACCCACTAACCAAATACCCTCCATCAGCGGCAAAGACTCCTCCGGTGGAGTAACTCGCTGCATCTGATGCAAGGTAAACAGCGAGCCCAACCATTTCTTCTGGCTGTGCCATTCGCCCAGCGGGCAGTTGCCCGACAAAGTGATCCAGAATCTGTTCATTTTGCCAGAGTGCGGCGCTGAATTTAGTCTGGATCAGGCCCGGACAAATCGCATTGGCCCGGATTTTTTCCGCTCCCCATTCGCGCGCCTGACTTTGCGTTAGCATAATTAGTGCCGCCTTACTTACCGAGTAAACACTCATCATCGGCGAGGGCTTCACGCCCTCTACCGAAGCGATGTTGATCACGGAACCATGGCCCCGGGCAGACATGGAAGGCTTGCAGAGATTGGCCAGTAGCATGCAGGCTTTCACGTTTACGTTCATCACCTTGTCGAATACCTCGCCGGTCATCTGGTCTAGCGGACCAAAGACTGGGTTTGTTGCAGCGTTGTTGATCAATATGTCTATTCCCCCGTACACTTCGATGGTGCGTTCAACGAGGTTCTTGAGCTGTTCCTCGTCACCTACATGACAGGCGATACCAGTAGCTTCTAACCCTGCGGATTTGAATTCTTCTGCTACTCCGTCTACTGCTTCTTGTTTACGACTACTGATAACAACCGAAGCTCCCTGCTCCGCCAACCCACGGGCTATGGCTTTACCAATACCCTTACTGGCGCCCGAGATAATAGCGACACGGCCTTCTAAACTAAAACGATCGTTCATAACAGACTTCTTTTTCCTTTTGGCCGAAGTTAACACCGCTTCTTGTATGACTTGCATTCGCTGAAAGAAAAGTTGGCGTAAGACCAGATAACAAGGCTAATCGTTCACGTGCAAACAGTGTTATTTAAATCATTAACACAAGCTTGTTAAGGGCCTGACTTTAGCGAATATGGTAACAACATTTTTCACAAACCACCATTTAGTATAGCATGAACGGTTCGAATAAGCCGTAGAGCTCTATCCTTTAATAGGGTGCGGTTTTTACCCCTTCTCCGCACGGGCATTTACTAACCTTTTGGAATTGTCTTAAATACATACCAACCCGACAATCCGCTAAAAAAACCAGATGTTATGTTTAAACTATCCTACGGATGGATGGCCATCCTTATGCTTTCAATCCTCAGTTTCGCCGCATGTGAAGATGATGATGGTGTAGATCCACCAGCACTCGTAAGCATCACGGAGACCGCAGTAGCCGACGGCCGCTTTACCACTTTAGTTTCTGCTCTCCAGCGTACGGGGTTAGATGCCGTGCTTGAAGGAGCAGGAGACTTTACCGTCTTTGCTCCGACCGACGATGCCTTTGCCGCCTCAGGAATTGACCTGACCAATGTTTCGGACGAAGATCTTAGTAACCTCTTACGTTATCACGTTTGGGGCACCTCCGTTACTGCTGCAGAATTAGGAGAAGGGGACAATTTTGCTTCCACCCTCGGTACCTATGGCCCCGGAAATGCTGCTTTGAGTATGTTGGTCAACAAAAATGGCGCTGTCGTAAAGGTAAATGATGATGCCACCGTTGTGGTGCCCGATGTTGCTGCTTCTAATGGAGTAATCCACGCAGTTGATATGGTGCTGTCTCCGCAAACCATTGTTGACTTCACCGTGAAATCTGCAGGTACTTCCGAACTTGAAGGCGCACTTATAGCGGCTGGTTTAGTGGGTGACCTCAGCGGCACGGACCCGTTAACGGTATTCGCTCCGATAAACTCTGCCTTCGAAGCTATCAGTACCACCGTTGCCGGCCTGAGCAACGCACAGCTTATTGAAGTACTGACCTACCACGTTGCGAGCGGAAACGTGCGCAGTGATGCGCTCAGCGTGAGTATGGTGCCTACCCTGAACGCTACCAATTCGATAGACCTACGCGAAGACGGTGGTAATTTCTTCATCCAGAATGGAGATTCCCGCACCGACTTCATTATCACCGATATCCAAGGTACTAACGGCGTCATCCACCTCATCCGTGACGTACTTATTCCTTCAGACCTCTAGCCCTGAAGTCCGGAGGGTACAATGTTTTTAACGGACGCTGCACCCGCGTTCGCGCCCTAAAAAAGAGTGGCGATTAAAACTAGAAAAATCGCATTAAACTCATTTCGCCTAAAAGCGTTATCTTTGCATCACAAGGCCGTTAAAAGCACCCGGAGGGAATCGTTTAGATTCCCTCTTTTTTATGTCCATAGCCAAGTATTTTTCGGCGCGGACGCAGGATGCAATGAATGGTTTAACACAATGCCGCCGATGGAAGAGCAAATCACTTCAATGCTGGAAAAAATGTTCGCAACAAGCGAAGACTTTACCGACTGCTTCGTAGTGGACGTAAACCAGGCGAACGTTAAACTGGAGATCTTTGTCGACGCAGATTCCGGGATGACTTTTCGTAAGTGCCAGCGAATTAGCCGCTTTGTAGAGGCTTACCTCGACGAAGAACAGCCGCTGGGAGAAAAGTATACCCTCAACGTCAGTAGCCCCGGTGTGGATCGACCGCTGAAGTTTCAGCGCCAATACGTGAAAAACGTAGGCCGAAGTATGAAGGTGAAAACCAATGAAGGCGAAGAACACGAAGGCAAAATGATTTCCGCCGACGACGAAAAAATAACCCTTGAAGCCAAGGTGCGTATCAAGGAAGGCAAACGCAAAAAGACAGTCGTACAACAGACCGAAATTGCCTATGCCGACATAAAAAAAGCAAAAGTAAAAATCAGTTTCTAGCTATGAACTTAGTTGAAATATTCAAGGACTTCAGTTCCGGAAAATCCATCGATAGCCCTACCATGGTGCGGGTGCTCGAAGACGTTTTTCGTACGCTGATCAAAAAGAAGTTCACGACCGACGAGAACTTCAACATCATTGTGAATGCCAATCGTGGAGATCTCGAACTCTGGCGCGTACGTGAAATCGTACCCGATGGCGAAGTAACCGATGAGCTTTCCGAAATTTCCTACTCTGAGGCCCTGGCCGTTGATGACGACTACGAGGTCGGAGAAGAGTGCTACCAGCAACTCTTCCTCGAAGACTTCGGTCGTCGCTCCATCATGGCGGCTCGCCAGACCCTGATCAGCCGCATCATGGACTTGGAAAAAGACGAACTCTACAAGCAGTACACCGAGCGTGAAGGCGATCTGGTACTCTGCGAGGTTCAGCAAATTCTTAAGCGCGAAATCCTTGTTATTGACGATGCCAATGGCCGTGAACTCGTGATGCCCCGCGTTGAAACAATTCGTGGAGATTACTTCCGCAAGGGAGACATGGTCCGTGGAATCATCAAGGAGGTTGAGATGCGCAACAACAACAACCCTGTTGTTATCGTATCCCGCACAGACGAGCGTTTCCTCGCGAAGCTAATGGAGCAGGAAGTTCCCGAAATTGAGGACGGACTGATCACCATCAAGGGTATCGTCCGTATTCCGGGCGAGCGTGCCAAGGTTTCCGTAGAGAGCTACGACGATCGCATCGACCCCGTCGGCGCTTGTGTAGGGATGAAAGGTTCGCGCATCCACGGCATTGTCCGGGAGCTGAACCAGGAGAACATTGATGTGATCCCCTACACCAACAACACGAGTCTCTATATTCAGCGTAGTCTTACGCCAGCCCGTGTTTCACAGATCGATCTGGATATGGAAGGCCGCCGGGCCAAAGTATACCTGGAGCCAGATCAGGTGAGCCTTGCGATTGGTAAGGGTGGTACGAATATCAAACTGGCCAGCCGCTTGGTAGAATTTGAAATTGACGTTTACCGCAACAATGAAGTTGAGATCGACGATGTAGACCTTGAAGAATTCAAGGATGAAATCGAAATGTGGGTACTCGAATCCTTTAAGTCTATCGGTTGTGATACTGCCCGTTCAGTACTAGAACTGAGTGTGGATGAGTTGGTGCGCCGGACGGACCTTGAAGAAGAGACCGTACGTAACGTAGTAGCTGTGCTTGCCGCTGAATTTGACGATGTGGAAGGAGCTGCTCCGAACGAAAAACCAGCTCCAGCTCCAGCTGCCGCAACAGCAGCTCCGGCAGCAGCACCCGCCGCTGAAGCTTCCGAAGTTACTGCGGATGTTGAGCCTGCTGAAGCCGCTGCTCCAGAAGCGAGCGAGGAAGAAGGCGAGGTGGAAAGCCCCGCTGAGGAACTACCAGTAGAAGCCGTTGCCGATGCTGCTGCATCGGAAGAAGAATAGCCACTCTTTAAGGGCTTCTTCAGCGAAAACATGAGTCATCCCGAATTTTGACTTCGCCCTAAGTGTTCAATCACCGTAGAA
>CAYPIM010000224.1:0-8808 GCA_964410795.1 uncultured Lewinella sp. | reverse complement strand
TAGCACCCCAAGCAAGCTGAACCAACAGAATTAATTTGAACGGGCAAGAGACAACCGATCTCTCGCGGTGTACACTACCTTTGCGGTGTGACCATCCTATTGTCCATCATTCTAGTGTTGTGTGTACTCGGTGTGCTACACACCTATGTATTCTACCCATGGTGGGTGGTTTCTAGTGCCATTAGTCAAGAAACTTCTAAAAAGGAACCAGGGGCGCGGCCGCAGGTGCAAAGAAAGGTTGAGGAGCTTGTTTCCGAAGGGCAATGGCCCCCCGTCGCTGTACTCATGGCTGCCCACAACGAAGCGTCCGTATTAGAAGAGAAACTTCAAAGCCTCGCTGTCCAGGATTACCCCGGCCAGCTGAACATTTACGTTGGAAGTGACTGCAGTACGGACAAAACCAATGAGATACTGTCGGAATGGGCCGAGAAAGATGAACGCTTTCATCCCAGCATCTTCACCAGCCGCCAGGGCAAGCCGGGCATCATAAACCAGCTGGCTGCCCCTCACACCGCGCCACCGACACCCCACAACCGACAACTGACAACTGACAATCGAAACCCGACAACCTACCTGGTAATTACCGATGCCTCCGTAATCCTCCGCCCCAATACGATCGCCGAGCTGATCCGACCTATGCTGGAAGACGAACGCGTTGGTGTAGTAGACGCAACCATGATCCAGACCGGAGGGACCGAAGACGGGATAGGCAAAGCGGAAGAATCCTACATCCACCGCGAAGTTGCGGTGAAGCGGGCCGAAGGCCGGCGTTGGGGCACCATGATTGGCCCCTTCGGCGGCTGTTGGGCCATCCGGGCAATAGCTTACACGCCGGTGCCCGCTAATTTCCTGGTCGATGACTTTTTCCTCTGTATGGCCGCCTACGAACAAGGTTATCTCGGCATTAGTAGCCCGGAAGCCATAGTAGAGGAAGCTGTGGGCCAGTCCATTAAGGATGAGTTCCGCCGCAAAGTTCGCATCAGCAGCGGAAACTGGCAAAACCTGGTCCGTTTCCGTAAGCTCTGGTGGCCCTTCTGGAAAAGTCCCTTGGCATTTGCCTTCTTCAGCCATAAAATCCTTCGTTGGTGGACCCCCTTTTTATTACTAATCGGAGGTCTTTCCTGGGCCACACTCACCCTATCTTTGGGCTACGAAGGCAACTATTGGTTCGGTGCCTTGTTCGCCGTTTTGGTAAGCGTGCCGATCTTCTTATTGTTGCTTGATATACCATTATCAATTCTGGGTATCAATTTTCGCCCGGCCCGTTATGCTCACTATTTTCTAGCCATGAACGCTGCCCTGCTGGTCGGCTTTTATCGTTACCTAACCGGAATCAAATCTAATGTCTGGCAACCATCTCAACGTCACTGATAAGACCACTGCACCGACTAACCAACGGCTGCAGCTCAACTCCATTGAAGAAGCCGTCGCTGACATCCGCGCGGGCAAAATCATCATCGTCGTCGATGACGAGGATCGGGAAAACGAAGGCGACTTCGTCTGCGCTGCCGAGCGCATCACGCCCGAACTGATTAACTTCATGGCCACCTACGGCCGTGGGCTCATCTGTACCCCCATCGAAGAAGAAAAGGCTGATCGCCTTGGCCTGACCAAAATGGTGGAAGCAAATACCGACGTGCACGAAACGGCCTTCAGCGTTACCATCGATCTGATCGGACACGGCTGTACCACCGGCATTTCTGCCTACGACCGCGCTACCTGCATCCGCCGTATGACGGAGCACTCGGCCAAGCCGACAGACTTTACGCGCCCTGGCCATGTATTCCCCCTTCGTGCCGTGAAGGGCGGCGTACTGCGCCGCACCGGCCACACCGAAGCCGCCGTCGACCTGGCCC
This sequence comes from uncultured Lewinella sp., assembly GCA_964410795.1. Taxonomy (GTDB): domain Bacteria; phylum Bacteroidota; class Bacteroidia; order Chitinophagales; family Saprospiraceae; genus Neolewinella. The sequence goes on along the minus strand of CAYPIM010000224.1, from coordinate 6,952 downwards.
GGATGGCCAACCTCTTCCCCGCCGGAGTAATCGTCGAAATCCTGAAGCCCGACGGCGAAATGGCCCGCTTGCCCTACCTCATCGAGCTGGCTAAGAAGCATGACTTGAAAATCATCAGCATCGAAGACCTCGTCGCCTACCGCCTCCAGACCGAACGCCTCGTCGAGTGTGAATTCAGCATGGACCTGGACACCCGCTACGGTCCCTTCAAGCTCTACGCCTATCGCCAAACAACCAACAACGACGTTCACCTCGCGCTCACCCACGGCGAATGGTTGCAGGATGAGCCCGTGCTCACGCGCGTCCACAGCAGTACCAGTAGTCGCGACCTCCTGCACAGCCTTCTTTCTGGATACAGCACTGGCCTCCACGGCCCGTTGGAAAAAATCAGCGAAGCAGGCAGTGGCATCTTGCTTTTCATGCGTCCTCACCAAGACGGCAGCGAAATCATCGCTGGCCTTCGTCTTCTCAAAAGCCGGATGGCGGATGGACAAAACGCCAAACTTACCCAACCCGCCAGTATGGATCAGCGGGACTTTGGCATTGGCGCGCAGATTCTGCGCGACCTCAAGGTGTCTAAGCTCCGCATCCTAAGCAACAGCCCGCGCAACCGGGTTGGGCTCGAAGGCTATGGCCTGGAAGTCGTTGAGTTCGTAAGCATGTAATCCGGCCGAAGCACACTCCGTGTGCGAGCGGTAGCTCGCTGCCTCCGGCAGCGAGCCCGTAATAAAGCCTCGCGCTCAGAGAGCGCTGCATAAACTCGCATATGGAGTGTACTTCGTATAGTCTCCTTGCTATCTTCGTTCGATGAAACGGTTACTGACTATTCGCCCCTGGAAGATATTTCTTCTCACGGCTGGCCTTCCGATCTTATCTGTCCCTATCGGATTTATACTGATCGTCTTTGAGGTTTTCTCTAATAGCTTTGAGTCCATCGCTTCTCCTGATTTCTTAAGAAAAATAACTGCTTCGGCCTGGCTAATGGGGCTTATAATAATGCATATCTGGGCGGGGTCCGTGAGTATTAAACTCCAACAGTATACTTCTTCTCCGCGTTGGTTGACATGGTCAAAGCTTCTGGCAATCATTGTTGCTTCGGCGATGTTATTATTTTTTGCAGGAATCACTGCTTATGCTGCTCTTGAGCCTGCTCTTAAGGTTGAAGAACCAGCCCAAGGCGGATTTGATAGTTTCCCCAACCAGAGAATGACCTTAGTCTGGCTGGCCTTATGCGCACTCTGGTTCCTACCACGCCTAACTATTTATGGTATTAACTCCTGGCTTCTCGTCAAAGCAGAAGGCCGTAAACGCTGGTTCACGACCTTTATCTTGTTCATTCTCTGGCCCATCGGCATCTGGTTTCTTCAGGCCCGCATTCAAAAAATAATTACTACTCCTAAGGAGCGGAACATTGCCGAACATCTGATCTAAAAACCTTTCCTTGCACCTGCGACCGCGCCCAAATAAGCACAAGACGCAAACGCAGAATGTAAAGCGGGCTAAGAAATCCATTAAAAGCCTATCTTCATATGGCGATACTGTGAAACAACGATGAGCGCGCATGAAACAAAACTGCTTTTTACTCCTATTTATCTTCCTCTCTGCCTGCACTCCCGAGCCAGAAAACAACCCGGACTTCACTGCTGACGACGTTGTGAACTACTGGACGGCCTACGACTTGGTGACCGCCACCACCGACAGCGCTGAACAAGCAAACATCCTAGAACGGGAATTTTTCGCAAAAGGGACTCCCGGTCTTGCTGCCATCATGGAAGTCCGCCGCTACACGAAGGAAGAATACCGCCAAAACATCAATAGATATCCAAAATTCTGGGCTTCGATGCGGGAAAACATGCTCAGTGCACCAGCATTAGCCCGTCAGGTAGCAAGCGGTGCAGGGCGTTTTTTTGAACTCTATCCCCAGCAATTTCCGGGCAAAGTATACCTCACTGTTGGTTGCTTCCGCACCAACGGTACCGTAATGGATAGCCTCGTCCTCTTCGGTACCGAAATGTGTACCGCAGGGCCAAATGTAGATCTTAGCGAATGGGGCGAAGAGTTGGAATGGGTCAAACCGTACATGAAAAGCGCACCCATAGACGGCCTGAAGTTTTTGGCAACTCACGAATTCGGACATACCCAACAGCCCACGCGTGCCGGCTATAATCTCCTCAGTCAATCCGTCTTTGAGGGGGTACCTGAATTCATGGCTTCGCTTGCGCTAAACCAGTCTCCGGATACACCGGCAATACCCTTTGGCAAAGCAAACGATGAGGCAGTGAAGGCAGAATTTTCTAAAGAAATGAACTCCCCTTTCTGGTCCAATTGGCTCTACAACAACACCAATAACCCGTTTAAGACCCGGGATCTTGGTTATTACGTAGGGTACGCTATCGCAGAGAAGCACTATGCTGCAGCTGAAGATAAAAAAGCCGCCATCAAAACCCTCATAGAATTAGACTATAGTGACCGGACAGCGCTGGAAGCTTTCGTAGACCAAACCGGATATTTCGACCGCCCAGTAGCAGCGTACAACGCCGCTTTTGAAGCCCGCCGTCCGGTAGTTACCAACATCCGGGAATTCGCCTCCGGAGCGACCAACGTCAGCTCCTCTTTAACCAACATCACCGTCGAATTCTCAGACGCCCTCAGTCCCGATTACCGGTCACACGGCTTAGGCCCTTTAGGCATGGACAATATTCTCAGAATTCAAGACATTGCCCTGTCCGAGGACGGCAAGGCCCTTACGCTAACGGTTGAGCTAGCCCCCAAGAAACGCTATCAACTCATATTTGAAGAAGGATACCGGACTACTGACGGGATACCTCTTGTTCCGTATTTATTAGATTTCACTACCAAGTGAGGAAGAAATCAGGCGGTTGAAAGAATAAGGCTAACACCGTTGAATTAGGGAGTCTCTGCGCTAGTTTCTGAATTCTAAGCGCTAATCTCTATCTTCCCTCCATGTCCATCAAAAAGATCATCCTCAGTCTCCTGGCTTTATTCGCGCTCTACCTCATTTTCTATCCTGCCCCGATTGATCCTGCCGCCCTCAACTGGCCTACGATGCCGGAGCATAAAAGTGAACCATTAGAAACAATAGAAGTGCTTTTCCCGCGCACTTGCCAGAGTTGTGAAGACATTTCCATTGTGGGAAATCGACTTTACACCGGCCACGGAGACGGACGTTTACTCCGCTTTCCACTAGCTGGAGACGATAGGCTTACCGATATTGTACAATTCAAAGGTCGGCCGCTCGGGCTTGAGGTACTGGGCGATAGCCTGGCTTGGGTTTGTGTTGAGCAGGAAGGCTTGGCACGGGTAGACTTACGAGCAGGTACTTATGAAATCGTCGTAAACAGCTTTAACGACACCACTTTTCAGCTCATTGATTATCTTGATATTGCGACAAGCGGCAACGTCTATTTCACCGATGCCTCCGATAAGTTCAGTGATGATGACCTCCAGTATGACGTACTGGAAGGACGGCCAAACGGCGCACTTTACCGCTACAACCCAGAGACCAAAATAACGGAACGGTTGCTCGACCACCTGTACTTCGCCAACGGTGTTGTAGTTGACACCGCTGAAAGCTACGTTCTCGTTGCAGAAACCGGTGGTTTTAGAATTCAAAAACTATGGCTCAAAGGTCCGAAGGCCGGTACTGCCGAAATCTTCATTGAGGGGCTGCCCGGCTGGCCAGATGGTATCAGTCGTGGCCCCGACGGATTGGTTTATGTTACCCTGATCAGTCCGCGTATTAGTATGCACGACTTTATCCTCCCCCGCCCCTGGACGCGTCGTTTAGTCACCAAGCTACCTAAGTCTTTCCTCCCCAAACCCGTCAAGGCTAATCGAATTCTCGTTTTCGACGATAATGGTCAAATCATTCATGACTGGGCAGACGACAACCCGACATTCTCCAGTATTTCATCAATCGAGCGAATTGGTAATGTACTGTACATGGGAACCTTAGACGAAGCAGGGATCGGTAAAATGGCGATCCCTACAATCAACGATTAATCAATATTCGACGTTTGAAGAACATGACACCTTTGATAAAAACCTACATCACCGGCGCGCCTTGGCGTACCATCCTTTTTTTCGGCCCATCTTTCGGCCTGCTTATGGTTTTCCTCCTTTCCAGAAGTGAAAGGGCTTATTATGGTGGCAACTGGTATTCAGAACTAGCCATTTGGTCAATATTAGGTATAGTAATAGGCTACTCTACCTGGCGGTCAGAAGGTGCACTTGAACGTAAAAATGCAAGATGGCGGGCGAAAAGAAAACGTCGCAACCTAAAATAAAAACCGCGGATTCAAACGAATACCGCGAATCGACACGAATCATAGCGTTGATGAGTCCGTGTTGATCCGCGAAATTTGCTCAAATCCGCGATTCAAAAACTTGCTGTAATCCTACCCCTTGGGTCCAGCAGCAATCACCGCTGCATCAGCCGCGTCAGAGAAGACCTTAAAGTTATTGTTGAACAAGTCAGTGAGCTTTTTTGCCGTAGCGTCGTAGTCTTCCTCGTTGCGCCAGGTATCGCGCGGGTTGAGGATGGCGTTCGGCACGTCCGGACAGCGGCGAGGAATGGAAAGGCCAAAGAAAGACTCTTCATGAAACTCAACCTCGTTTAACGCTCCCGTAAGGGCAGCCTTAATCATTGCCCGAGTGTAGGTAAGTTCCATCCGGGAGCCGGTGCCGTAGGCACCACCGCTCCAACCGGTATTTACCAACCAAACGTTGATGGGGTTACCATCGGCTTCAGCTTCCTTCAGCTTATTGCCCAACATATCGCCGTACTTAGTCGGGTGCAACGGTATAAACGGAGCACCAAAACAAGCGGAGAAGGTTGCCAATGGTTCGGTAATGCCTGCCTCCGTTCCTGCAATCTTAGCAGTATAGCCAGAAATGAAGTGGTACATCGCCTGCTCAGGCGTAAGACGACTGATGGGAGGCAAGACGCCAAAGGCATCACAGGTAAGGAAGAAGATATTACGGGGCAGATCACCACGCGAGTTGTACATGATGTTATCGATGTGATAGATCGGGTAACTCACGCGGGTATTTTGCGTAATCGTGCTCTTCTGGTAATCGGGCGTATGTCCATCTTCCTTCAGGTCGATGTTCTCCAACATCGCACCGTAACGGATGGCTTTATAAATCTGAGGTTCTTTGCTTTCAGAAAGATCAATCACCTTTGCGTAGCAGCCCCCTTCAAGGTTGAAGACATTAGCTTGGCTCCAACCGTGCTCATCATCGCCGATTAAGCGGCGGTCCGGGTCGTTACTAAGGGTGGTTTTTCCCGTTCCGGAAAGTCCGAAGAAAAGCGCAGTATCCCCCTTTGTTCCTACGTTCGCTGAGCAGTGCATACTCAGTACATCCCTTTCTATAGGCAGGACAAAGTTCAGAACTGAGAAGATTCCTTTTTTAATCTCTCCGGTATAAGCAGAACCGCCAATAATGATGGTTTGCTTCGAGAAATTAATGATGCTGAAGTTCTCCTGACGCGTACCGTGGATCGCAGGGTCAGCCATGCAACCGGGAAAAGCTAGGATCGTCCACTCATCTGTTTTCAGGTTCTTATGGGTTTTGCCGTCAGGTCGTAGAAACATATTGTAGGCAAAGAGGTTTTGCCACGGTTGTTCGGTGTAGACCTTGATCTTGATCTGGTATTTCGTACTGGCACAAGCATAGGCGTCACGGACGTAAACTGTATCCCGATTTTGAGCATAGTCGAGAATTTTAGTTTCCAGAGCAGCGTAGTAATCCGGGCTAATTGGTTGATTAATTTCTCCCCAGTCTACTGTAGATTTGGTAATATCGTCTTTAACGATGAAACGATCTTTGGGAGAACGGCCAGTAAATTTGCCCGTATTAATAATCAAGGCTCCGGTATCGGAAAGGTGACCTTGATCCGTACGGATCGTTGCTTCTACCAGCGCAGAAACGGAGAGGTTCTCCTGTAAATTAGTGTGCTTCATGAATCGAATTAACTTAACTAGGCTGCAAAAGAAATTGATCAGCAGCCTATAGTGGTGGTAATGCCAATGATCTAGCGCGAAGGTAACCTGCATGAAGGAAACTATCTCTGAATACGGGCAATTCTTTGGGCGCGGCCGCAGGTGCAGAGAAAGGTTTTAAAACAGCTCCGTTCGTGAAACCCATTTATCCCGACAACGTTACTCAGACATGAAAATCTACACCAAAACTGGAGATGAAGGGCAAACAGGTCTTTATTCCGGCAAACGACTCAGCAAAGCTCACCCCCGTGTTGAAGCCTACGGAACGGTGGACGAGCTCAATGCTTTTGTCGGTCTTCTCCGTGACCACATAAAAGACAGTGTTTTAAAAGCAGAACTTCTCGCTCAGCAACACCACCTCTTTGCGCTTGGCGCAGCAATGGCTGATGACCGACCAGGGAAGGCTTATAAACTCCCCGAAGATGCCGCCACCAAGCTGGAAACCAGTATGGATCTTATGAACGCGTCTCTTTCCAAAATGACACACTTCATCCTCCCCGGTGGTGCGCCCGTACTCAGCTATGCTCATCTCTGCCGCACCGTCTGCCGCCGCGCAGAGCGACGCACGGTAGAACTGGCCGCTACTGTTGAAATGGATTCAAGCATTTTGATTTATCTCAACCGCTTGAGTGATTACTTCTTTGTGTTAGGTCGGTTTGTCGCCAATGCCGAAGGCATTGAGGAAATTAAATGGATACCTTAGTTCCTTAGCAAATCATCCTATACTAACGACAGCCCCGCTACCATTTCTGGTAGCGGGGCTGTCTCTTTATGGTCGAGGGGCTATGCTCCGAGGATGTTCGAGCGGTAGCGAGAAATAATCGTTGCTATCGCTTCGGACCTCTCGGGGCACAGCCCCTCGCCTGATTATTTACTCCACAACGATCATCTGCTTGGTAGCCGTGAAGTTGCCGGAAGTCAGCGTG
>CAYPIM010000223.1:0-8816 GCA_964410795.1 uncultured Lewinella sp. | reverse complement strand
GTCGTCTTGGAAAATATTTGCGTATCCGTAGATGTAAAGTTTGGGCAGTGCGATTTCTACTTCGATGGCTGATATCGTAAGCCCATCGCTGCGCCAGCGTTGTGACCCATCGACCTGGTCGAGCTTTCCTTTGATGCCCACAGTACAGCTAGCGGCAAAACCATTGTCGTTTTGGTTCATCAGGTTGATCTCGAAATCTACCGTGATCTTGGCCCGGTCGTCGCTCAGCCGTTGAAACGTAGGGTTGCGAATAGGAAGTGGAAAGCCGAGAATACTTGGTTGGCCAATGAATTTTAGGTGGCCTTCTGGTAGGATATCAATAGCGGGACCGTGGGTGCTGAGTGCCAAGTTTTTGAACTCAAGGCGCGGAGCGTTGAAGGCCAAAGTCCGTGCTTCTTCACCGGAATTATCTCCGTATTCGCCAGGGATACCTTCGCCGGCTTTGCCTTTCACGGCTGCATAGCCGTGGAGGACTGCAGTACCCTGGAATCGTTTGTCGGGAGTGGATGTTATGTCTATGTAGGAAGAGCTGTCGATGCCCACCTGGGCTAACTTGAAGATGGGGAAGTCCAGGTCTTCTTCGGCAGTAAGCTTGAAGTTGTAGGTACGGGTGGGGATATTCGCGGAAGCAACGTAGGAAAACTCTTTCCCTTTTTTATTTATTGGAATCGCCATATAGCCTCCAAAACCAAAGCCAACAACGTTGCTGGTTACAAGTTCCAGGGCGAGAGTGTTTACCGAAAAATCCCATTTATTATCTACGTCAACATCACCCATTTGGATAACGTCGGTACCAAAAAACAGACCGCTGACACCATTATGATCTATGATCAAGTCTCTGACACCTAATCTGGTTCTCCTCTTTGGTGGGGGCGGAGCTTGTACTGCTGTGGCATCAGTGATTATGGTTGCGGACTGATGGCTTTCTTCACCGGTGTCTCCCCTAGTCATGTGATTTAGAGAAGTGTCGTTAGTGCCTTGTTCATATTCCGGGAGGCTCGGAAGAGAAGCCGATGTTACACGATCTTTTGTGTAAGAAGTTTCTTCTTGCGCGGCCGCGGGTGCAGGGCTAGTTGAAGGAGCAGTGTTGGCCGGTAGGGGGATATCTGGAGGAGCAGGCCCCGCATTTCTTTCCCCGGCGGAAGCTACCGGCTGGCCGAGGTAGTTTTGGTTGAAATCCGGGAGAGTGTAACTTCCATTGACATACGATCTTTCGCCAGTTTCATCAAGAAATATTTGACCGGTACTATTTCCACCTTCGGTGCTGCCTCCATTGTTCGCACTTCGGGAGTCGAGCTGCCTGGGAAGCATTATGTCTAAGCTACGGACGGAAACACCCCTCCATAGATTTGGATTTCCCGGCGGCAACAGCCCTTGGTCAAAGTATAATTGGGGGAACACTGTATTCGGACTGTTGCGATAGTCGCTGAAGTCAAAGACGGCGGAGTTTAAGCTAAAGGCGATATCCGGGAAGGAGGTCAAGGCGAAATTAGGGAGAGACACCTCTACCAGAATATTATTCCAGTTCGTGACAATGGTTTGAATATGACCTCCTACGCGGGAACCGTAAAGATTACGAGTAATGGGAAGTGTGTCTCCCTGAGCGTTAGTAGGCAGCATCCAGTTGCGGCTAAAAAGAATATCAGCTTCTACGCCGAACTCTACAATCCCATCGCAGTCTATTTTGACGAAAGTGCCCAGGTCTACGCCTTCCTGTTCTCCGTTAAACTCGTGCCATCCGCGTAAGATCATAGCGAATTTTTCCGGATTCATTGTCCCGATAGGAACGTCGCTGTACATGCCGATGGTGGTAACCTGGTTGTCCGGAATGCCCCCGTCGTGGCAGAACTTAAGGTTGGGAGAACCGAAGTACAATTCTATATAGTCTGAGGAATTAGAGCCCAACGACCCGCCAAGGTCCGTGCCGGTTTGGCCGGTACCTTCATTGAGATCCACATTGGCATCGTTAGGGTTCGTAACTAACCGTTGGGGCAATTCCATCCCGACAACCACCTCTAACTGAGCATAGTCCGGGTACAACCGGAGGTGGTCGAACACTATGGCAACGGGTACATTACCAAAAGTATCCCTGAGAACAACCGGAAATTCAATCCAGGCCAAGGAGTCTAATTTTTGGATAAAGCGACCAATAGAGATTGCTTTTTGGACTTTTCTGCGCAAGGTGTCAATTCGTGCAATTTCATCGCGCCGATCGCGGATTTCCTGCTCCGCGTCCCGAAGAGTGATGGTGGGGTCGGAGAGGATGTCCGCGGTAGTGCGGGAGGTTTGAGCGTTGAGGGTGTACGAAAAACATAGGAAGAGGATGGAAACTAAAGTAAAATGCAGGTTTCTTTTCATTGAATCTTAGTTTATAAAGCATTAATTATTGGCCCCGTTTCTTCAGTCTTGAGAATTTATTTTGAGCAGAGATAAGTACTGCCCTCAAGCGTTCTTATTGATAACTATTGCCGTCAAGTTCTATCATAGATTTTTTAAACTCTTCAGCATTTTTAGTGCTTATTTTTCTCAAATTCGCAACGACACAGGACATCGGAACTATAAAAGGCTGTTGGTATTCAAGGCAGTCTTCTTGGATTTTATTTAATACGTAATTACGCTTGTTTCTTGCCGAATGTAGTTTTCCGTGGACTACATATGACAAGGTCTTTAAGTAGTAACTTAAGTCGTCCTTTGGGGCTGGCAAAAAGCGCCACAGCTCGTTTTTTTTCTCGAACATTAAAACTTTAAACGCTCCTGTTTTTCGATCTTCCATTCTTACTCCTATCCTTCCGTCTTTCATTCCTCCATACCGAGGAGTAAATCGAAGGCTCTCTTCAGTGGGTTTAACTTCAGGTTCTCCACCTTCCAGGTTAAAATACTGACCTGAATTGATTGAAGGAGTATGAAGGTAAAGATGAACTAATCGCCTCGCGATTTTACCTTTATCCTCTCGTTCAGTAGTAGTAAAGTCTTTTCCTGCATTGATCAGATCGTAATTTTTAGAAAAGCGAAACCATACTCCAACCGTGTCTGTGACTGGGGTCGCTACTTGAAAAGTAACGGACCTTTGCCCGTAGCAGTTGGCAGATACTATGATTACTAGAGTAAATAAGGCCGCTTTAAAAATATGTGCTTTAAGAGTGTTTGTCATTTTACTTGATTTGATTGCAGCAAGAGTCAAAACTTGTCGAATCTGTTCTTTTTTTTGCTACAAATTGGCCTACTATTTCAACGAGTTTTTTGAGGTCGACTCCGTCATCTGTTCGAACAAGCTGGTTCAGTTCTGCCTGTAGCGGTTGGCCGTTGTCAAGACCAGAAACTAGATTTTCAAGGACGTCGTTCTTTAGGTATGCAAGCGTTATGCAAAGGTATCTTCTACCCTTTTCTCCAGAGTAGAACCAACGACCATCACGATAACGAAAAGAATAACAACCGTACACCGGCGTAGTGTCAGGTTTTCTCATTTTATATTTGACGAAAGCAATGTCACTACCATCTAATTTTGTTTTTAAAATGAATTCTACATTCACAGTAACAGAAGCTTTTTTGGTAAGAGCCGCTTTAAAATAATCTTCTTTTTTTTGAGAAAACTTCTTCGGTGTAAAAGAAATTTTTTGGTAATCTTTGAAAGACCGCAAGTTGTAGTAAGCATTAAATGCATCTAATGGAGTTTCCCATGCAACTGCATCCCATTCTGACTGGCTTAATACAGATGGAATCAGGCCATCTGTTTCGTCGTAGAAGAGTAGTTCTCCAACTTGCGTTTCTATTCTCCAATTTGCCATTGGCCGTGAAGTGACTTCATTTGGCTGAGCACTAAGCATGCAGCATGTTCCGAAGATCGTAAATAATGTAATGAATAAATTTTTCATTAGGGTATGGTTAATGTCCATTCGAAAGGGTAAGGATTTTCAGGCCATGGGTCCAATATGTCGACGGATGTGTCATCCTCGTCAAAAGGATTCCAGCTATAGCCAAATACGTCTATAGAGGCTTCAAAATAACCCACGAATTGCATGGGCATGAAGTCGCCGCTAATTCTGACCTCCATTTTATTAGTTACAGGGTTTCTCGCCCAATCTATTGGATCGAACTCAATATTAGCCTGTGCTACAGCTCCTCCCTCAATATCAACGAAATCACCAGGAACATCTACGTCTACTACTAATCCTCCTTGGCCACTAAAGGTGGGGACTAAGCCGCTGAACTTCTTTTCAATTGGAAGGTCTTGAAAATTGCCAGTAAGGACTTCTCCATGTTGTTTTTTTACTACCCAGTCGAAATTGGCCGCCAAACCTATTGTGCATTTGAACCCTAGGCCAGCTCCGCCGACAAATGGAATGGGGAAAGATAGGCCTGGTACCATCCAATAATCGCCACTGGTGGGTATCGCAATTGAAACTCCGCCAGTAATGGTAGAATTTACATTATGATGAAATAGATTTGAAGCTGGATTCTCTTGATTATAAACTATTGTTTTTAGATCTGCGGACCCAGATATGCCGCTGGGAATAATCCCCATAGTCCATTCGTCAAGTGCTGATAAGAATTCGTTTGCGGAATTGACAAGATCTTTAATATCAACAAGATCTTGAGGAGCAATATCTTCACCATCGATACGACGTTCTTCTCGATGTAAGAAATGAAGTCCAACATACTTGTTTTGATCAAATACGGTCACTTCTGCCTTTCCTAATTTAGTGTTCAGTGGAAGGAAAAGTTCATCGAAAACTGCAGTAGCATTTACAGTGCTCGTTGGTACAGGAATTAGTGCGCCATGAGTTGGAGGAGAGTGGAAAGATACTGGCTGGTGCTCGATTGAAAATTCATCTTTCTGAGCAAATCCATATATAGATTGATAATTATAATTAGGAGAACCTTGCCAGTGTGGTTCATAAGTCGTGCTCATCTTGGGGTTTTGTATCCAGTAATCATCTTCTTCTGGAATTCTCATTCCTTCCCAAATTATTTTTGCTTCGACATCACGTTTAAGGTCTTCCAGATTGTCGAGATGATTCGAAACGATGTATAAACTTTCCCCCGCATTGGCGGATGCTTGTCTTTGAGTAGGAGGTGATGCACCCCCGAAAGCTTTGGTGTCCATCGTATATGGCACCGAGACGATAAAATCCTCAATTTCAAATGCACACTTTAGCTTGAAACCAGTAGTCACGCTTTCTTCGGTTAGGCCACGGGAGTTGGCAAGGAGGTTATGATCAAAGTTATAAGGGTCACATTCTTCTTCGTTTGGCGTCCATTTGAAAAATGTTCCACCTGGCGTTGGGAGAATTGTCTCTTCTCCCGGTGCTCCTTCAACGTTAGTAGGGCCTATTAACTCAATTACGATGTCGTCTCTGACGGGAAAATTAGCATGATTGTTTTTATACTCATAAGTAATTTCTCCAATCGCATTACTTTGCTGCTCGAGGGTGTCTTCGTCAACTACAACCTGAAAGTTGACAGGCAGGATGGAAACAGAACTGGTTTGACCATCTCCCCAGGATACCACAACTTCATTGATTTGTTCGAAAGAAAGGCGTTCGAAGTTTAGTGTGTTGAATTCGCCACTATTACTTGTAAATAGTTGTCCCGAGTATCCCGGAGAGGACCATGTAATGCTTCCTACATCCATGAGAGGATTTACCATCAGACGGATGGGAGGATGGAAGTCTGAAACTGTTGTTATCTCCCCGTTGTGAGGATCATTGATGAAAATTAAATCAGGCTCACAGTATTCTTTAGTTTGTACTGATAATGCTCCGGTAACTATGTAATCATTCCCCGTAGCCTCCGCTAACCGAGCACTATACCAGGCCACATAAGCATTATTATCAGCTTCAGCAGAAGTAACACAAAAATCCACGGGTTTACCCGTAAAGTCTTCAATTTGCTCAAAGCGCCGCTTATCACAATCGGAAAAGTCGTTGCTGTAATAAACGGTCTTTTTGGAATCATGACTGATTCCCGAAGAGGTAAGATTAATGACCGTCGTATAGATTATGGTAACGGATTTGACACTGCCAACTTCCAAGGTGTCAATGGCTTTCCGAGCTAAACGATCATGTTCCGCGGCAAGGTCGGCTCCGTTATTGGTGAAACCTGAACCATTAGGCGTTCTAAAGAACTCCATGTAATCCGGTTGAAGCTGTTTGTATACTTCGTACCGGCCGTTCACGCCCGAGAGACTGGTCATGAAGGCCATCTTGATGTCGAAATCAGAAGATTGAGACGCAGTAGACAGTGCTAAATTAGCCGCATCAATTACGCTAACATCAACAGGCGCAAAGCCAGTAGGGAGCATGACGACGTGTTGCCCCCTGCAGAAGGCAACACACAGCAGCAAAATTAGCAATACAGAATTGCGCATACTATTGATTAATTGTTGACAAGGAATTTTAGTTTCAGTATTACGTTAGCTTTAACCTCTGGTAATAACGTGTAGAGGTCTTCGTTCGCATTCTCCAGAGCTTGAACGGCGGCGAGAGTAGAAGCATACACATCGAGGTCTCCTGACACAGGAGGTGTTCTTATCTTTTCCGCAAACGCTTTGATTAAGTCACGCGGCTCCATTCTTATTTGGTCCGTGAGTGTGGCGTAGAGCTCATGTTCCGTAAGGGTCAGACCTTCCAAGACAATTACATCCGCACCCGCTTTATAAGCCTGAAGACTTGCATTGTTGATTTGTGAACCAGGTGGGCAATCCAACTGGCGGGGAGATGGGGTAAGGAAGGAGGGAATTGGTGGACTATCACCAGCAACTTCGTTCAATTTATACTGAGCCTTGAAAGGCGCAGCGGTTGTTTCGTAAGCCGTTCGCTCGGCCTCGATCCCAGGGTCGTATTCATCTTTCAACTCGTCTAAGGCTGCCCTGATCAGGTCCAGCGCCATACTCTGTTCCTTGAGCACCTCAACGGAATCTGCTAAGTTGGTAAGGTCGTCGTACATTGTTACTAGGGCCGCGTCCATTAGTTGAGAACAAGCATCGTAGGAAGCAGAGGGCGGAGGGTCGGCGTTCTCAAAGCAGTTCACAATTGCTGCGTACGTCTGCTCCATTTCATCGTCCATATATTCAGAGCAGCAGAGCAGCAGAGAATCTAGCTGCGCAACCTGCTGCTGTTCCAATGATGCATCCCACTGCTCTAGACCGGCAATCACACCAGCTAAAAGAGCATCCGCCCAGGGAGGCAAGACTTCAACGCCAAAACCAGTGGCTTCAGCAAAGCCTCCAATCATCTGATAATCTGAATTGATTTCTATGTTGTCAAACTCGAAGGTAATTTTGGCTTTATTAAAAAATGGTGCTCGAATTTCACCTTCGCCACTAAATACGCCATTGCCACCATAAACTCCCGTGACGTACACCGGAAAGTCAAAAGCATAGAAAGTATCTCTCCTGAGCAATTCGACAAGTGGCGCGCGATTTGATAAATCTACATCTCCACACGTTCCACACACATAATCTTTTATCTTGGAAAGCTTCTTCATGATGAACGTATCCTGAGGCGCGGGCTTAAACGTTTCTCCATCCTGACAAATCTCCGTAACCTGATAGTCGTAGATCTCATTTGTAAGCAAATTCTCCAATACAATCACAGGTTCAGTAACCGTTTCGAATGCCCAGGAGGCACCGGGGTCTTCTGCTAGTTTATACTTTACCTCAAACTCATTGATGCCATTACTCGGCGTCCAACTGAGTTCCATAGTATTACTGCTGAGCGATGTTTCAACAAAACTGTAAGGCCGGGCACAGTGGTCCGTCCGGAAAACGATCCATTCGGAGTAATCCCCCCAACCCGGCTCTCCAATAACAAAGTCTTCACCTGCGTTCGCGCCGCCAAAACCAGGTGCTTCTCCAAACGGGCCATCGTCCATAGTGAGGAAACCATTCGGACCAGCTTCAAATACCGATTTATAGAAGTAGCCCTTCACCCGGAAACGGTATTTTGTATTTGGCCGCAAGCCTCCAAAAGAAGCGTTTGTCTCAGTTGTCGTCACGGAGTCTCGGAATACCGGTGGCAGAGTGAGGGATTCTGACCAATAATCAGATCGCGGGCCGCCTCTTCCTTGCCTTATACCACTAGCTGGAGAGGAGGTATTCGGAGTGGAATAGGATTGGAGACTCTCCAACTCCACCCGATACTGCAGCAGACAGGGATTAAGCGCTGGCCAGTTCAGGGTTACGTCTTCAAAGCCGATGTCATCAGCCGTAGCGGTGTCAATAACCGGCTGAGGACACAGCGGGCTGAACTCAAGTACTTCGGAAAAATCCGTCCAGCCAAAAGTAGGACACTCTGCCCGAACCACCACTTTGTACTTACGGTTGCGTACGAGATTGTTAAAGACCCGCGTAGGGTCCGTAGTCGTAATGGTTTGCCAGTTGGCGTAAGGGTCTGGCGGAGGCGTATCGGTTATGTTAGGGTCCGCCATCGTTGAACTCGTGGTCGCAGGCAAACTGTTGACCGAAGGCGTGAGGCCTCCACTGGTTGGGGATAAGCCTCCTCCTCCTGAATTCGGGACGTTTCCACCACCCCGATTAGGTACTACTCCACCGTTTAAGCTCGGAACGATTCCACCGGCGGGTACACTCCCGCCTCCAGCGCCGGTCTCTCCTCCCATGGTTGGGGCAAATCCCTGTTGAGCAGGTAGGGTTACTGCTACTGCCGGGTCGTAATAGCGAATTTCCCACTGGGTGATCGTACCGGTTACGTCCCAGCGAATATCGGCGGAATTAGTCGTCATATTGGCCACACCGAGGTTCGTCGGTACGCGGCAATCCACCAGGGTGGTGAACTGAAGTGTATCGGACCAAACCGAAA
>CAYPIM010000222.1:0-8973 GCA_964410795.1 uncultured Lewinella sp. | reverse complement strand
TTTCCCCAGTAATAGCCCCTCTCCGCCAAGCCGCAGGCGAGGCTTTTGGGAGAGGAGTTGGGGAGAGGCCGCTACCACGAAAGCCCCTCTCCACCAAGCCTCTTGCGCCAGCCAAATCGCATATCGCATATCGCATATTTTGCCTCGTCTGCCTCGTCTGCCTCGTGCGGTAGCCAAATCAAGAATCGAGAATCACACATCGAGAATCGAGAATCAAAAACCTCTCTAAAGCATAACCCCACCAATTCCCGAGGGAAAAGGCAGGGTCGCGCTACTCTCTAAAACTTTCGGTTCACACTTAAGTGTACCAGCATCACCGGGCGGCAACCACGGTCATGCGTTTCGTAAGGCGGGTCTGTCCTACGGTAATCGTGTAGGTCAGCACACCAGTATAATTGTTCAGGTCGTCGTAAGTAGAAAGGGTAATTGTATTGCGCCCGGCCTGGCCTTCGAGGGCCTGCTTCGTTACGAGGCGGCCCTGCAGGTCATGCACTTCCAGCAATACTTTGCTGGTCGTTGGGAGTTCAAATACGATGTTGGTCTGAGCGGCCACCGGGTTGGGGAAGTTCTGGTGTAGTACAATGTCTGCACCGCCCGTGGTCTCGCTGAATTCAAGGCTCAAAGTCGAAGTATTTCCTCCCGTCTGTATCGCTTCGGGGTAGGTAATTCGATCCGTGACGCTAAGGTAATCACTTATGCGGACATTGGGGGCGGCGGCGCGCAGGTGCAGGGTAAAAACAGAAGCCGAGTTGTCTAATTCATCACCGTTATAGCTCATGGCGAGGAGGCCCTGGCTCAAGTATTCTTCGTTGAAGTTTCCTGCGCCGAGTACCTCGGAGCTCCACCCGTCAATCACAAGGCCAGCGGCAGCATCGATTGTTCCCTGGAAGCCGGTCAGTTGGTTTGCCGTGATGTCCAGGTCAATGGTTTCACCAACGGACAGTACGGCATCAGTAGCGGTGAGTGCCTGGCTTTCGCGGCTGCCTGGCTGGACGAACACGTCGCCAATTTCGATAGCGACAAAATCCGCTTCTCGGTTGTGTCCCAGGAGTTCTTCTACCTGATAAGTAGTTGGGAATATATCAGGGTTCCAGCCTTCGGTGAGGCCATCGAGTTCGAAGTCGCGGCGAATAAAGCGCCAGGTTGGTCCTTCGGTATAGGTTGCGTCCAGGCCGAGGATGATCCGACGGATAGCGATCATATCCCCAATATCGATGTAACCATCAGAATTCACGTCAGCCGCAATCATACGGTAGGGCTCTTCGATCGGGATAGCACCTAAGGCGTGCGCTCCGATGACGGTAATGTCACTGGTTTTAACCCGGCGGAGGTTCACTTCATCCGGCATACTGGGGCGGATCATATACTCCTGGCCTTCAGAAAGCGCGGGGAAGAGGAAACTTCCGTTGGCATCCGTGTAAAGCATATCGTCCATGGTATCCATATCGCTGATGTGTACCTCGATGCCGTCGAGCAACTCATTAGCTGGCGAGGTTATGAAGCCAGAAAGAGAGGCCAGGTTCGGGGGAGCACAAGTCACCTGTGGGGAGGTTTCAATGACAGCCGTAGCGTTACAAACGCCCGCTTCGCCATTGGGGGTGAAGGCGTAAACTTGTACCATAACATCACCTACATCATCGCAATCAACGGGAAACTCAAGGCGGTTGGTTCCGGGGTTGAAGCTCGGATCGTTGTATTCAAAATCACGGTAGATGGAGTAATTAACATCCACATTATTGCAATTCCCGTTGAGGCTGACGACAAAATCATCTGCTTCTACCATTGCCACGCCACCGCCCGTGCCGTCGTTTACGAGGAAGAAGGAGAGGCGTCCAATACAGATAGGTGTAACCGAGCTCATATCCTGAATATCAAACTGAATTATACGGCCATTCAGGTTTCCGCAGCCGTCGGTAGCCGCAACGCGGATGGCGTGTTCTCCGGCGGGCAACCCATCGAGAATTACGTTGTAGTTCCCGCCGCCATCGTCAAGGACTTCGCTGCTCGTTAGGGTACGGCTAGCGTTGAAACCACCACCTGGGACAAAGTCGAGGTCAAGCTCCACCTCGGTAGAGAGGTTTGCATCTACACAATCGTCTCTTAGGGTATAGTCTATTTGAATACCGCCACCGTTACAGTCTTCGCTGTTGGCAATATCGGAGGCGATATTTGTAATCGTCGGGGCGGTATTATCGTACACCTTAATGAACTGAACGTAGCGGAAAGCACCCCGGCTTTCGGAGTCTGCATAGCCGGTGTCTCCATCGTTATCGCTATCGACATCAAATCCGGTAAAGTTGTCGTCCGGATCAACGAAGCTGATGTTGTTGAGGTTACTGCGATTATTGTCCCGGTCCAGCACGGCAACATCGTCTGCGGCATCGGTATTCCCGTTGGGAATAATGTGTAGGAAGGTAGATTCTTCGGTGTTACCATCATTGTCGGCATCCCGGCGTATGTTATAAAACTCACCGTTTCCGTCGTATTCACACCAGTTGATAATTTCAATGGTCCGGCGTATTTTGAAGCAAGCATCGGAGGCGGCGAAGAAAGTATCCACTTCAACAAAGGAGACGACCATATCACACCCGAGTGGCGTGTAAACGAAGTCATTCACGTCGGGCATCTGGCCACAGGTGGCCGATGCGTCTCCTGGAAATTCTACGGTATAATTACGTACACCGCGGATATTGATGATCTGTTCACAGCCCGGTGCAGAAGTAAAACCCTGGCCATCGGTGACCGTAAAGGAGCGGTTCACCGTTCCTGTACCACAGTCATTGACGTTGGAAACGATGCGCTGCGAAGAGAATTCGTTGCCGCAGTTATCAAGCGTAGTCACTTCACCAAAAAGCTCATCGAACATCTGAACAAGTCCTAGTGGATTAGCTGAAAACTCAGCGTTGACGTCTTCAGGCAGCATCGCATCCGCCTCAGTACAGGTGAGGTTCAGATCTCCGGGAGCGATACAGATGGGCGCGGTATTGTCTACAACGTTGAGCACTGACATTCGGCTGTTCGTATTGCCGTTTTCATCCGTTGCCCGGACAATAACGGGGATACCAGTAACGACCTGATCGAGATCAACACAACTCAGTGTAATGCTGGGACCGAAAGAGCCGATTGGGAGCAAAGAGTTGACATTAGCGAAGGCAATGTCAAGCGTAATACCCGTACAATCATCGTAAGAACCTTCATCAAGATCAGTAGCTAATACAGTAGCAAAACCACTGTTACTGAGGGCGACGTTCAGGGCGTCTTCAACAATCATTATTGGTCCGGAGCGGTCTTCAATAACGATGTCCAGGTCAGAAGTAGCAATATTTCCACACTCATCTTCGGCAACGTAGCGAAGAACATGAGGACCTTCAGGCAGGAAGGGAGTCAAACGGTTGGTTGCGTTGGGAGCGTTCACATCAATAGCCCCCGTCATATTGTCCTCGTCGCCATCAATGAGGACGAACGCAGTAACGGTCATCAGTTGCGAGCAACCATCGACGATTTGTAGTCCGGCGAGGTTGGTGGTCAGGAAGGCACCACATCCAGGGGCGTTGGTGCTAAAAACCAGCGGGCCATCATCCGGATTAAGGTCAAAGTTCAGGTCCTGGGTAGGGGGCAGGATGGTTGGAGCTCCGGTATCGCCCACTTTCACCAGTTGGGTGAAGGTGCGGACGTTATCGGTATCACACCAATCAATAACGGTATAAGTCCGTACGTACTTGATGGTGTTGTTACAGAGCTGTATAGATGCACTGTTGGTGAAAGAAGCACCAACGTTGCCGTATATCTCATTAAGGAAAACTACACCATCGGGGCCGTTAAGGAAAGGATAATCCTGTGGGCTTGGGTCAGGAAAGTTGCCGTTCGCAAGCGCGGGGTCTCCGCATTCATAAGTCACCAAGTCAACGGGTGCAACGACATCCTCTGCGGCCGGGCGCTGAAGAACGATATCATAAGAAACGACCGTTTCACCGTTGTTACCCTGCGGGTTTGGGGAGATACAATCTGCACTAGCGTCTGTAGCGGTAAACGTGCGGCGAATAATGACGTCTTCACAAGGTCCGTTGTCAATTATTTCGTCGGAGACAACTACGGTCACGTCGGAACAAGCATCCCGGAAGCGAGGAATTTGGCCGCCCGCTAAGAGACGGTTCATAAGCTCAACGGAGATAGAGTTCATGATTGGGAAGCTCGTTGTTCCATCAACCAAGAAGGTACGGGAAACGCTGGAAGGTAAAGTATTAATGGTTAGCTCCTGAAGTTGAGGCGTGAAGAAAGGCCCCGGGTTAGGAAATACTCCACCAAACTGCGTAGGAGGAGTTGCATCGCGCGCCGTAATTACACCGGAACCGAAGGTAAAGCCAACAATCATACTGTCCGGGTTGGGGCGGATGGTATAGTTAAACATTCCACAGCCATCAACAATCGAGCCGTTATCCGGCCGGTTGTCATCAATCTCAATAATGAAGGCTTCCTGGGGAGGAACTAAACCATCTCCGTCAAGATCCGCGTCTCCACTCAGGAGGTTCATATAAATGATATCGCGGGTACAATCTTCGTTTAGTTCAAAATTTACGAAGGCGATACTTGCAAAACTGACTTCGTAAGTGTTACCTTGTGCTAAGAGTGAGGCGTTTGCCAAAGTCAGCATGCACAGTGCCGACATAAGTAAGCGAGTTACTTTGTACATAAGAGTGTGAATTGTATGTCACAGCTTCCTCCTTCCGTTCACTGAATAAGGATGCTGAATTAGAGAGTAAAAAAATCTAACTTCAACGAGAATAACCATTGCCGTGGTCCTCACTGAAGCTTACAAATCTCACCAAGAAATTGGAGCCGATTTCATCTTGCCGGATGTTATCGGCTTCTTTCGTTTGCTCGATTCGGAAGGGTAAACTCACTCTTTGCAAAAATGTGCACGGATTAGCAAAAAAAAATTAAGAAATTTTCATTTCGTTGCCAAATAGGCTATCCACAAAGGCCCTTTTATTAAAAATTTGGAGATGATCAATGCCCTCCCCAACGCCAATGTAGCGAATTGGGACACGGAAAGAATCAGTGATACCTATGGCTACCCCACCCTTCGCGGTACCGTCTAATTTTGTGAGGGCCAGCGCAGTCACGTCGGTCGCTTCGGTGAAAGCCTTTGCCTGCTCGATTGCATTCTGGCCAGTAGTAGCATCTAGCACCAGGAGGACCTGGTGGGGCGCGGAAGGAAGTGCCTTGGTAATGGAGCGCTTGATTTTAGAAAGTTCCTTCATCAGGTTAAACTTCGTGTGCAGACGGCCTGCTGTATCGATTATCGCTACATCACAATTATTGTCTATAGCATACTTGGTCGTCTCGTAAGCAACCGCTGCGGGGTCGGTATACATCCCTTTAGAATAGAACTCGCAGCCTACTCGCTCAGACCATATCTTGAGTTGGTCAACTGCAGCAGCCCGGAAAGTGTCCGCTGCGCCAAGTACTACTTTCTTACCCTGAAGTTGGTACTGATTGGCAATCTTACCAATCGTTGTGGTCTTCCCAACACCGTTTACACCTACAACAAGGATGATAGCAGGGCCGGCTCCTTCG
Organism: uncultured Lewinella sp.; assembly: GCA_964410795.1. Classification (GTDB taxonomy): domain Bacteria; phylum Bacteroidota; class Bacteroidia; order Chitinophagales; family Saprospiraceae; genus Neolewinella. The sequence goes on along the minus strand of CAYPIM010000222.1, from coordinate 3,396 downwards.
GTCGGGGGAATTTCATACCCTTCGTAATCAACATCGTTCTGCTCGGCGAGTAGGTTTACGATCTCGCTACGCAAGATTTTATTGAGTTCATTAGTATTAACGTACTTGTCTTCCGCAACGCGGGCTTCGATACGCTCAATGATCTTGATGGTGGTATCAAGGCCAACATCGCTCGAAATAAGGATCGACTCAAGTTCGTCGAGAACTTCCTCATCAACGGTGTCTTTTCCAGCAACCGCCCTACTAATCTTACTGAAGATACCAACTTTGGTCTTTTCTAACCCTTTGTCCAGGTCTTCCTTCTTCTCTTTATTAAAAAACTTCTTGAAAAAGCTCATATCTTATAGTGTTAGCGGTTTACGGAGCGCAAAGGTAACACTATGAGGAGAGGATTGGATTAAGGGACGCCGTATAAATAACTTACACTTCTTGACCTCTTTCTGCTCCTTTCGCCTTTAAACAAAGCCCATGATTCCTGGGGGCAACCAGAACAATGGCATTCGATTTGAAGGCCTCGTAATCTTCCGGGGTAAAGGTTTTAGAGGAGCCATGTTTTCCAGAAGGAAATTAGGTATTTGTACCGGAACATCAAGCAAGGCGTGATGGGGAGTTCCGGACAACTCTGCATAATTACAACGACCGCTCGTAATACCTAGGTTGAATTGCACCCTACTTAGTTGGGCAGAACTTAGTAATCTTGGAGTATCAAATACGGAAAAGGCCAAGTCTCCGTTTGGCAGCCCCACCAAATCCAAAACTTCTTGAACAGGGTTCAATTTCGTTTTCTGATTCGTCAGCGCCACTTGAATCAATTCGCCTTCCCCCACACTCCAGCCAAGGCGCTCAAGTAAAATATTTGTGTTTCCACGATTAGCATCACAAATAAGCGCAATGCGGATATTTCGTTTCAGAAGCCAACGAAAAGTGGCTTCAATTTCCGACGTTTTTTCGAGTGCGGCGGTACGGAAAAAACCTTCCATCCCATCCTGTACCCGAACACAGACATCTTCCAGGCGAAAAATGCCCAATTGCAAATATTGGTTTACTTGGGGGTTAAACATTGGGATCAAACTCTGTAATTGGAATAGCTTTTATCTGGTCGACTGGTCAACTCATCATGTAAGAGACGCACAAATATCCGTACCTTTTCCAAGCTCGACAAGGCATATACATATATATAACATGTTTAGCTTCAGAACTTAACACTCAGTTAATCCATGCGGTTTTTTTAGCTAAAACTGGGTGCATTCGCTTAACAATAAAGGTTGAAAAACCAGCTGCACCCAGACCAAACAAGGGCTTAACGTCTATAACCGGAAACCGCTTATTACATTTGCAGCACAAGCACGCGCATTTGCAGAACCTCCTCCACTATACAACCCACCTAACGAGCAAGCCCGATTCCGACTGGATGATATTCATCCATGGTGCCGGCGGCAGCTCTTTGACCTGGAAATTCCAGATTGAAGGCTTCAAGTCCTCCTACAATTTGCTACTAATTGATATGCGAGACCATGGCTACAGCAAAAACCTGCGACCAAGCTACCGTGTCTATGATTTCGACATTATTGCCGACGACCTCTTACGGACAATTGACCGCGCCGGGGTAACCAGTGCGCATTTCATTGCACTCTCGTTGGGGAGCATCATCCTACAAAAACTCAATTCCCGCCGACCGGAAATGATGAAAACGATGATAATGTGTGGTGGCGTTTTTAAGGCAGACTGGCGCATCAGCACCTTTGCGCACTTTGGCAAATTCATGAGTTATTTTGTTCCTTTCCGCTGGATCTACGACGGATTCATCCTGATTGTCATGCCGCGCAAAAACCATAAATTCAGCCGCGACCAGTACCGGAAGCAATCCTTAAAACTTGCACCTGGTGAGTTCCTGAAATGGCTGGGACTCTACAAAGACTTTTTCAGCGTTGTTGGCAAATTCTATGACCGCGAGCTAAAAACGCCCAGTCTGCTCGTCAACGGAAGCCAGGACCACGTATTTCTAGATGCCGCTCGGCGCTACGCTAAGAAACACCAGTCATTGGCAGATCTCGTGGTAATGGAAGGGCGCGGTCATCTCTGCAACCTTGAGGACCGCAAAACTTTTAACACAATTGTATTGGAGTGGCTTGAAAATACAAAATAAGGATGCTCGTTCCGCTCGTAACCTCACCCCCAGCCCCTCTCCACGGGAGAGGGGAGCAAATTTAAGCTGGAGTAAGATTAAAACATATGGCGCCAGGGCGGTCAAACAGGACACACTAAAACTAGCATTAAGGCTACCGCTTATTAAAGAAAGAGAATGCTCGCTAGCGCTCCTGATCTCCCCTACCCCCTCTTTACAAGAAAGGGAAGCGGCTATGCATTAGGCGCTATAGAGCGAATTTCAACCTCCGTAAACCACTAACTGCCGCTTCTAATACTACACGCTGTCATACTGATCCAAGCCCAGGTTTTCGATGATCTTCACCAGCTTATGCCCGTACTTCTTGTCAGTGGCATAACCGCAGGCCTTAAGGCCGTGGGCCCATTTCACGTAGTCCGTACCATGGCTTTTAAGCTTTACGTAGCGTTTGCTGTTCAACAGCTTAGAGTGTTCCCGGAAAGATTCTGCGGCGGAGGTAAAAACCCGGAACATATCGTAGCGGGTATCATCTCCATAATTCCGACAAGTACATCCGAGACATTTACTACGACATTTGATCCCAAAATGATTATTGGAGTTTACGGCCAGTTTACTGTCTCCAGCGTTTGACTCCAGTAAGCCCTGGGCCAAGGTAATACTTGCGGGAACGCCCGATTCCGCCATCTCCCGTTGGGCAATTTCACCATAGCGACGCAAGTAAGCCTGCACCCTTTCTTTTTTTGCCTTGATAATCTTACTCGGAAGACCTTTGCGTTCACCATAGTCAGGGCTGAGAACAAGTGTCAAATTACTGATGTGCGGTGCAGGATCATCCGTGCGCGCTACTTCGTTGAAGCCATCGTGAGTAGAAGCGATGGCTACCGTTTTCTCACCGGTGCGCAAGGAGGGCTCGTTAGCAGGAGCAAAGGAGGTTAAAAGTGCAGAGGCAGACGCACCAATGCCAGACAGCCAACCACCACCAACCGCTGCTTCGGACAAAGTAGTATCAGCAGTAGAAGGAAGAGGATCATAAATATCAACACTAAAGCTCAGCCCTTTGCTGATGCAGAAGTAGAGAATTAGCGCAATCAGAAATATTTCGACACCATAGTAGATGGCATAGTCAAAGGCCTTTGCGGCAAAGCGGCCTACGGCGGTAGCCTGGGGAGTTGAAGAGATAGACATTTGTTTTGTTTTTGCAACCAGGAAGAAAGTCAGGAGTCAGGAGTCAGGAGTCAGGAGTCAGGAGTCAGGAGTCAGGAGTCAGGAGT
>CAYPIM010000221.1:0-9011 GCA_964410795.1 uncultured Lewinella sp. | reverse complement strand
GAGAAGCAAAACTAATCACACCTCGTATTTTCCAATAGTAGGGCTGGCAGTCTTTGTCACCAACCCTACCGAATGATACGGAAATTCGTTGCTCCGCCATTCATACACATACTGCACCTGCGTATATCGCCCATGTCCATGAAAGAAGGTCATTTACATTTTATAGCTATTGGCTTTCTGTAAGCGAGGCAAGACACTTGCTTTCCATGTTCTCCCAATTGGAATCACTGCTTCACCAATCTGTATCTTCGAGCTATTGAATTTACCGACATGGTTTACGTTGACCATAAAACTCCGGTGTACCCGCAGGAACATATCTTCCGGAAGTTTCGTCATTAGCTTATCTAAGCTTATCCGTTTCAACACCCGTTGATCGTTGAAAAAATATATGCGGCAATACACATGCTCGGCCTTAACGAAAAGAATGTTCTGAACGGGGATGCGAATGCGAAGCTTACCTTTTTCAATCATGATGGTTCGTACAAGGTTTTGGTTTTTGGAGCTATCACTTTGGCTATATTTTGCGCCAGTAACGCCCAGAAAAGGAGAAGTAATTGAGGTTGTTTCTTGATTCCGTGTCATTGTTTAGGGATTTTAACTTAGTCTCACACCCAGAGGTGGGTGAGTTGTTCGGAACAAAAATGGTTGCTGTAGCAGTCTGAAATATGAATCGAGGGACGAACTGTAGCTCATCAGGGATGAACGGTGGATTTCACTATTCAACGCATACGCCATACCTTGAATACTTTAACAGACACGCCGTAAATATTGAACTTCAAGTATGAACTGGTTTAAATTTTTCGTCCAGGTATTCCTGATTTTGGGGCTAACTTATTCTACTCTAACCTCCTCTTCGATTTCGGCACAAGCTGAAACGAGGGTGGTAGATTCGTTACTTTCCGATCTATCGTTGGCTACGTCCGACAGTACACTTCAGCTTCGTTTGAAGAGCGCCCATAAGTTTTTGGGCAGGCCACTTAGTTCCGATCCAACGACCAACCGTAGGATCAGAGAACATGTGATGGGGATGACCACCGACGTAACCATCATCGGCAGGCTTTACGTACGGCAAATCCAAGCGCATTCTGCGCTTGATGAAATAGACTCTTCAATTGTCAACATCCAGCGGCTCCACGATTTCTCAACCGCGGCCTCGAACGGGAATCATGAAGAAGGTTACTGGTATTTTACGGAGCTCATTCCCTTATACATGAAAAAAGGCTGGTACGAAAAGACCATCTTACTGGCAGACAGTATGGTTCAGGTACAAGGTTTACTTGAATACACTAAATTCCAGATGTACTTTTATAAGGTCAGCGCCTACACCAATCTTGGTGACTACCCCGCAGCGCTAACAGCTGCAAGGGAAAGCTTAGCGGATGTACCTGAAGGTGAGGACAGAGATTATTACCGGCTCAATGCCATCAATCAACTGATTGACCTAAACCGGCAAAACGGCGACCTCTTGGCTAGCCGACGGTGGTTGACGGAGGGTTTAACCATCCCGGAAACTCCAATGGTTCAGTATAACCTGCGTGTTTTAAACACTACAAAAGCACAATTACTACTTGCGGAAGGAAAAGCAAAGGAAAGCCGGGCCGCACTAAAAGGTTCTATTTTGCTAGCCAATGCTTTTGATACCCGTTACGATGAGAATGATGTATTCATCAACTTAAGCGTACGACATGTCGGCATCTCTTCTTTGGTCTGCTACATCAGAACCTTCTTAGAAGCAGGAGAATTAAACAATGCGGAGTTACGCAGGAGCATAGACCGGGCAGAATATTCAATTGAAAACAAACTTGAATACATTATTTCAAGCCCGCGCCTAACGATGCTAGCGGTACTGGCAGACTATTACAGCCTTACTGGAAACCACGATAAAGCCCTCGGCTACGCCCAACAGCAACTAGAGGAAGCCAATGCTTTAAGAAAATACCGTAACTCCTCCCAGGATGCTCTAAAAACACTTCACGGTGTTCAGGCCAGAGCAGGCCTTACGACGGAAGCCTATAAAACCCTGAAGAAGTATCAGGAACAAACAGACAGCATCCGTACGAGGCTAGAGAACTTCCAGACCGCCCGCGCAGCGGCGGAGATTGAGCTTGACGAGCACGCCCGCGCCCGCGCAGCGGCCGAGCGCGCCACCATTGCTGAACGAGAAGCAGCTGATCTTCGTAGCCGATACTTCTGGCTTGCCCTACTCGGAGGTGCAATCATTCTAGCCATCCTGGCGTGGGCTTACTGGCGTAGCCGACGAGACCAACAATTGATCAAAGAGCAAAATCAGTTGGTTACGCAATCGTTGGGCGAGAAAGAAGTCCTCCTCCGGGAGATTCACCACCGGGTAAAAAACAACCTTCAGATCATCTCCAGCCTACTACAAAAGCAAGCCCGGCTCGCTGGCGATGGCGATGCAAAAAAGATGGCAAAGGAAGGACAGGAGCGGATTCAATCTATGGCCCTGATCCATCAAAACCTGTATCAATCAGAGCAGCTGAGCGGGGTAAACATCCGATCCTATCTCGAAGATCTGGGGAAAAACATTGGTCGGAGCCACGCGAAGCCCGACACAGAGATCAAACTTGAGCTGGTTGTTGAAGACCAATACCTGGACCTGGATACGGCCATTCCGGTTGGGCTCATCCTGAATGAACTATTGACGAATGCTTATAAGTACGCCTTCCCCGGAGGGGAGGTTGGGCATATCCAAGTCATTTTTCAACGGGTTGGTGATAAATTTGAAATGGAGGTCAACGACAATGGCGTTGGCCTACCGGCAGACCATGCGGAGCGGATTAAGAAGTCTTTGGGCCACAATTTGGTTAAGGGGCTCGTTCGGCAGTTGGAAGGGGCGATTGAATGGCAGCAGACCAGCCTAGTCGGAACGTCCGTAAAAATCAGCTTTAAACCATAGTCGGAATCCCCCAAAGACGATGGGCTTCATTCTCGTTACCTCCTCTTACTCTTTCATTTGCGCATGCCAATCTACCAGACTTTCTTTAACCTTCATTTCTTCATTTCGTGCTTCTTTAAATTGAGCGCGGTAGATACGAACTGGTATCCAGCCAGAGAAAGGTGGCTCAGTGACAAGCTTACTCTCCTTCCTTTTCTTCTACTAGCGATATCACTACAGGCACAACCGACTGATCGCACCCTTCAGGACTCGATAATCAACCAAATTTATTCTGCTACCTCCGATTCAATTATTACGGAGCATCTCAACCGAATTACGCAAGACAAACCTTTTTCGGACTCTATTCGTAATCCTCAAAACGCGCGCGAGTTGAAACGAGCTGTCTTTTCAGTCTCAATAGACTCATCACTCCGAAGTCGTGCTATCAATATCTTATCCATCGCCTTCGGGTACCAGAACCAGCTTGACTCTGCGATTCATTACAAACTCAAAGTTGCCGAATGGCATTGTTCAAAGGGAAAATCAGAAGGGTCTACCAGGGAGGCTTACGTTACCGACGCTATGTTTATGATGCAACTACAGCAAAACTGGGACGACATTATTTTCTGGTCAGACAGTCTGCTTAAAAATAAAGAGCAAATAGACATATTAGATTTACAAAACATATACTTGCGGCAGCAAACTGCCCTGGCTGAAATTGGCGATTTTGCGGGAGGCCTGGAAAGCAGTCAAGCGCTTTTGGGAACGATTAATCCTGAAGATAAAGACTATGACTTGGTTCGGGCCTTTGCGATAGACCGTCTGGCTGAGCTGCAGCACCTGAATAGAAATTACGTAGAAAGCCGCCGCTGGCTCAACGAACTAATGCAATTGGCCGAAGCTACCCGCGACACTTTTTCGTTCACTGAGTACAAGACTAAACTAGGCATCATCTTCATTGAAGAAGGTAACCATGACAAAGGGCGACAATTACTACAGGAAACGCTTCCGGAACTAATCCGGACGGAACAAGAGGTCAAAAAAGAATACGCAGCAGGAGGGTATGAGAGCCTTTATGAGTCCGCCTATGACTACTGGCCAGTGAAAGGCGCGAGTATTACCGCTAGGATAGCATTGATAAAAAGTGCTGTAGGTCAAAAGTCGTTAATTGATGCTGGGTTGAGGCGCGACATTGTGCACCTTCAAAAACAAATCGATCGCAACGAAAAGTACGAGTCCTTCACGGTACAACTTGAGGTGCTCGACGCGCTGACGGAATATTACACTGCCTCAGGCAACTACTCCTCTGCCCTTGTTTACGCCCGGCAGAGGCTCGCCGTCGCTGAAGAAAACACTAGAGATTTTTCGCCACACGTCGAGCAATCCCTGCGGCTTCTTCACACCATTGAGAACAAGGTTGGCGCGCGGAAAGAAGCATACCAAACCCTGATTAAGCACCAAGAGTATACCGAAGGGTTAAAGTCTCAGGTAGACGCAAACCGGCTCGCACGTGCTGAGGCAGCTATCAATTTGGACGAAGCCGAACGTGCCAGGCAAATCGCGGAACGGGCAACGCTTGCCGAAAAGAAGGCCGCTGCGTTACGGAACAGAAATTTCTGGCTAGCCCTTATTGCCACCGGGCTTATTTTAGCCATCACCAGCTGGGCTTTTTTGCGCAGTCGCAGAGACCAAAGACTGATCACGGCTCAAAAAATGGCGATAAGTCAATCTTTGAGTGAGAAAGAAGTCCTCCTCCGGGAGATTCACCACCGGGTAAAAAACAACCTTCAGATCATCTCCAGCCTACTACAAAAGCAAGCCCGGCTCGCTGGCGATGGCGATGCAAAAAAGATGGCAAAGGAAGGACAGGAGCGGATTCAATCTATGGCCCTGATCCATCAAAACCTGTATCAATCAGAGCAGCTGAGCGGGGTAAACATCCGATCCTATCTCGAAGATCTGGGGAAAAACATTGGTCGGAGCCACGCGAAGCCCGACACAGAGATCAAACTTGAGCTGGTTGTTGAAGACCAATACCTGGACCTGGATACGGCCATTCCGGTTGGGCTCATCCTGAATGAACTATTGACGAATGCTTATAAGTACGCCTTCCCCGGAGGGGAGGTTGGGCATATCCAAGTCATTTTTCAACGGGTTGGTGATAAATTTGAAATGGAGGTCAACGACAATGGCGTTGGCCTACCGGCAGACCATGCGGAGCGGATTAAAAAGTCTTTGGGCCACAACTTAGTTAAGGGTCTCGTTCGTCAACTGGAAGGGAAAATGACGTGGCTTAAGCCCGAACAAGGCACTGGAGTTCAAATTAGATTTCAGTCCCCTGCTCCCTAAACTTACCTTGCACCTGCGTTCAGCGCCCAAAAGCTTCATTTTTAACACGTACAACCTTGCCAAATTCGCAAAGAAATACTGCCTTAAAGCAACTGCGCTGGCTAGCGTTTGCTCTATTGCTGTTGTTCTCGAGTATACTTCCTGCCCAAGACGAACAGCGGTTGATAGACTCGGTGCTGAACGAAATTGCTACTGCTCCATCCGACAGCGCCATCACCCAGCGGCTTAATTTAATTACCCGATCTAAGTTCGGCAAACTATTCGATACCCCGGCCCCGGCCCATCGTATGCGGGAACAAATTTTTGCGGCTACCCAAGACACCTCATTAAGAAAACGTGCCTACGCCGTTTTAACAACAGCTTTTGTTGCTGAGAATGAAATTGATTCCGTAATTCACTATTCTTTGGAGTCCTTATCCCTTTATAATAAGGACAAGCCTGTAGACTCTTATACTTATCAAGGAGCGGTGATTGGGATCATGTACCTCCATGAAACGGTACAGAACCATACTGAAGTTGCCTTTCTTGCGGATAGTCTTCTCCGGATGGGAGGGATGGATACGCTATCGACCTGGGAGGTCTACAATTTAAAAATCACGGCCTTATCGGAGTTAGGAGATTACACCGAAGCTTTAAAGGCTGCCGGTACGCTTCTGTCCATGATTCCTGACGATGAGCCCGGAAAGTATGACCGGTTATTGGCCATGCAAAACCTTTATAAGTTGCACCGGCTCAATCAGGATTATTCCTCGGCAGAACGCTGGGCGACGGAAGCGCTCGGGTTAGCCAAGGAGCTAAAGGACACTTTTCGGATAGTTCAGATTTCTTCTACTATCGGAGCTATTCTAATCGAAGAAGGTAAGATTGAAGAAGGAAGAGAACGGCTGCTACTCAGTTTGCCTCAGGCGATTAAATTAGAGCGTCTTAATTACGAAGCATTGCTTGAAGGCGAGGATGACCCGTGGTACGATGCATCAGACTTTTGGTACAGTAAGGGCATCAGCATATCAACTAAAGTTGGCATCCTTAGAAGCTATTTAAGTGAGGGAAGATTGTCTGAACCGGAATTACTGGATGGCATTGCTGAGGTTCAACGTCTAATTGACAATGGAGAAGAATATAACAGCCACGAGCCCCCCTTAGAGATGTTAGCCGTTTTGACTGAATTCTATAGCCTGAAAGGCAGCCACAATTTAGCCCTCAAATACGGCGGAGAACTTTTAGCCTTCGCCGAAGGTGCAAGCAAAGGATATTCACCTCGTGTGCGGGATGCACTGGAAGTACTGCACACCACTGAAGCACGAGCAGGGCGCACGGACCAAGCCTACCAAACGGTAGTTCGTTTACAAGAATATGCTGAAGGTTTGCGAAGCAAGATTGAGTCTGCACAGCTCGTCCGGGCAGCAGCGGAGATCGACTTAGATGAGCACGCCCGCGCCCGCGCTGCGGCCGAACGTGCTACTACTGCTGAGCGCGAGGCGGCGAACCTTCGCAGCCGCTACTTCTGGTTGGCGCTGCTGGCAGCAGCGATCGTTCTTTCTACGTTGGTGTGGGCCTACCTCCGCAGCCAGCGGGATCAGCGCTTGATTGCCGAGCAAAACCAGTTGGTTACCCAATCGTTGAGCGAAAAAGAAGTTCTTCTCCGCGAAATCCACCACCGGGTAAAAAACAATCTTCAGATCATCTCCAGCTTACTACAAAAACAAGCCCGGCTCGCTGGCGATGGCGATGCAAAAAGGATGGCTAAGGAAGGTCAGGAGCGGATTCAATCCATGGCCTTAATTCACCAAAACCTTTACCAATCTGAACAGCTAAGCGGAGTCAACATTCGTTCTTACCTTGAAGACTTAGGAGCAAATATTGGCCGTAGTAACGCAAAACCTGGTACAGACATCGAACTGGAATTGGCCGTAGAAGACCAATACCTTGATTTAGATACCGCCATCCCCGTTGGCCTCATCCTGAATGAACTTTTGACCAACGCTTATAAATACGCTTTTCCCGAAGGGGGGACTGGCCAGATCCAGGTTATCTTTCAACGCATCGGCGATCATTTTGAACTCGAAGTCAACGACAGTGGTATAGGCTTACCACCAGACCATGCTGAACGGATTAAAAAATCTCTCGGTCACAACCTGGTTAAAGGCTTGGTTCGGCAGTTGGAAGGGAGCATTGAATGGCTGGAACCCGCAAAGGGAACTGCTGTAAAAATTGAATTTTAAATATGTCAGATCAAGTACGCATTCTTATTGTCGAAGATGAGTTCATTACGATGGACGCTCTCCGGGATGCCCTAACGGGCATGGGCTACGGCATCTCCGGAGACGCTATGAGAGCAGATGAAGCCCTTAAGGTTTTGGATGAAGGGCAAACGGACCTTGCTATTTTAGACATCCACATCAAAGGTGCCAGATCTGGTATCTGGCTGGCCGAACAGATTCGTGAGCGGTACCACATCCCGTTTATTTTCCTCACGGCTTTTGGCGACAAACAGACCATTGCCGATGCAGCCCGGACCCAGCCGGGTAGCTACCTCGTAAAGCCTTTTGTAGAACAAGACCTGCACGCCGCCATTGAGCTGGCGCTACATACGCATACGGCAATTGTGCCATCGGTAGTCCTACCGGAGCCCACTACCCCTAAGCCACCAACCGAGCTACCGGTAGAGCAGCCCAAAAGGCTGTTGATTAGCGATAGCATCTTCGTAAAAGACGATTTAATTTATCGGAGAATTTCGGTTTCCGAAATCCAGTTTGTTCAATCTTTCCGAAATTACATTGAGATCAGTACCGGGCAAGGAAAAAAGTACCTGCTACGCTCTACCCTAAAGGAGTTTCTTAGCCAGCTCCCCCCGACGGAATTCATCCAGACCCATCGTTCTTACGCAGTGAACATCAGCTTGGTTAACCGCATTGGCGGCAACTTTGTAGGGGTTGGTGATACTGAAGTACCGATGAGCCGAGAGGTTAGGAACGAAGTGGTTTCACGATTGAATACTTATCAGTGAAGCTCGCAAATGTCGTCCTCCATTCATCTTGAAAAGGCCTTGGGCTAAGTAGTTTGTCCTAACTTTGCCCCTCCTTTACTTTCTCCACCATGCCTCACCACGACCAGGGCTTCCAGCCCCTCCACCACACTGAGTATACGCCAGAAGAAATGCTCGGCCGCGCCAAAGCCTTTCACCGCCAGCACGAAGCCCGCCGCACCGTACGGATGTTTAGCGATCGGCCGGTAGACCGAGAGGTAATTGAGCTCATCCTCAAAACGGCCTCCACCGCGCCCAGCGGAGCGAATAAACAACCGTGGAATTTTTGCGTGGTTACCAACCCCGAAGTAAAGGCCAAAATCCGCGAAGCCGCCGAAAAAGAAGAGTACGAAAACTACCACGGCAGAATGTCTGACGACTGGCTCGAAGACTTGAAAAAATTTGGTACCGACTGGCACAAAGACTTCCTCACCACCGCTCCCTACATCATCGTTGCTTTCAAGAAAGCTTACGACCGCAATGCGGACGGTAGTAAAGAAAAAAACTACTACGTCAACGAATCCGTTGGTCTGGCCTGTGGCATGCTGATCTCCGCCATCCACAACGCTGGGCTCGTAACGGTGACGCATACGCCCAGCCCGATGAACTTTCTTCAGAAAGTGCTGGAACGGCCGGAAAACGAGCGGCCTTTCCTCCTTTTACCCGTCGGTTATCCAGCGGAAGACGCTGAGGTACCCGTGATTGAGCGGAAGGGCTTGGAGGATATTAGTGTTTGGTATG
>CAYPIM010000220.1:0-9022 GCA_964410795.1 uncultured Lewinella sp. | reverse complement strand
TGATAATTTGGCATGGCGGCAAGATAGTTACCGAGGATGATTTGAGTGACTTATGTTTATGCCTTCTTATGAGATTGTGTTTATACTGGGCTCGGCCACTCCAGGTGATTTCTGCCGGATGCTTTTTGCGTCTCACTTCGTTGGAAAGCCTCGCCAACACTACGGTGTTGCCTACGTTTTCTGCCTCGTGAGTCACAAAAATCACCTCGGCAAATTTTAGCTATGCTGCTACTTCGTGGTCACCTTTAGTGGCCGAGTCCAGTATAGCTGCTTATTCGGCGAAAGTGAGGCTAAAATGAGAAAAAAATTACTTGACAATCGACTTCGCCAGAAATAGTAGATATGTTCTTTTCTAAACAGAAATCGAGATAGTAGTTTCCCGGTTTAAATTCGGAATAAAAATATTGAAATTCAACCAGGTAGAACTTGTTTCCTTCAGGAGGGATGTATACGGTAGGGAATACAGACGGAAAGATGTTAGGATCTAGAATTGTTATATCAATATTACCGTGAATTTCTACGTATTCGCCTTTAACACTATGGTATAGTTTGAAGTAGCCGTGTATGTTCGCAATCTCATTTGACGTAACAGTTAGATTTTCGAATACTTCCAAAGTGTCAGCACCATTGTTTTTAACCTCTACTATTACATATGGTATGTTGTCATTATTGTAAGCAATGCCATGGACTATGTTGTCTTGACTTCTTAAACAAGCTACCTTTAGACACAGGATAGCGACATAAAATAATTTTATTCGAAACATCGGTTTCTTATGGTTCTGACAGACTTAATAGACCTGCCAGAAAGAGGCTCCACATGTCTAATGGCCAACAAAGTTTGAAACTAATACAAAGCAAGGCAGCTCGCTACGCTCGTAAAACCGATGTGCTAATTTCAAACTTCATGTTACACTGTACTAGTAAGCGCTCTACTAATTTAGTCCTATAAGTCAACTTTCACGCCAGTCAATAACCCTACGGAGTAAAAATTATTGCGCAATGGGTAGTCATTTTCCGTCGCTGAAAACAAGCCATAAGTGGCGGTTGGGCGGAGGCTCAAAGAGATGCCATTCTTCAATTTGTAGTCGAAGTCAAAACCAGTCAATAGCCCTAGGTTATATGCTTTTTTGTACCCGCTTAGTGGTACGAGTGGTCCAGTAGGATCGTCACTAGAAACCACTGAGCCCTTTGCTCGAAGAGAGAAATTATGGAAAGTTCCCATGTTTAGTGTCAGTCTAAAGCGGTCATTCTCAAGAAGCTTATAGCCCCAAGCAAGGCTAATTGAAGCTGTCTGGTACTTATTGAACTGTGTGTTCATTAAAGTGCTGGTTCCCAAAATGGTAGTGTCACCAAAACGCTCAGTAACATCTCCTGTTCCCAGGTTGGTTACCCTGGCTAGTAAAACATCTTCGAAATCATATGTTTTGGGTACGTCATAAGTATGTTGGACTCGGTCGTAGCCAAGCTGGTAATTCACGGCCAATCTTAGCGAAGACTTTGGGGATATGGATGTATTAACTCCCATTTCTACACTGTAAGTCTCTAAAGCGGTTTCACTTGCAGTCCTTAGATCGCGATACAATGATGTCTCTCCGGATTTAGCACTCATTTGCTGTCCGGTGTAACCTATGCCTGCATTTAAGAATACTTGGACCTTTGATGGCTTTGACTGGGCATTATCATCTCCCATTAATTCAGGCTCTTTCTCGTTTTTTGATAGGCTTATCAAATCGAGGGAATTACTCTTTGCCTCCAAGTGCGCTATTGGTAATGGAGATAGCTGAGCGATTTGGCGAATGGCATTTGTTGAAGGCGTTTTCTTGTCTCCGTCTTGGTTGACCTGGCGGTCTTCAGAATGTAAGTTTAGGTTTACAGCTAATTCATTGAGGACCTGGGTGATTTCTGATGGACTCTTTTTGCCTTCAGCTTCGTTAATAGGCTGCGCTGCTGCTAAGGTTGTCGCACTATTCTTTGCTTCGAAGGGCACAAAAATGGCCCCGTCAAAGTTTTTACCTGTATTGACTGAAGGAAGTGCAGTGTTCACTAAAGGAAGATTGAAAGTTGGGTCACATTTCTCAGCGGACTCTTCCTTCAAGATAACTTGTTCATGAACTATATCTTTCGATTCCATCAAGGAATTTACGTTTGTACTTTTATTCCATCCAGATAAATAAATGCCGGCTCCAGCACTAAACACTAAGAGTAGGCACATCGCCAGTCTCAAAAACCTATTGTCTTTTTCTTTTAGCTCGGGACGTTGGCTTAAGGCTGCCCATTCTGCATCTACGTCAATAGGCGAGCGGTATTGATTGATCTTGTTGCGAATGCTGTTAAATATATCCGTTTTCATGATGCTTTAACTGTTGTACTTGTGAGTAGTATAGGGTATTGACTATTCGTTGAATGTGGCAGAGAACTAATTTACTTCATCTAAGTATATACTCTTTTGCTAAAAAAAGAGGTTTGGGAATTAGCTATTTTTTTTCTGAGTAGCCTTTTAGCTTTGGAGAGTTGAGACTTGGACGTTGATATACTGATGTCCAGACAGTCCGCAATCTCCTGATGTGATAAGCCTTCTATTACAAATAGGTTGAAAATGGTCCTGTAGCCTTGTGGAAGCGTATGAATCATTTTAAGGATTTGCTCTTCAGAAATTTTTTCGATATCAGCTTCTTGAACTGATGGGTCAGAAAGTTGAAGATGGTTGCTTTCTATATCAAGGAAACTGATTTTACGTTGGCGAATGACTTTTAAAGCAGTATTCACCGCAATCTTCCTCATCCAGGCTTCTATATTTCCACGCTCCTTATCGAAGGTTCCGATATTTTTGAAAATAGATATAAACGTCTCTTGTAATATGTCTGAGGCTCCAAATTCAGGGTGTTCATATCGACGGCAGACAGTCATTAACAGTGGAGCGTATTTGCGAAATAGTGCCTTTTGGCAATACGGGTCCTTCTTGCAACAACCTGCTATAATTTCGTCAATTGTCTTCGTTTTGAAAAATTGCAAGACTAGCTGTTTAGTCAATGATAAAATAGAGCTTTACCTCACCGAAAGGCGAGGTAAAGCTCTTGCGTTCGGAGGCAAGCAACGCGTCATTGCCCACCTGCCTGGAATGGTCTAATTATAGAGTGTAGCCGTGAAGCTTCCTGATACACTTGTAGCAATTCCTTCTTCATTGATCATTTCTCCTTCTATTGCTACATCAGCAGTAGTTTCGGTGATGTTACTTACTGTAAAAGTGACACCACTAGCATCATAGAAGATGACCAGGTCATCAAGATCGGGCTGCGTATCTGGGTCAGCGCCTGCATCTAACCATTCGGTAAGGGTAGTAAGCCCCTCTTCGGTAAAGGCATTAATACTCCCATTTAGATCACTGTAGGTGCCTTCCTGAAGTTCCGTCTCTGGTTCTTCAGGAGACCAGACGGCACTAAACAGTACGCCTGCATCCGAAAGAGTAGTTGAGCCTAAAGAGAGGCTGTAGTTGTTTACGGTCGTTTCACCATCAAAAATGAAAGTAGATAGTGCAACTTGGTCACAGGTTACTGACTTGTCGCCAACGGTGAGGCTCTGGGCAGCATCCGTTTCTTCTACCACTTCGAACTCAGGAACATTATCAATGACTGAGATGGCTCCTTCTCTGTCACAAGATGTTGTGAAGGCGAACAGTAGGGAAGCAATGGCTAAAAAAGGTAAAATCTTCATTATTGTGTATTTTGAAATTATAAGATGGTGCGTGTACTTAGCACGGTTGTGGTTTCATCGTCATGACACTGTACTTATCCAACTTATTCGCAAAGGTTGCCTGTGGGCTATTTTTTTTAAAAAACTTCATCCTTCCAAATCGCTTTAGATGATAGCTGTACTATGGTTATGGGGGAGGTAAACAAGTAGGGCGTGTAATATGAGTAAGGATGACGTCACCGCATAAAAAAACCTCTGCGTCATGTGGTGAAACAGTTGGTTCGTTTCACAATCAAACTACGCACAGTATATAGGGGAGGGGGATTTATATGTGTTTAAAACCTCCATTGCGGCGGTAGCGGATGCCGGTTACCGATCCCTGCATCCTGCGTTAAGCGCCTAAAATATATATCATCTTCCTTCGAAAGCTATTCTGCCTTTATCACGCGACTCAGGTTTCCTTTTACGGTACTGTCTTTTGTCTCGGGAATGGAGAGCCTTATGCAAAACCAAGAGGAGCGTACCAACTTTGCATAAGGTACCTGTCCGGAGCATCGTTACTGATGACGGTGTTAAATTTGTCGTAGGGGGCAGTTGATGTGCTTGGCTGGGTAGGTCTTATTGAAGACGATAAGAAAGCTAATTGAAAAAATTACTCCTCCTCGGAAGTTTCCCGACAGAGCAATGGCAGGACAGAGTCGTACCAGTCAATTAAAGCAATCTTTTTGGCCAATCGTAGGTCCTCACAAGCTCCGGAGAGCAGGTTGTTGTCCATGCGGGCCTGGCCACGCACGATACGGAAGCGACCATCGCGGGGGAACATCTCTACGGCGCGGTCCATTTTAATAAACCCTTGATCAAGGGTTGTGCTGTCCAGAATCATAGCGTTGCCTTCGTTCATAAGGGCGACGGCTACGTTGTAATTTTCAATTACAGAGCTACAGCTTTCGGACTCAGGTGCGAAGGTGAAACTAACGTCGTAAGCAGAGCTGACGGGGCGGCCTTTGTACTCTCCTGGGCGCCATTTACCGAAGGAATTGGTGGCGATGTTCATCGCTTCAAAGGTGAAGTCTGTACCAAGGTCATTGTAGTCGATAACATCCTGTACGTCTACCTGTCCGTTAGGGTGGACGATCAATTGTACATCCAGCTGGCCCGTCCGGCAACTATCTTCTCCACTAGCTGGGTAAGATAACGCTTCGTTGAAATAGCCGGCAAGATCACCGTCGTTTCCGATGAACTCTATGCCTTTGGTTAACTGCGTATAAACCGTGTCTCGTCCGTTCAGGACGTAAGGCTTCTTTTCTTCAAGTCGGAATCGGATAGGAAGCGTATACATATAACGCACGGGTTTGCCGCCTTTGATGGCTGGACGGAACCGAACTTCATTTGCCATTCCAATTACAGAACGCAATGCCGATAAGCCTAACTGTCCACCAGGGTCGCGCAGAATTTTTGCTTTGGATATTATACCATTGGCTTCTACGATAAAACCAATCACTACCATGCCGCTAATGTTCTGCTCGCGCGCTTCGGCCGGGTATAAGGCACGTTTATTGACGTAGCTGAGGATGGCAATTTCAGAGCATTCAGCTTTGGCGGATGCAGTCGTGTCGTAACGTTCACACGGAGTAGGGAAACGGGGCTTCTCGTCGACAAGTTGATAGATTGTGGTATCAACGGCGACGGAATCCGTAGCCGCTGGTGTCTGTGCCACCAGGAAGAAGGGCAGGGAGAAAAGGAGCGTTAGTAGTACTTTCATTTTGGGGTATACGCGTAAGGGGGGGGCTAAACTGGTTTTGGCGCTCTCTTAAAGTGTCTGGCAAAGATAGTGAACCTAGTGTTGGTTAAGGTCTTAGCACCTGCTGGAAATTCCGGAGCAAGTGCTAAGACCCGATAGCTTCTCCTTATTTTTTCTCGAACGCACCAAAAACTACACAGGGCGAAATGGGCGAGGTCGAATATTCGAACCGCTTAGAAACGACGATCCGGGTAGCGGGGGAAATCAGAAATACCATGGGTTGCTCTTCATAGATGATTTCCTGAAAGCGGCGGTAGAGTGGCATCCGTGCCTTAGGATTTACGGAGACGGCGATCTGCTTGATGAGGCGATCTGCTTCAGCGTTGGCAAATCCTGTCCGATTTGTTCCGTTCGGAGGTACGCTGGTGGAAGCCCAAACCTGCGTAAATTCGTCCGGGTTGGGGTCAAGTAACATACCCTGAAGGCCCATGTCGAAGTCTCCTTTGTCGAGCTCGCCGTAGAGGGCTCGGCCAGGCATGGGGACAACTTCAACCTCAATGCCGGCTTCTCCCATCCACTCTTTCATTAGGGCTCCAATGCCTTCGGCTTCAGGAGATGGGAAGGTCATAAACTTGAACTTGAACTCCTGGCGCACGCCATCTATCTCCTTGTCCAGGGTACCATCATTGTTGGTGTCTTCCCAGCCTCCACTTTTCAACAACTCAAGCGCTTTGTCAGGGTCGTAGTCTTTATGTGGAAGATCGGCATAGTAATCTTTACCATCGAGTATGGGGCCATGTACGCGGCGAGCCAACCCGTTGGGGAAGAACTGTTCTATGATAGCGTCTACATCAACCAGGTAAGGCATTGCTTGTCGCGTGGTTTTATCCTTGAAGATACCTTCACGGTTGTTCATCGTCAGGCCGAAGAAGCTGGTTCCAGGTACCGCTTCAAAATCGTAGCGGGCTTTGAGGAAAGGATCGTCCCTCAGTTCTGCGAACTGACCGGAGGAAAGGTTGAGGGCAAAATCTATCTTTTCGTCGCGTAGGGCATTGACGGTTGTTTGCGGATCAGGTATGAACTCGAAGATGACTTGGTCTGGATTGCCTTGTAGTTCTTCCTTTCGGGTACCTTCCGCCCAATAGTCAGGGCGTTTCTCCAGGGTCAATCTTTGTCCTGCTTCCCAGGAGGCAAGCCGATAAGGCCCACTACCGATAATCTTTTCGGGCTCAGTAGCTAGGCTTACTTCATTAAAAGACTCCGCAAAGGCCATAAGGTCCTTGTTTTTTCCCTTCAGGCGTGCGGCGATCTTTTGACTTGTCAGATCACTAAGCTTTACGTTGCGGAGTAGTTGCTCCGGGTCGTAGGCGTATTCTGGGTAAACGATGAGGCTGGCAATAGCCTGTGGTGCAAGTAGGTAGGCTCGGCGGGTCATTACTCGGAAACGACGCTCATTACCAGGGCTGGTAATAATGGACTCAATATTATAGTAATACGGCTTATACGGTCCGGATTCTACCTCAGGATTCATTAGGGCTTTTAGGCTGAAGATTATGTCAGCGGCTGTTACGGGCAAGCCATTGGGCCACTTTGCTTTAGGATCAATTTCGTAGGAGTATGAGACCCCCCCACCTTGCTCTTTCCGAATGTCAGGAGTAGTTGCAAGCAAGGGAATAATTTCGAAGGTCTCGGGGTCCTGGCTGTTCAGTGTCTGGAAGATGAGTTCGCGGACGTAGCGTGCATCGGCCTGGGCCGTTAGCACGGGGTTCAGCCCTAGTGGCTCCTGTCTGAGCGCAATTCGAAGAATGTTGTCGTCGTGCTTGAAGTCAACGGCAGCAGCAGGAGTATCGGTCGTTACTACCGGTTTGGGGTCGGCGCCGCACGCAAAGAGTGCCGCCGCCATCAACAGGCAGAGGAAATAACGGGTATTCATGGGATTTTTTGTTGGTATGTAAATTCTCTCGTGAGCGAAGATAGGGTAAAGAGGGCATACAACGGTCTTTTGGTGTTTATAACGAAATGCATAAGTTCCCCTCTACTCCGGGGGCTTTCACTACGCCGCTACTGCGGAAATTGCTTCATATTTCTTCTGAGGTGCTGTGGAAGGGGAGACGTAGTAGCTACTTCTCTAGCGGATTTGTCCAGTGCGGTATGCAGACGCTTTTAGCGTGGCTTCTTGCTGTAGTTGTTCGACTTAGAACTTTGTTGAGAAGATAGTTGAAATGTTTGGGTAGAGTTGTTAGTTTCTTTAGGCACCCAAATAATTTGGGTAGCATTAATATTTAGTTGCTTAGGACCAATCAGGACCTTATTTAAGGGTATTTCCCCAGAGAATGAAGGGTAGGCCAATACTTAACCAATCTGCTACCTGGCCTACGTCAGGAACTGTTTCCATGGTCAGAGAAGCGGCGGCCAGGTCGATGTCACCGTCCAGATCGTAATCTCCGGCAGTGAGTCGTAGCCAACGGCCCCGGCCTGCTGCTGGTAGCCGGTTTGGTGTGAAGCTCCCTTCGGCTTCTTGCTCAAAATATACTGCTGCTACGGGGGCAGGGGAAGAATAATCCGGGAAGAACGAAATGGCGGCCAGGTCTTTGTCGCCGTCTTGGTCAAAGTCCTTGACAATTGCATCGTAAGCCCCTGGTAGAGCCAGAAATAGGGCGGTGTATCAAATGTAAGGGTGGAGTATTTTCCAAAATGGCAGTGAAGCAGGGTTGCTAACTTGTTAGCGACCAAACTTCCAAATCATGCTCATCTGCCCCAGCTGCACAAGCGGTAAGATAATTAAGAATGGTAAGACCTACTACGGAAAGCAGAACCATAAGTGTAAAGAATGTAACCGACAATTCGTGACCGACAATCAACATACCACAACTGAACAACGAAGGCAAGATGTAGAGTCCTTGTTACTTGAGCGAATCAGTCTTCGTGGCATATGTCGATCCATGGGGGTAAGTCTAAGTTGGCTAATGCCCTACGCTGTCAAAGTCTGGGAACGAGCGCCAGAAGACATGGGAGCGAACTTTGACTGGCTCGATAAGCTTACGGATAAAAACTTACAACGTATTGAATTACAGATAGATGAGATGTGGTCATTCGTAGACTACAAGCAGAACAAAAGATGGATTTGGGTTATTTACTGCCCAGCAATTAAGCAAGTCTTAGCCCTACATATTGGTGGCAGAAGTAAACGTGATGCCGGAGCGTTATTAGCCAAATTACCTGAACGATTACGCCGATTATGCAAGTTCGCTACCGATCATTTCGAAAGTTATTACCAAGTCATTGACACCGATCAACATCGACCAGGGAAGGAATTTACCTATTATATCGAAGGTTACTTTGCTGGCGTTCGTGCCAGAGTTAGTCGCCTTGTTCGCAAGGCACTCAGCTTCTCGAAAGACCTTGACAATCATGTTGCCGCGATCCGCTATTTCTTGTGGCAACGCAACTTAGCTTCTTACCCTTACATTTGAGACACTCCCTTAATATTTGCTCAAGTTGAATACTTCATGATTTAATGTTATCCTGTTTTGTACTGATTGTTAAGGACTTAACGTTGTTTTAATAGTATATTTAATTATCTATTTACGC
>CAYPIM010000219.1:0-9153 GCA_964410795.1 uncultured Lewinella sp. | reverse complement strand
CCTTTTTATTATGCTTTTCAAGCAATGTTTGCTTGCAGTTCTCTGCATGCTACCTTCCCTTGCGTTCGCCCACGCAGGGGATTGTTCCGACCGAGGAACCGAAATCATGGGCCCTTTCTACACCGAGGTTATTTCGGAGACTGTACTTGCCGATCTGCCCTGCGAATTCAGCTGGGCAGAGGTCGAAAATCCCGATGGTACTATTGTCAATTATATGGAGGACAAAGGCTGTCAGCCTTATCAGGGGCCATGTGTCGCTTTTTCTTTTGTCAAAGTAGCAGAAGCTCGTTTGAATATGATCTCGGGGAATGCTTGCAGGGACCTTGATTTCTCCATTCCCTGGCTCGATTATGCGGTTTGGCACGCAAGAAACTTTACAGAATTTTTTAATAATGGAATGGGAGTGCCCGAAAGCGGTTGTGGTAACTTCCCTCGTGGATGTAGGATTGAGGGAGGAGAAGAAAGTACTTGCTATTGTGTTAGGCAAGAAATTGTTACACAAGCTATTGACCAAGGACGCTGCTTCTCAGTATCCGGTGATGGGGCGAATGAAGGCCTTAACCAGGGATGTGAATATATCTGGGAGGTTGAAACCCACCCTATGACTTCAGATCAGCTCTTTGCGCGGAATGTAGCATACATAACGCCTACCAGTATCGAAGCACTCAAGGAACAAATCCTGAACAATGGACCATTGATTGCGATTTTCCGTATCAATGCAACGATTGATGTAAATGAGCGGCGTTTATTTGAGTATCGGGATTATACTAGAGATCCTGATTTGGCTTTTCATTCATTCGTTATCACCGGCTGGGAAGATCAACCAAATGGGGAGATTATTCTACATCTTGATGATCACTGGCCAGTAGATGGTGGTCAGTTTTGTGGCCTGGGTAGCAGCAATCCACTCAGTGTCGAGTCCATCTTGGCGGATATCGGAAGCGGCAAACTTGAATTGGTAAGGGTAGACAAAGTTGAAACCCTCTCAGAATGCGAAGGTGTTCCGACCGAATTCGCACAAGAAGATCAGGGGGATTGCGATGATACCATTGTAGATAATGAGGTAGACGGTGATATAGGCCCGGATACCGACACGGAAGGCGGGCCAGGTAATTTTAATGGTTGCCGAAGCATCTCTGTTCCGGCGGTTACCGATTTATACACCACCTCTTCACGCGCTTGCCTTGCAGCGGGCCATATGAATCGGGTCTTGGCAAGGCTTAATTGTGGCAACTACGGTGCCAATAATCTGGAGCTGGAATGGTCGGTTACTCCCGGAGGTGTAAGTTCACCTTCTGCTAGCGGCTGTAGCGGTCAGGCGTTTATTGTGCCTTCAGCCAACTCACCCGTTAGCATTGTTCGGGCCAGGGCCAGGTTCGGGCCGCAGTGTCCTTGGTCTGAATGGTATCAGGAAGAATTTTGCGTGGAAATAAAAGTAGATCCAGAGGGGCCTAAAGTCTGGGGCGGAGAATAATGAACCTGGCGAATCGTATGACCGTTTCGGCGGGTTGACGATTCGCCAGCTTTTTTTTACATCGTGTGAAAACCATACTCCGCCCACAATCCGTATCTTTGCCCTGAACGATTTAGCGTTAAGTCCGTTACAACGTTCATTAAGCAGCTTATTTTAGCTGCAGACAACTTTTAAGATACCCTGATTATGGGCCTACGCAAAACAGCTTCCCTTATTATTTATCGCTTTCGTGAGCGCGGCCTTGAGGTGTTTCTCACCCAACAGTCTGAAGAATGGGGGTTGCCTGGCGGCGATGTGAAAATGGACTCGGATCAGGAATATATCGAACTAGAACCTAGCGAAGACCGGGAAGAAGCCGTTGCAGTAGAGGGGGATTGGCACGAAATTCCTTCCCTAAAGCAAATGCTTTACGAAGAATCCGGTGAGTTGAAAGATCGCCTTAAAGAAATTGAACAGGGAGCTTTTGTTTCCATCAAAGATGCGCTCAAACAGCGCCTTTCTTCCGGGCAGATTGAGTTCTTACGAGAATTGCGAGACATCATTGCTGACCGGAATTCTGTTCGTGACCTTTAGGTTGCAGTAGTTGTTAAACCGCAACATTTATAGGTTAGTCCATCACAAAAGCATCAGAATAAATTCGTTGCAACCGTTCTACGGCGGCATCAAGTTCTCCTTGGGTGGAATATTCTAACCGAGCCCCAATGCGCGTTAGCCGGCCTTCAGGGCGGGCGAAAGTTTCGAAGCCCGCACCACGAATACGATCGATGTTTTTTTCGACATTACGTTGAGAACCGTACATGCCAGTAGCGATATAGGCAATTTTATCTGCCGTGTCGGGGGCAGTAGTGTCCGTACTGGGAGGAACATTGATTTCAGTGTCGCCGCTACGGTCTTGTGCTGATGGATCGGCTGGTTGTACGTAGGGTTGGCTTTCTTCGACGGGATCGCTGAGGCGCGGAGGTTCGTCTGGTGCAACCTGGTCGGCATCTACAGGTTTTGGCCCTGGTGCTACGTTGATGCGATCTTTAGGCACCCGGGGGCGGTTGGTGTCCGTTTGGGCTATGGGGTCTGCATTTGTCGTGCTGCTGAGAAGAATTTGGCCTAACTTAAAGATTACGAATAAGGCGAGCAACATGCCAATTCCGGCGGCTACCCACCAAAGAAGTTTACGCAGTTCTGGGTTGTAGAGTAGGCCTGCTTTTTCTCCTTCACCACTTGGTGTTGAACGGAAGCGTTTTGCCCAGTCCAGGCGTCTTTTTGCGGGCGCGGCCGCAGGTGCAGTGGAAGCATTTGCAAGTATTGGATCTGCGGCGGCACGGCGTTGCTTTTCTGTGCGGACGATGGGTCTTAGCTCAATGGCGGGAAGACCAAAACTATCTTTACTGTAGTTGTCGCCTCCGGAAGTGAAGCTGATCTGACCATCGAAATGCTTAAAGAAACGCCCCAGGCCATCTACCGTAAAGGACCGCCCAGCATCAAGGTTTTCCTGCATATTCCGAAGGAATTCACCAAGCTTTTGTAGGGCCTCATCGTGCGGTAAGCCTTCTCTTTCTTCGAGGGCCCGGAGGATGCGCCCGTCGTCTAAAACAAGGTTGGCGTTGAAGCTAACCTGTTCTGACGGTGGGGCTGCTTTGCCTTCCAGCGGGCTGATCAACGCTGGTTGCTTCACCAACCGGAGCGTACCAAGGCCGGGCAGGCAAACCTGTTCTTCTTCCATTAACAGGTGGCGGATCGTATCGTTGATGGTGTTTGGCATATGGCAAAGATAACGGCAGCAGGCGAAGTCGCTTCCGGTAGGGAGAGAAGCGGGGGGATAATCTTGGTATATTGCGCTTCAAATTTACAAACGATGAAATATCTTCCGTCTATTTTTTTACTGCTTCTTTTTGTTAGTTGCAACAGCAGCACAGACACTAGTACAGACAGCAGTACTACTGAAGTTGCTAAAAAACAGACCGAGGTAACCCCTCCTCCGGGAATTGTGGACATAAACCCCCTTAATGATCCTACTCCATTACCTGAGATGATCTCTTTCTTTGGCATCGGCCCGGGCGCTCAGCTTGTCTCTCCCTATACGTTAAAAGGGAAGGCCATTGGCAGCTGGTACGCAGAAGGAAACTTCCCCGTAACACTCGTTGGGGAAGATGGTAACCTGATCGCTTCCGCTCCCGCAATGGCGATGGGAGACTGGATGAAAGCAGGCTGGGTACCGTATCAATCTAAGCTTACCTGGATAGCAGGACCAAACACTAAGGCCAAACTCATCCTTTCGCTGAATAATCCCGCCGATGAAGGGGAGGGGAAAATACGTGCATTGGAAATCCCGGTGCTGTTAAAGTAATTTGAACTAATGTCTCCACTACCGACAAGGCTTTTACAGCAGTGGTCTGAACTGCGTGAAGTGCATGCTTCACGGGGTAGCTTTATGCTGAGCATTCAAGAAGGGGAAGAATGGTACGCATTTGTCGGAGAAGAGGATGCTAAGCAACTGAATAAGAACCTTTATCAAAGGCTGGCACAAGGAAGCTTTGGGGGAACCCAGAAAGTAAAAGACATTCTTCCGACCGATTGGCGTGGTTTTATGCTGCCAAAAAAGGAAATTGATCGCCTTGGTATTACACAACTGCGTGGAGCATTCGCAATGTTGACAGCACTGAAGAATGATTTTAAGTGGGGGGAGTACCTATCTGCCTTAGTTAAGGCAGCGGAGCAAAAAAAAACGCCCCCTTTGGTGGAAGCTGGCTTATGGCATTTTGTCTTGCACTATGCCGATATGCTAAATGTTGCACACCGGGAAGGGCGCGATATTACTCCTTTGCTGCGTAAGTTGCCGGGGGAAGTCTCTTTTGAAGAGCTTTTACCTTCGGAGCAATGTCTTGAACTGTTGTTTTTGCTTTCTCGAAAGGCTTACGCCAATCATTGGCAGGGAGATGTGTTTGAACGGCTCTTAGGAGGTGCACACGAGGAAGTAAGAGCCTTTATTGGCCCGAATCGGATGCTGCTGGAACGCGCCTTAGCCAATAGCCGTTCTGCCGGAGCGGTGCCGCTTTCCAAAGGGTTTTACAATTGCTGTACTGCAGACTTAAGGTTTGTTGTGATTCAGGAGTTATTGGACGATGATGGAGGGATGCAGTTTCATCTTTCGTTGCCCCTGGAGCTGCGGGAACGCTTTGGACCGAGCCATAAGGATAGCCTTGCTGGAAGGGTTAAGGTGTTCGCCAGCAAATTTCGCCGTTCAACTTCCTTTGCACCTGCGGCCGCGCCCAACTATACCACGGCCTTTAAGCCCCTAGTAAAGGAAGGCGCAAATAAGTGGAACTCCCTCACCACAGAGGAGGAAGAGAAATTGCTGGACAGCATTGAGCATGAGTGGCCTGAAGATTTACGACAAAACCTGTATGAAATAGCTGGACGGCGGCGTACATCGCATCTCGGGCAAGTATTGCGCCACCTGACGGCTCCGGTATTAAACTGGGAAGAAATAGCCGGAGCGTTAATTCCGGCCTGGAAACTCCCGACCGGCAGGGTTGCCGAAAAAGCGGCCGAGGAATACGCCGAGGAGTTGAAATTCGCGGCCGAAGAGTTAGCTGCACTGGATAAGGCGCTGCCGCGCCTTGCGAAAATAAGAACCCTGGCGGCGCTTTCCCGCTTTGAGGAAAACCTGCCCTACCAACGAACGCCAATCGCTGCTGCCAGCTGGCGGAAAGCCCTGCGTAAACACCGGGAAGACCTCCGGAACCGAGGCGGGTACCGTGCCCAGCGGATGCGTGAATTCGGTATTGATAAGGCAGACGAAAGCGAGTTTCGGAGAAACCTTTGGCTAGACGAAATGCTCAAGATAGAAGCAGAAGTACGGCCGTTTATGTCCTACGTTCGTAAATCCTTCTCCGCAGCCTTACCCATTGGCACAACAATTGAGTTTGACCCCTATCGGCACCGTCATGACGGGGTAGAGTTTGACCCTGAAACGGTACAGGATCAGGATAAATGGTTGCGTGGAGACGTGATGAAAACACTGCGCGGGCGTAAGGATTACGCCCACATATGCCAGGTAAATACTTTTTGTCTTGACTACTCCCGCTCAATGACCCACGAACTGATGCGCGATCTGTTCAAAGTTGTTTTCATTCTGGTGATGGGGCTGGAAGGCAGAAAGTCTTACGACGCTATTCACTTTTTTGGATCTGACTTTTACGAGGTTGTCAACTTCGACGATAGTGGTAGGTATACCAACCGGAGCATTTTGTTCCGCGTACTGCGCAACATCTCTGAAATATACGTAAATCGAGTCGTTTACAGTGGTACTGGTGGCACGAACATCAGTGCAGGTGTTCGGAAGAGTCACGAACGCCTTAAAGCTTTTACCGAAAAGCTAAGTGAAGAACAGCCTGATTTGAAATATGTCACTTCTCTGTTTGTATTAACGGACGGGCAACCAACTATGGGGATCACTGACCTTGATGACCTTAATACCTTTATCGAGCAAAAGCGACAGGATGGGAACGTCTCCATTAAAGGTATTTTCCTAAAACACGAAGACGATGCTTCGGATATGATTGCGCGCATTTTTGGCCAAGAGCATGCGGTAGAATCCTCGACCTTCAAGCAAACGGTTACCACCTTTGTGCAGATCATGGGCCAAACTTACCGTGCACAACGACAAGATTTTAAAGCTGCCGAGAAGCGGAAGCGGTTACTGGGGGAATAAGAAGGCGCGAACGCAGGTGCAAGGAGAGGTTTGAACTTTGGTTTAACCCATGTTAAGTTCATATCACTTCTGTATCAAGGTCGCTCTACAGAGCGAAGGTGACATAAGCAAAACCTGGTTTTAAACGTATATTTATCACGAAATGACCCAAACGCACCCACAGAAACTGAATGATATCATTCTGGACCAGGACGAAGAAGGTAATCTTGTCGCTTATAATGCGAAGGGTTTTCCTAAGAAACGAGAAGTTTACAAAATCTCAGGCCATCCGGTAACCAAAGTGATCACCTTTGCCCAGCATGATTGTATACTGCTCCGTACTGATCAGGAAGACCATCTTCGTGACCTGAATAATGAACCGGTAGTGGACGGCGAACGCTGGGCCGACCATTATTTTGAACCTCATACGAACAGTCTGTACCGGCAGGATGAACGGGGGAGCTGGTACGACCTGGAAGGTTTTCGCTTAAGCATGCCAGTATTTCTGAAAGGGGAGGTTTTGATCTCCCTTCCGGGGAAAACCAGCCGTAGATCGTGGTCTTTTGCTGGTCGGGAAGCCGTAATCAGCCCGCACGGGCAGCTGATAGAGGTGGGGAAGCTGGTGTACAACACGGCTTTAGAGCCAGTTTATTATTTTGGAGAGAAGCTCACGGGGTTGGGCCGGGGACACGTCTCGTTTGGAGGCACCGATCAATGGCAAGAGGTGTGCCGTGGCTTGTTGAACCGCGGATTTGTAAACGAGTTTACCGGAGCTCCTTTGTTGGTGAATGACGAAGAGATTGTTGGCCATGTTCGCTCAGCCCAACGTAAGAAGCACCATTTTGAAGTGTTTCGTTCTGCGACGAGGGAATATGTACTCGAGAACCACTCGGGGGGAGAGATTCGCTTGGATGGTTATCCCTTGGAGCTTGATCTTGATACCTATTTATGGCTCAATGATACTGAAGTGATGCTGGCGAAGAATGCGCGGGAAGGCTTCTACCTTGACCTCAACACCAGGCAACCATTCCATATCGCCGAAGCTGGAAGAGAGCGATTAAGAAAAATCAGTCAGGCTCCAGTCCGCTTGCCGGGGTCGGAATTATATAATGTTGCTACTGAGCACCAATCTTTCGTTTACGATGCCTCTTCTCGGTCTATTTACACCCTTAATGGTGGTGCATTGCAACCTTTTTCGATTGAAGAAATACCGGGTTTTGAGGCTTACTTCTTTATGGCCGTAGTTAACGGGGAGCGTAAGCTGTGTGATAAACGCGCAGGCACCGTACTTCAATTTGGTCCGGAGAAACTAGAGGTTGCAGAAATTCTCAGCCCCGCCAGTGCAAAATTGCTCAACGTTCGGGGAACGCTAGGCAATAACTTTGTGATTGACCTTAGGCTAGGTCCAGATAAAGTTAGGCTGGCTACGGCCGACGGTAAGACGATTGAAGAAGTGATCGGTTCTCCGTACAGGATTGGGGACCACGCCCTGCAACACATCAGACTTGCTTCCCTCGGAGGGGCCGTAAACCGCTTGGTCGACCTGGAGTTGAAAAGCTTGACTACTTATACTTTGCCCGAAGACCTGACGGAGTATCCCGATCAGCCGCAAAGCTCTTGCTTTGGCGGGAATGCCTTACTCCGGATCAAGTTCGAGGAACCCTTTGAAGTCCAGGGCGAAAAATACTTTCGGGCCATTTTCCTGAATTATCTGGGGGAGGAGCGGGAAGTGATTTTGGAATACAGTAATGCGCGTCCTATTCACCTTGAAGGAGCAGGACACCGAAACGAACTGGTGGTCGGGTTTAAGCCCGAAACGATCCACCGACCCTACCGACTCGGGGAAAACGTAATGGTGGGAGCGATAACGCTGAACGAAGAGCTAAAGCAAGGCGAATTGCTTTTTTCTATTCACAGGAATAGGAGTTGGTTGCCGTTCTATGATAGTTTCTTACCTGTCTTTCGTAGGGTTATTCAACTGGAAGGAACGGACTACTGGCCGTGCTATCTTTTTGAAGCCCTGGAGCATACTTCTACGGGAGAGTATATTGCCGTGGAGAAACAGGAGCCCTACCGATTACTCGCCCAGCGTAAGAAAGGGAAGATTATTCCGAAGATCGTAACTGCCCAGTCTCGGGCACTTCTTGATCCGGCTGAGGTTAGTGGACTGGTAGACCTATTCGTTGACCGCGGAATGCTGGTGGAGGTTAGTTAAGTAGATTGATAGTGTGATAGATTTATAGAGTGATAGATCATATTACTGGGCTTTAGGTATAGGCTGTCTAATCTGTAGATGATTATCCGTTACGGGGTTATCCCCATTGAAGTGAGAAGGGACGCAACATGGGTCATCCCGAGCACGAAGTACGACGCAGCTAATTTTCCACTGAAGTCTTTCGGAAAGTAACAGTTAATATTCTTTCTAAAAACCTGTATTAAGATGAAATTTAGGATGTTAATGTTTTTATTTTTTCTATTTACCGCATGTAGTCCAGGCCCCGGATTTAGATGGATTCATAATAATCCTCACAATTTGTCTTGTGTCAATTGTACAAAGTTGAATCAACTTCCTTCAGAAGCAACCTGGCTAGAGATAAATGATGAAAGTTGTCCTTTGGTACCTGCTGCTATTTTCGAAAATCAAAACTTATGCACCTTGATTGTCTACTCGGCAGAGCTTCAATATGAAGCCGTGACTAAAAGGACAGGTCTTACAGCATTCTCACAGCCTGAACCAGTAGTAGAAGAAATTCCTAGTGTTCTTCAACATTCGCAAGACTTAAAAAGCCTTGTACTATTTTTATCAAATCAAGAAGCGGCAAAGGAAGGAATTGTGTATGACAGTTTAAAGTATCTCATGTTAGGTATAAATACAGTCAAAGGAGAACTCGTAAGCCCCATGTTGTCATCTCCCGCTTTAGAAACCTTAAGGGTCTTAACGCAGGAGGGTACTATAACTTGGCCAAACGATCAAAAACTATCGGATTCTATA
>CAYPIM010000218.1:0-9197 GCA_964410795.1 uncultured Lewinella sp. | reverse complement strand
TTACCGTGTGGCTATCCGTACCGATCATCATACCGCCCGGGAAAGCGTAGTTTTCCAGTACTACCTGGTGAATGATACCTGCGCCTGGCTTCCAGAAACCGATACCATACTTGTCAGAAACAGACTCCAAAAAGTTGAAGACCTCATTACTGGTATTGATCGCGTTTTGAAGGTCAGCATCTGCACCAATTTTTGCCTGAATCAGGTGGTCGCAGTGAACAGTGGAAGGCACGGCGACTTTGTCGCGGCCCGCCATCATGAACTGGAGCAGGGCCATCTGGGCGGTGGCATCCTGCATCGCTACGCGGTCGGGCGCAAACATCACGTAATCTTTTCCGCGGCCGTAGTTGTCGAGCGGACTTTCTGCGTGCAAGTGCGTGTAGAGAATTTTCTCGGTCAAGGTAAGGGGGCGGCCCAGAACTTTGCGGGCTTCGGCGATTTTGCCGGGAAGGTTAGCGTAAACCTTTTTGATCAGATCGATATCAAATGCCATGGTGTGCGTTTCGTTTGCGTAATAATTTGGGCGCGGTCCCGAGGTCTGGCGCTGCTTCGTTCGGGATCACAATACTTCTTTCTAAACAGGCGCGGCCGCAGGTGCAATGAAGGGTAAAGGAAGCGTGATGTCTTCCGAAGAGTTCCATTTGCTTGCGTCAGCTCTTTACCCTAACAGCTTAGTTGGGGAAAAGTCGACAAATGTATTAAGATTAGTCCATTTTATGAGCTTAGTCTGATTTTCTGCTCAGTTTCAGACGGGAAACTATGCTAGCGTTTCCTGTTTTGGCCTTAACCCGACAGAAATCAGAGGGTTTTTCATCCTCCTTGCGAGCGTTCTATCTTTGTGTAATGGCAAAAGCAAAAAAGTTCTACGTCGTCTGGCTCGGTCACGAACCCGGTGTTTATACGGATTGGGGGAAGGCAAAAAGCCAGATTGATGGATATAAAGGGGCTAAGTACAAGTCTTTCCCATCCCGAGCCCAGGCCGAAGCGGCTTACGCCAACAGCTTCCATAATTACATCAAGTCGGCAGCGGCGGGCATCAAAAAACCATCTTCGCACCCGCGTTCGCGCCCCCAAAGATCGCGTAGAGGGAACGCCCCGTCTACGTCCACCATTATTAGCCAAAGCATCAGCGTAGACGCCGCCTGCTCCGGAAACCCAGGAAAAATGGAGTACCAGGGGGTAACGACCAGCGGCAAAAAACAACTTTTTCACCGTGCCTTTCCGCTCGGGACGAACAACATCGGTGAGTTCTTAGCCCTCGTTCACGCCCTCGCTTTCCTAAAGGCGCAAGAAATGCCAGACCTCCCGATCTACAGTGATTCCCAGATCGCCATCGGTTGGGTGAAAAAGGCGAAGTGTAAAACGACCCTGGCGAAGGGCAAAAAAACAGCCGAGCTCTTCGAATACATTGAACGTGCCGAAGCGTGGCTGAAGGCCAATAAAATCACCAACCCAATTTATAAGTGGAATACGAAAGGGTGGGGGGAGATCCCGGCGGACTTTGGAAGGAAGTGAGGTTTTAGATTGATAGATTTATAGGGGATAGATTTATAGAGCTGCCGCAGGTGCCACTCACTTTGCTACGCTCGTTCGTCTTGGGTGAGCAAGCGCAGCGCAGCGAACGGCCCTTGCGGCAGCCAAATCAAGAATCGAGAATCACCAATCGAGAATCGAGAATCCTTTACCTTCGCACTCATGTCAAAATCCCTGTTAGTTGTAAGCGATTACCGCGACTCCCACAACGCCGTTCGCCCCGAAGGCCGCTGGTTCACCGGCCTGGTGAAGGATTTCGGTTATTCCGTGACGGTAATGACCCGGCGGGAGGGGGCGAACTACATTGAGGAGTTAGAAGCTGGCGGCGTCCGCATTATAGATTGGCACCCGGAGAGTAAGTTCGGTACGGCCGACCGCGACGGCATCAAAGCGGAGTTAGAAGCCAATCATTATGACCTACTCCACCTTTTCAATAACAAAAGCATCGTGGCGGGTATTCGGGCAGCGAAAGGGTGGCCAGGGAAAGTGCTAACGTACCGTGGTTACACCGGCAACATTCACTGGTGGGACCCCGGCGCGTACTTTCAGCACCTCAACAAACGGGTAGACGGCATCATCTGTGTATCCGGAGCGGTGAAGGAAAGTTTTGACCGGCTCCCGTTTTTTGACAAGTCTAAAACCTTGGTCGTAGGCAAAGGCCATGCTCCGGAATGGTACGCAGACATTGAACCCATTGACCTGGAGGCGGAGTTCGACATTCCGCCGGAGCGCACCGTTGTCATCATCGTTGCCAACGCGCGACGGATGAAAGGGATGAATTATCTCGGTACCGCCATTGGCCGCTTACCGGCTGATCTGGGCTTACATTTTCTGTTCGTTGGCCGCGGCTTGCAGGTACCAGATTTTGAAGCTGATTTGGCCGATAGCTACTATGCCCACCAGTACACCTTTGCTGGTTTCCGGACGGACGTACTTGATATCCTCGCTGCTGCCGACGTGAGCTTACTACCCAGCGTGAAGGGGGAAGGACTGAGCAAAGTCTTGCTTGAGAGTATGTTCCTTGCTCGCCCAACCATCATGACCGACATCGGGGGGAATAAAGGGCTTGGTATTGATGGGAAGACGGCCATCATCGTTCCGGCGCGGAGTGATGAAGCGCTTACCGAAGCGATGCTCCGCATCGCCGAAGACCCGGCTTTGCGGGAGCGACTCGGCCCCGCAGGGAAGACTTTCGTAACCGAGCACTTTTCGGCGGACCGGACGGTGGAGGAGTTGCATCGGGCCTATCAAGAGGTGATTGATAAGAAGTAGGTTACTAATGAAAAAGCATTAGTGTAAGGACTCAACCAATTTGTAGAAGAAGTCGTGAATTAGCTCCAGTCCAGGGGTTCCTCTATTTCCGTAATCTGAGATTGATTTTGAGCTTCCGTCAGTGAATCGCACTGTCATTGTGGCCGTAGTTGAGCATGTCCAGTTTACGGCATACCTGTTCTTTAATCCGTTAATGTTAAGGTTTTGTATCTGCTGCTTCAAAAACTTCCAATCAACGGGGTCTAATGCCAACTTGTGACTGCCTTGGCGTTTGACGTAGGCTTCACCATGGTAGTCTACCATTCGGTCAGGATATACTGTTAGTTGAAAAACCGGGCATGAGCCAGTGCAGTATGTGGTTTCGTAATGAATGCTGGCGATCTTTCGCTTGTCTGGATGCAAAGTGAATTTGGCCGGATAGCGGCTTAAAACATAGAGTGTGTCTGTTTGAGTTTCAAGTTTGGTAGAATCGAAATGATTCGTGGTTACCCGGTGGCATTCTATGTATTCCTTTTCGTGTATTGCTATTTTGCGGCAGTGAAATTTAATGATGTCTCCCTGCATCGAATAGTCGCTAAAGGGTAATTGTAACGCTGTTGGTTTCCTTTTGGCATCAGTCATGAATAACCATTTCGGAATCTTGAAAACTTGATCAAGATCTATTTTAACGGCTCCCCTAATGAAACGGTCCTCCTTACCATCATGATCGAAATCGCCTTTGAGTACAGCTGGATGCTTAATTCCATCTATCGGATGGGCAACAGGAGTAGACAGGGAAAATTTTTCATAAAGCTTTCCGTCGCCCGGGTTAGGAACCGTTTTTAAAATATACGCAACGATAGCTTCATCCGAATTTAGTTGGTCCAGAAATTGACCAGAGGCTAAAGACGGCAGAAGTAAATAAAATATCAGCGTTTTTCTGAACATACAAAAGGTCTTGAATAAATAATGGACTAAATCCCCTGCACCCCAAAAAGATACCCCACAAAGGCCGTCAAGCCCATCGCTGCTGTGCCCCAAAAAGTAATGCGTAAGATTGGCCTAAGAACGTTTGTTCCGCCGGTGGTCGCGGAGAGGTAGCCCAGAATGACCAGTGCGAGTAGTGCGATTAGGTACTGGCCACCTACCATGATGTCAAGGGGGAGGAATAATGATGCGAGCATTGGCAATGCTCCTCCGGCGAAAAAAGCGGCGGCAGAAGCAAGGGCTGCTTCTAGCGGATTGGCTTCGGTTAGGTCACTAATTCCAAGCTCGTCACGTGCGTGAGCTTCCAGGGCATTGTGTGCCGTTAGTTGGCGGGCTACTTCCAGGGCGGTATCAGGTTGGAGGCCACGCGCTACGTAAATTTCAGCCAGCTCCTGGAGCTCTTCCTCTGGCATATTGTCTAACTCTTCTTGTTCCCGCTTTAGGTCACTGGCTTCCAGATCAGATTGAGAACTAACGGATACATACTCTCCCGCTGCCATTGAAAGCGCTCCGGCAACCAGAGCGGCTACTGAGGCTAATACCACGGGGTCCCGCGTTGCGCTGGCCGCAGCTACACCGATGGCGACGCTGGCGGTGGATAGGATGCCATCGTTGGCCCCTAGTACGGCGGCACGTAACCACGCGCTGCGGTTGATGAAGTGTGGCTCTTCTTTCATTTGGTAAATATCGTTCGTAGAACCGATCATTCCGTATAATCTTCACCAACAATGGGTTAAAGCCTATCATCAAGGTTCAAAGCTTACTATAGAAGTAGCAAGAGATCTTATAATGTAGAGACGATCCTGATGAAAGCTCTTCTAAAATTAAGCTATGTGTTATAGACAGTCTTTTCTGGCTTTGCTCCTTCCGTTTTTTCTATGCACTTGTGGCCCTGCCGTCACGGTGGTCCGTACTGAGCAGGTAAGTCCGCAACTTTCTTTTGCCTTGGGCGAGTTAGAGGCTGCCATTGATGGGTTAGACGCGGGCAAGGACCCGGGCCTTTCCATAAACTTCAGGCGGGAAGAAGACTGCTGTACCTCTGGAGGCTTCAAGATTATACCCGACGGTAAGACCGTCGTAGTTACCGCATCTGACGATAATGGACTGATGTACGGTGCACTCGAAGTAGCGGAGCAAATACGTAACGAAGCAGAGGTGTTGGCCCAGGACGAAACGCCTTACATCAAGAACCGGGGAATAAAATTTAATATTCCTTTAGACATCCGTACGTCTGCTTTTGATGATTCAGGAGACGCGGCCCAACGCAATATCGTCCACATGTGGGACATGAGCTTTTGGGAGAATTTTTTTGACAATATGGCCCGCAACCGCTACAACGTAATTTCTTTCTGGAACGCTCATCCTTTTTCCTCAATGGTTCAACTCAAGGATTATCCGGATGTGGCGCTGCAAGATGTTTGGGGTACCACCATTGACCCTCAAAAGGAACCCTACGCCTGGACGACTCCGGAGGTAGGCAACGTAAAGCCAGTGCAGAACAAAAAGGTGCTTAAAGTGATGACGATTGACGAGAAGATCGCGCACTGGCAGGCCGTAATGAAGTACGCCCACGACCGGGGAATTGACGTCTACTTCATGACCTGGAACATCTGCCTGAACGGAGCCGCCCCGCCCGGATCGAATAAAGAAGCTGAAGGGAAAGTAGGGAAATACGGCATTACAAATGACTATAAAAACGAAACAAGTAAGGACTATCTCCGCAAATCAGTCACAGCGTTTCTTCGCTTATATCCACACGTGACGGGCATCGGTGTGACCGCAGGCGAAAATATGCGTAAGCCAATGGACGACGATGATAAGGAGCGTTGGCTGTGGGAAACTTACGGTCTTGGCATCCTGGACGCTAAAGCCAAACAGCCGGACCGGAAGATTAACTTCATTCACCGGTTTTGGTGGACGGATGCGCGAAAAATTATGAAGTACTGGAAGGAATACCCCGATCAGTTTGATATGAGTTTCAAGTACGCTAAAGCACGTCTGTATTCTTCACCCAAGCCGGAGTTTCACCACGAGTTGTTGGATTGGATGGAGCCGCATAAGCTTAAGTCCTGGTGGAATCTTCGCAATGATGACATCTTCGTGCACCGCTGGGGCGACCCCGCCTACGTAAGAAGCTTCATTAAAAACCTTCCTTATGAACAAACGGCGGGCTTCCAGATGGGGTCAGATGGCTACGTTTGGGGGCGAGAGTTTATCAGCAAGGATCCTGAATTTTCGGGACAGCCGGAGATCGAGAAACACTGGTTCCGTTTCTTGCTGTGGGGAAGACTGGGCTATAATCCGGACTTGCCCGAATCCCGAATCCTAAGCATCCTCGCGGAACGATTTCCTGAAATCGACGCCAAACTACTGCTGGACACCTGGAGTTCGGCATCGAAGATCATACCCCTCGTCAACACCTTCCATTTTCAAGATTGGGACTATATGTGGCAACCAGAAGGCTGCTTTGATATTTGGAACCAACTGAAAGATGTTAACAGCTTTAGGGTGGCCAAACCGATGAAGGGTAGCGGAATGATTGGGGTTGAAGACTTCGTTGCCAGAAGGATTTCTGGCAAGACGGGTACTGACCTAACCACCCCGGGTGAAGTAGCTTATCAGCTAAAGGATCTGGCGGTTGAAACTCGTGGCAAGGTGGATTCTTTACTAGCCAGTTCTGCGGAAGCAGAGCTGAGAGAAACACTATTGGATATGAAGGCAATGGCCCACCTGGGGGAGTACTATGGCTATAAGATAAATGCTGCTACCGACCTGGAGTTTTTCGTTAAAACTAAAGAAGAATGGCGGCGGAAGAATGCTATAACTTACTTGTCTAATGCACGGGATGCTTGGGCTAACTATGCTAAAATTAACACTCCGAGGTATAAGTCACAGGCCCTGGCACGGGTGCGTAAACTAGACTGGGACCAACAGCTCAAACTGGTGGAGAAAGACATTGAGATTGCGAAGCAAACCATGGCTCAAATCGAATGAAGAAAACAGCTGTAAGCGTACCGTTTTGGGGCTTCTACTCTTTTGGTTTTACCAACCTTTATCAGCGTCTTTTACCGGGATTACCTATCTTTCCCACCTCATATTCAACAACATTCATGCGAATCACACAACTCCTGCTTTCCGCCGCGCTGCTTTTACTCGTAGCCTGTGGAGACTCCGCCACCTCTGCAACGTCCCCTGAAACCTCCCCTGCACCTGCGGCCGCGCCCGAAGTACTGCAAAGCAAAAAAGAAATGGCTCCCCCCGGAGAATGGGTTTCCCTCTTCAACGGCGAAGACCTCAGTGGCTGGCACACCTACGGCAAAGAAGGCGTGGGAGCTGCCTGGAAGATTGACGACGGCGCTATCCACCTCGACGTCGCCAACAAAAACGGCTGGCAAGCCGAAGGCGGCGGAGACATTGTGACCGACAAAGATTACGCCAACTACGAACTAGAACTGGAGTGGAAAATCGGCAAAAACGGCAACAGTGGCATCATTTATAACATTGTCGAAAATGGCTACGACTACCCCTGGCTCACCGGCCCGGAAATGCAGGTGCTCGACAACGACGGCCACGCCGACGGAAAAATCAAAACCCACCGCGCGGGCGATCTCTACGATATGATCTCCGTAGCCGAAGAAAACGTCAAGCCAGTTGGCGAGTGGAATATGGTGAAATTGGTCGTCACCGACGGTAAGGTAGAACACTGGCTCAACGGCAAAAAGCAGGTCGAATACGTCAACAAAGGCCCCGAATGGGAGGCGATGATCGCGAACTCAAAATTCAAGGACTTTGATGCTTTCGGTAAGACGACCTCTGGCAAAATATCCCTGCAAGACCACGGTGATGCCGTTTGGTACCGTAATATTCGAATTCGAGAATTAGGGAGCTAGGAATTATAAAACTAGATAGTTGGAAAAACAGAACATCAACAGTTACAAAACATAAAATTTAAATTCGAATCATGTCTACAACCACCGCTTCTACAAGAACTTTCGCCGATGTACCAAAGAACCGCGACCGGCTCTTTCTTGCCAGTTGCTTCGCTCTCATTGTCACCTCCATGACCTTCGCCATCCGTGCGGGTATTTTGCCGCAGTTAGGCGAGGAGTTCGGCATTTCCGACGTTCAGCTCGGCTGGATCAATACCATGGCATTCTGGGGGTTCCCCGTAGCGATGCTCATCGGCGGGGCTATTTACAACAGTGTTGGCCCTAAAGTTCTCCTCTGGTTGGCTTTCATCAGCCACATACTCGGGCTCATTCTTACCATGACCGCCGGCGGTTATTGGGGGCTTATGATTTCTACCTTCTTGATCGGGTTCGCTAACGGTTCAGTAGAAGCGGCCTGTAACCCCCTCATTGCTGATATGTACCCGGACAAACAAACCGAAATGCTGAACAAATTCCACGTTTGGTTCCCTGGTGGTATCGTGATTGGTTCTTTAGTCACTTTCTTCATTGGAGACATGGTGTCCTGGCAAGTATTGATCGCCACTATGCTTCTGCCCACGGCGATCTACGGATTCCTAATTTTGGGACAGTCCTTTCCTAAAGGTGAGAACATCGTAAGTGACACCAGCGAAAATATTAAGGGGATTCTAACCCCATTGTTCATCATCATGGCGCTGATTATGACGGTGACTGCGACGACCGAATTCGGCGCAACGCAGTGGATCGAGAAAATCCTCGGCAACGCCGGGGCCAATGCGATGATCCTGTTGGCAATGACCGCCGGTATTATGGCTGCCGGTCGCTTTTTCGCCGGCCCGCTCGTGCACAGTTTTAATGCCGTCGGTGTGCTAATCGGCTCGGCGATACTTGCCTGCCTTGGCCTCTTCATGCTTAGCATGGTGACCGGACCATTGGTATACGTTGGCACCGCCATTTTTGCCCTTGGCATTTGTTACTTCTGGCCAACCATGCTCGGCTTTACGGCAGAGAAAATCCCGAAATCCGGTGCCTTCGGTCTTTCGCTCATTGGCGGCGCGGGCATGATTGGGGCAGGCATCTGGAACCCGATTATTGGTGGCTGGATCGAGGCCGGTAGAACCTCCTCCCTAGACGGAGGAATGGCGGATAAGTTAGGTATTGCGGCTACTTCAGACAAGACCGTTACGGAGGTGTTTTCTGAAAAATACGGAGCACTACAGACTCAAATTGGAGACTTGACGGATAAAATAGCAACAAATACAAGCCCAGAGCTAACCCAGCAACTTGCCGATGCGGAAGCTAGCCTCGGTAGCTACAATATGGTTGAGTTGGCCACAGGCCAAGCGGCTCTTGGAAATATTGCCCTCTTTCCCGGTGTACTGATTTTTGTTTTTATCGGTTTATACTTCTACATGAGAAGTCGGAAACCAGCATAAGCGGACAAAATGCTTACTCCATAGAGCGCCCGCTCTCCTAGTTTGGAGGGCGGGCGTTTTT
>CAYPIM010000217.1:0-9206 GCA_964410795.1 uncultured Lewinella sp. | reverse complement strand
AAGAAGGTTTAGGGGCATTGTTCCTGCCCCGAAGGGGTATTCTCCATCTAGTACAGTGTAACTTAAGTTTGTTGACTTTTGTGCTGGTGGATTTTGGTGGCTAACAAGGCGGGAAAACCGGAACCTAGCCGTAGCTAAGTGAGGATTTTTTCAACGAAGTTAGCCGCCAAAAGGCGCCGCAGAAAAGGCGATGAAACTTAGATTACACTGTATTAGTGAGGGGTTGATCGAAGCCGGAGGCTGAGATCAGCCCCTCGCGAATAATGGGAAAACCGAAGTTCTCCCAGTACCTTCACCGCACCCATACCAAATCAATCATGCAAACCGCCCTTGTGACCGGAGCCAATCGTGGCCTCGGCAAAGAAACCGCCCGCCAACTCGCCGATAAAGGCTTTAAGGTAATCCTAACCAGCCGTTCGGAAGCTGGTCGTGCTGTCGCCGCAGAATTTCAGTCAGCAGGTCTTGATGTCGATTTTCATGAACTCGATGTTGCCGACGGCCAAAGCATTGCTGAGTTAACTGATTACCTCGTAGCTAATTATCCTCATCTTGATGTGCTGGTCAACAATGCAGGTATTCATTACGATACCTTTCAGAATACGTTGAATGCCGATTTCAGCATTGTCGAAGAAGCCCTGCGGGTAAATACCCTCGGCCCGTGGCGTGTGAGTAAGGCACTGATGCCATTGCTGAAGAAAAGTTCCAATGGCCGCATCGTAAACGTATCCAGTAGCTCTGGTTCGTTTGCAGATTCCTGGCCGGGAACGCCTGCCTATTCAATGTCTAAATGTGCCCTGAATATGCTCACGCTCAAAATGGCTGCAGATCTGGAAGAAACCAGCGTAAAGGTAAACGCTGTTTGCCCTGGTTGGGTACGTACAGCAATGGGAGGAGACGAAGCTCCCCGCGATGTCTCCGAAGGAGCAGTCTCAATTGTCTGGGCGGCGCTTATTCCAGAGGATGGACCGAACGGCGGCTTTTTTCGGGACGGAAAGGCTGTAGATTTTTGATTCTCGATTCTTAATTCTCGATTTTTGATTTGCTGCCGCTGTTACTGCTCACGGCGCTAGGCTTGTTCGCCTTGTGTGAGTAAGCGTAGCGCCAAGAGCGGCGCTTGCGGTAGCCAAATCAAGAATCACTACTCAAGAATCGAGAATCGAGAATCAACTAAGCTTTTCCCACATCGCCTCCAGGTTGACATCTCGCAAACGCTCACCAAATTTCCATTCCGGCGCACCGGGGATGATGACTGTTTTCTTCTTTAGGCCTTCGAGAGTGATACCTTTTTTCCTTTCCTTCTTTACGTACTTGCGTAAAGATTTTAAGTAAAGCTCGAAGGCTTTGAGGTCGCGTGAATTGCCGACTACGGGGTAGCCATCTGCAGCGTGGCCGAAGATGTAGAGGGTGTCTTTATCATAGGTCTTGCGAATATCCTTCACCACCCCGGCCCAGTTTAGAATGTCGCCACCGGAGCCATGATCGATGTAGGGAAAGCGACGGTTGAAGAGCAGGTCGCCCAGGTGGGCCACGTTTGTATTCTCGAAATGTACTACGGCGTCTCCTCCGGTATGGGCTTTCCCGAAGTAATTGAGACTGATGGACTCTTTACCGTCGGGCAGGTTGGTGCTCCAACTACCCTGGAAAGTGGTAGAGGGTAGGGGAACTGAACCTTCTTTTCCGTTTTTAGCCAGGTTGTCGATGATGTTTTGCTTAGCCCGTTCGTGACTTACGTGAGTACTGGCCAGGCTGGCGAAAACAGTATTGCCGGCAGTATGGTCTCCGTGATGATGGGTATTGGCCAGTACGCCTATTTGGGTAAGTTGCCCTTTCTCCTTTAACATCTCTAGCAGAGTTGTTGCTGCTTTCGGAAACTGAGTATCAACGATCGCTCCGCCTTCAGCCATCCCACCGGGAAGATAGACACCAATGGAGCCGCCTCTATTCGTGTAGTAGCCTACATCGCCACGCAACATCGTTAGCTTAGGATCGGCCATTGGCCGATAACCTTTCGTAAACAATTGGGTAATGGGAGCCACCGCCAAGGCTGAAAGAGCAGTGGTAGTGAGGAAGTTGCGACGGTTCATACTAGGGATTATGGGTGTAATAATAAACGGCTTTAGGCTTAGTGTTTGTTGTGAGGAGCTTCGATAAGTTCGGGGATAAATGATTAAGAAGAATAATTACGGAGATAATATATTACTCATCCATAATTTTCTTAAAACTAAAATTTTCTCAAAACTATTTTTTCTGTGAGGCAACCAATGCTATCGCTCATCCGTCAGTTGGGCAAAGGCAGCTAATTGCAGCCGATATATTTCATGTAAATGAACTTTCGTAACCATGAGTATTTACTTACCGCTTAACCGGCCTGATGTTGTTAGCCTACTCCGCAGTTGTCACCAGCGAGAGGCTGTGGCTCAGGAAAGCCTTTACCGGAATTATTACTCCTTTGCCCACAACATAGCACTGGGTTATGCTGCTGATGATGCCGGTGCGGAAGACATTGTTCAGGATGCTTTCATCAAACTATTTGACTATTTGTCCGGGGATGAATTCAATGGTGATTTTGAAAAATTCTTCCGGCGGGTGATCATCAATACGGGGATCGACCACTATCGGGCTCGCAGTACCCGCCGCCGACTGACAAAACTGTTTGGCCGTATCAGACACGTCAGAAATACTGCTCCGGAAGCGATGGAACGGGAAGATGTGTACCGCTTCCTGCAAGAACTACCGCCCAGGTACCGACTGGTGTTTAACCTCTACGTAGTCGAAGGATTTTCCCACCAGGAGATCGCCAAGCGACTCGGCATTTCGGTCGGTACTTCCAAGTCTAACCTCTCCAAGGCGCGCAAAAAGCTGCGTAAAATGTTTGGCCCTTATTTCTATCTCTAAAAAACCTTTTCAGTAATGTCTGATTCACTCGATAAAATTTTTCGTGACCGTCAAGCCAACGTTCCTCCATCAAGCCCGCCGCCAGGGCAGTGGGAACGGATTCGGAGCCGGGAACTGGTAGTTGGGCCTGTTGCCAGGCAATCATCCACCGGCTGGCAACTTGTCCTTGTGCTGCTCCTGGGGATAGGCTTGGGTGTTTTTGGCGGTGCTTATCTCTTTGGTTCCCAGTGCCCGGGTGGGGCGGAAGTTGGCGAAGGAGACACTACAGCGGGAAGCGCTGCTCTGCCCAACGGTACGCATATTTCGGTCGAGACTTTGGTTCCTCTGACTTCCCCTGCACCTGCGTCTGCGCCAGAAAGTACCTTATTGTCAGCATCTGCGTTGTCTTCGCAGTTTGATAATCAACCAGTCGAAAGCCAAGCGACCCTTAAAGCGCCGCGCAATACCATTCAAAGTATTACCGCTTCGGACAAAAAACAACCGATTTCGAACGCTTTTGCAAAAGCAGAAGCGCCAGCGGACCCACGGGTTGTGCTCAAAACCGAAACTGACTTGAAAAGGCCTGAGAATGTGGAGAAACCAGGCCGTACGTCTCCTAATGTGGTAATTACCCAGGTTCCAACTGTCACTAACGCTGCCCCGAAATCTATTCAATTCGGATCTTTACAAAGTACGCTGGTAGTAGCCGCTACGGCCCTTGCTAGCACTAATCCGGTACCGATAAAGCGTCGCAAATCTAAACAGCGGGGGAGCTGGGAGTTTGGTATAAACCTCACCCCTGGACAGTCTGCTGCCAGGAGTTATGTGAGTATCTACACCGAAATAGACAACGGCTTTGCTTCCAGGCAATACGACTTTGGCGACCGGGAGTTAACACTTTATGATGCAAGCAGGCTCTATCCGAATTTGAATCGACGGTTACAAATGAAATTCGTGACTTTTG
This sequence comes from uncultured Lewinella sp., assembly GCA_964410795.1. Taxonomy (GTDB): domain Bacteria; phylum Bacteroidota; class Bacteroidia; order Chitinophagales; family Saprospiraceae; genus Neolewinella. The sequence continues at coordinate 5,368 of CAYPIM010000217.1, read as the reverse complement.
ATCTTGCTCGTCAATTTGACAATGGCTTGCGCGTGGGTCTTGGCATTACCTGGAGACCCAGTCACCTTATGGGGCTGCGCAACGAAAGAGATTTCACAGCTAATCAATTGTTACCTGAGGAATGGGGTAGCACTTTTAGGTTCGGATCTCAAGCAGTGTACACGTCTGCTCGGCTGGATTATACTTTTCTACGACGGAGACGTTTGCGGCCTTATGCAGGCGTCTCGCTTCAAACGCTTTCATATAGTGATTACAATTTGCGGGAGCAACTTTATGAAGGTCGTACCGGAAACAGTGAAACAGTGCGTGCTGAATCTGGAGCAAACCTTTTATTTTTTAGAGGGCTCCAGGTACGCCCACGAGCGGGCTTTCAGTATGACTTATCCGAAAGGTTTAGTGTCGGTGCAGAAATAGTACCTTGGGTTGGCGTTGAATTCACACCCTGGGTTGGCGTTGGTGGTCGTTACAAATGGTGATCGGCCAGCTCTATCCGAATCACCTCGTCCAGCGGTAATTCATGAAACTTCACGCTGAGCCCGCCTGGTAAACGTAGCCGGAGGTCTGCGTTCAGCAGTTTGTTAATGCCGGAACGATCAATGTCCTTATCCGCTACGCCGAGGTGCTCCACCATCCACCCCGCAAACGCCTCCAGTGGGCGGTCGGTTACGAATTCAACGTGCTCCCAGCCTTCGGGGTAGGGGCTCCCGGTTTTGGGCTCGGGGAGCTCAAGTAACCCAATCTCCCGTTCCCCGAAGCAAAATGGTGCTGCCATCCGGAAGGTGGCGATGCGCCGGCCGTTGATGGGGGATTCTACCAGTAGTTCGTTCGTTTTTAGTAATTGGGCTTTTAGCTTTTCGTACCGTTCGACGGTCTCTACCCGGTAGCAAATATGATCCAGCTGGAGGTGGCTTAGTGCTCCACGAACAGGTTCTAAAGCCGTAAAAATTTGTTTTAGAAAAGTGCTCGGAGAGGGAAACATAGTGTTTGTTTTGTAGGGTGAAGGTAAGCTGGTTTAGGTTGGTATAAGGCAGTAAGACCAATTAGTCTCACTTTTTGTACGCAGATAAGTTTCAATTGCAATAATAGTCGCAATAAAGTTTAATAATTGTTTGTAATGTTGTATCTTTGAAACAACATCAAACACTTCCTAACTATGCCTCTATTGCCCATTAGCGTTTCATCTCCCAATCATTTTTCGGTAGTCTTTGCTGAGTTCATGGCCCACCGGATAGATCGCCTTTCCGAGCGGATTGACCGACTTACCTCCTGGCGGGAGCCAGCGGCTGGTTATGCCTTTTCCATTAATACGGATGCGGTCGGTATTCGGCTTTACCATCGGCTTTTTTCCGCTTACCTCGGTCGTTTCAACAACCGATTCACCAGTTGCCGGGTGGAAGACGTGCCCGAGCTTGCCCTCGCTTTGGACCACCTGCCCAGGACGGAAATCCACAACTTTACCATGTTTGTCATTGGCCAACTCAGTCAGGAACGTGATCGGTTCGACTTTGATTTCTACGAAGTAGCTTCAGACCTGTTGCGACAACTTTTGGAGCGCCGCCCCTACGCAAACGCAACGGATGTTTTACGGACAGGAGAAGCTCTTTTTTTCCTTTCCCCAAACGGTTACGATGGTATTTTGTACTGGCCCCTTTCCACGTACCTGCGCAGCGTTCGAGCGTCCTACGGTGGCCGACGACCAGCAGAAAGCCTTTGTGAAATCCTTGAAGTGATGGCCGCTGAATTGAGTGATCATTTCACCTTCGGCTACGCTGCAGAAGTGGGGAGCTGTCAGGCCCTGATTGGTGAATTGCTGGAGGGGCAAACGGAACCCATTCGCACGCAGCAGCTGGAACAGCAACTTTCTACAGCGGAAGAGGTTTATGCATCTTACCTGGCGTTGGAAGTTGGTGTTTAAGTCTTGTTATGGACACGGCCATTCTATTGGATATTCCGCTTCGTGGCTTCGAGGTTTGGTTTTCGGCCTCTCCCCCCTCCCTCTCCCACACGTCTCGCCTAAGGCTCGACGGAGAGGGAGCCAAGCCTCGAAGCGAAATGTCCAGTAGCGTGACACACTGTATTAGTGGTCGCCAAAGTTTGAAATTAGTACAAAGCAAGGCAGCTCGCTGCCGCTCGTAACCTCACCCCCAGCCCCTTTCGCTTCGCGGCTTCTACAGGACCTGCTTCGCGTTCCTTACGAGGTCCAGAGGAGAGGGGAGACGTGGCAGCTCGCTACGCTCGTAAAATCGATGTGCTAAAATCAAACTTCGTCGACCACTGTACTAGTTGCTAAACGCTAATTCCTAAACACTTTACCCTACCTTGCCGACCAAATCAAGATCTATGCAATCAGTAGCTATTTTTTGCGGCTCCTCTTCCGGTGCTGATCCTGTTTATACCGAAGCCGCTAAAGCAATGGCGGCGGCCATTGTGGAGCGAAACCTTCGGCTTGTCTATGGTGCTGGCTCAGTCGGGCTGATGGGGGCCGTGGCCGATGAGGTGCTTCGCCTAGGAGGGGAAGTTCTCGGCGTAATCCCCCAGTTTTTGGTAGACATGGAGGTTGGCCATACCGGGCTTACGGAGTTGATCGTTACCGAAACCATGCACGAGCGTAAGCTCGCGATGGCGGAAGCATCCGATGCCTTCATCGCCATGCCCGGCGGCATTGGCACCCTGGAAGAAATCATCGAAGTATTTACCTGGACACAGCTCGGTATTCACCAGAAGCACTGCGGTCTTTACAACGTAAATGGTTATTACGACCATCTTTCCGCGCTCCTCGGCTACATGGTCAAGGAGCGTTTTCTCAAAGGAGCTCACGCTGATTTGATGCATTCGGGCGCGGACGCAGGTGCATTGTTGGACGCGGTGATGCGCAAGGAAGGGGCTGAGTTTCAAGGGAAGTGGCTGGGGTAATTAGAGTGATAGATATGATAGTAAGTAGATTTATAGGCAACCCCGCAGCGAAGACATCCCGTCATACATAGGAACAGTCAACATATTTGAGCGAGCATCCTTTTCCAGACCTCATGGACTCATGACTGCGATAATGCTATCACCTCGAATAAGCCGCACAGCGAATCTGTCAATCTACCTGCTATCAATCTACTAATCTATCCGATCGCCTGCTCCAGATCCCCAATAATATCTACCACGGCTTCCACACCGACGGACAGACGGATCAGTCCGTCCGAGATGCCGTGCGCAGCGCGCACGGTGGGGTCAACGCCGCGGTGGCTCATGGTGGCGGGATGAAGCACCAGGGTGTCCACATCGCCGAGGGTAGGGGTGAGGGTGCAGAACTTGATCCGGTTCATGAAATCCATGCCCGCCGGGGTACCTCCGGAGAGTTCGAAGCTGAGCATTCCACCGCTCTGAGTCATCTGTTTTTTGATCGTCGTTTCATCCGGGTGGCCGGGCAGGCCGGGGTAGTTGACGCGGGTAACTTTGGGGTGCTCCTTCAGCCATTCAGCAACAGTCTGGGCGTTCTGGCTGTGCCGCTCCATCCGGAGGGGCAAGGTCTTCAGGCCATTCAGCACCAGCCAGGCATCCCAGGGGTTGCCACTGCCGCCGTAGAGCCGGTAGACGGGAACCAGCTTTTCGGCCATCAGCTCAGCATCACGGCAAACGATGGCGCCGGCAATTCCCGTGCCGTGGCCGTTCAGAAACTTGGTAGTGGAGTGGACAACAATGTCTGCACCAAAGGAGAGTGGCCGTTGGACGAAGGGCGTCGCGAAGGTATTGTCCGCCACCAACAGTGCGCCGTGGGCGTGGGCCAGTTCGGCCAGCTTCGCCAGGTCCGTTACCCGGAGGGTAGGGTTGGAGGGCGTCTCTACGTAGACAATGCGGATGCTTGGATTCGTAGCCAGTGCTTCCGCTACGGCTGCCGGATCGCGCAGGTCTACTGTTTGCATCCCAATGCCGCGCTTGCCGAGTTGTTCCAACAAGCCGGTGGTGCCGCCGTAAAGATCGGCCTGGGTTAGTACCACTTCGCCAGCTTCGCAAACGCCGAGAAATACGGTCGCAATAGCACTCATTCCGCTGGAGCAGAACATACCAGCTGTTTTTTCTTCGAGGCCAAAGCCCTCTAAGGCCGCAATTTTATTCGCTGCGGCATCGATGGTAGGGTTGCCGAAACGGCCGTACACGTGCCCTGGCTTTTCTCCACCAAAAATGGCCATACCTTCTTCGATGGTATCAAAGATGAAGCTGGATGCCGCAACGAGTGGAACCTGATGCGGTGGGTTGTAGTTGTTGAATTCGGGGTCGCGGATGGCGAGAGAGTCTAAGGTCACGGTTCGTTATTTTTCCGATGTAGGGGCGCAAGGTCGGAAGAAAATTGTTTTGATCATTGACTAATTTTAGGGTGAATTAACAGATTTTAGGTTTGCAAGAATCTTCTCCAAACAGCAGAAGACGTGTCAGCTCGCTGCGCTCGTAACCTCACCCCCGGCCCCTTTCGCTGCGCGGCTTCTACAGGACCTGCTTCGCGCTCCCTACGAGGTCCATGGGAGAGGGGAGACGTCTCAGTAAAGTCGAAAGTCCCAAGCCTGCAATCTGTTATTTAGCGTTTTTAACGCTCAGTCCCAGCCCATTAACCTCCTTTGCACCTGCGCACCGTCGCCCCCATACTACTGGATATTTAGCTGCGCGGCTTCTCTGGGGTATACGGCTCCTCCTGGCTTGCGGGCAACAAATTGGCCAGGGCCACCGTATTACCAGTAAAAGCAACACATGAGAATCTTACCGGCACTTATGCTCCTCCTGTTCCTGACCAGTTGTGCGCTATTCAAACCCGCTGGCCCCAGCAATACGGACGGTGTAGTCTCCCCCGCCATGAAAGAACTCCTTACGGCTAACGACCCCGGACTAAAATATCCCGTTTACTCCTCTTTCTCCGAAATTGAACCGCTGCTAACGCGCAAGGACGACAACATCACCTACATCGTTAATTTCTGGGCTACCTGGTGCCGCCCTTGCATCAAAGAGATGGAATACTTTGAGCAGCTCACCGCCGAAACCAGCCGGGACGACCTTCAGGTGATCATGATCAGCCTGGATAAACCAGAAGATGTGAGAACCCGGATGAAAGACTTCGTTGAAACCCGCCCGCTCAACCTCCCGGTAGTTGCCTTCACTGATAACTTCTACGATGGTTGGATCTATAAAGTGGACCAGAAATGGCAAAGAAGCTCCATCCCCGTAACCCTCTTTTACCGCAACGGCCAACGCTACTTCAATAAAGGCCAGATCAGTAGCTACCGAGAGTTGGAAGGGTTGGTGGCTCGGGTGCAGTAGGTTGCAGGTTACAAGTTGCAAGTTGCAAGATTCAGGTTACACGGCCAACCTGCAACCTGCAACCTGTAATCTG
>CAYPIM010000216.1:2599-9219 GCA_964410795.1 uncultured Lewinella sp. | reverse complement strand
AAAACCGATAACCGACAACTGAACACCCATGCAACTAGGCTACGTAACCGCCATCCTCCCCGAGCTGAGCCTCGAAGAAAATATAGCCTTCGCTGCCACTACCGGCTATGATTGCCTGGAGGTGATGTGCTGGCCGCCCGGGAAGGCCGAACGACGCTATGCTGGGGTGACACACATTGACGTAACTAAGCTCGATGGCGCTCAGGTACTTCGCATAAAAGATTTACAAACGAAATATGGGGTAAGCATCAGCGCCCTTGGGTACTACCCGAATCCACTCGTTGCGGACGAAGCGGAGGCAAAGGTCTACACCGATCATCTTCTAGCGCTGATTGATGCGGCGGAGGTTTTGGGCGTTAGCTGCGTTACCACCTTTGTTGGGCGTGATAAAGACCAGACCATTGAAGCCCAGTGGCCGCGTTTTCTAACTACCTGGCGACCAATCGTAGCTTATGCTGGAGACAAAAATGTCCGCATTGGTATCGAAAACTGCCCAATGCGCTTCACAAAAGATGAATGGCCCGGCGGAACAAACCTTGCCGTTAGCCCGGCCGTATGGGAGCAGATGTGGGCAGACATCCCGGACGAACACTGGGGCTTGAATTATGACCCGAGCCACTTTATTCTGCAGCATATGGATTACACGCTTCCGTTCCGTAATTACCCGAACCGGATGATCCATGTCCACGCCAAAGACGCTCGGATTGACGTAGAGAAACGTAATTACCACGGCGTTTTTAGCCACCCAAACCACTGGCATACGCCGAAGATTCCAGGACTGGGCGATGTGGATTGGGGCCGTTTTATTGGTTACCTCCGTGAAACAGGTTACGACGGTGCCGTATGCGTGGAAGTAGAGGACCGAACTTTTGAAGGGGACTTGCAGAAGCGGAAGGCGGCACTGCGGCAGAGTTACGACTATTTACGTCAGTTTATTTAATAATGGGCGAGGGGCTGTCCCCGAGTAAGTTCGAGCGAAGCGAGAAACAACTCCTTGCTACCGCTCGGGATTACTCGGAGCGCAGCCCCTCGAACATTATTCTACCTCCACCTTAACCGAGTCCAGCGCTTCGACGAAACTGTTCAGCCCTTTCTTAAGCAGACTGCCAAGCTCGTCTCCTTCGGGCATCTCGTCAATGATGCCGTTAACGGCGTCTTTCATTTCTTTTTTTGAAGGCATTTCCTGAGAGAATTCGTCGAGGGCTTTTTCTATGTCGGCTTTGCTTGGTGCATCTTCAGCAAAGTCGTCGATGGCATTGTTAATGGCATCGGAGATTTCCTCGTCGGTGGGCCAGTCGGCAAGGGTTTCTTCAAGTTCTCGGCGGGCTTTAGCTTGTTTGTCAGCGGGCATCTTGTCGATGCGTTTCTCGGCGATCTTCCTGAACTCTTCTTTAGTAGGCATCTTTTCTTGCATCTTCTCGGCAAAATTTTTCATCGCTTCGCTATCGACTAAGCCGTCGGCGGTACAGGAGAAAGTAAGGGTGAAAAGGAGTAAAGGAAGAAGGGCTAATAGTAGCTTGCGCATGATGTGATGGGTTGATTATGCTGCATAAGTAGCGGCTGCGTGCATCACCTGCCAGTTTACCCGACGAAACAGGGCGGATCGTCGATCAACGATCCGCCCTTCACTTGAAACTTAAACTATGAGGAAAGATTAACGATTTGCTTTTTCACGTAGCTCTTTGACTTCGTCGCTCATTTCGTTGAGACCTTCTTCAACGAGGCCGTTTACTTCGTCTGCTGAGGGGGCTTCGTTCAGCGCACCACGGATCATGTTGCTAATGATGGAGCCACCAGGGGCTTCATCCATTTCTTGCAGCGCTTCGTTAATTTCATTGCGGGTGGGTAGGTCGTTGACGGCTTCAGAGATGGCATCCGATATTTCGCCGTCGGTGGGCCATTCGGCGAGGGTTTCCTCCAATTGCTTGCGGGCTTCGGCGCGCTCGTCGGCAGGCATCATGGCAATTTGGGCTTCAGCGAGCTTCTTAAACTCTTCTTTTGTAGGGAGGACTTCCTGCTGGAAACGCTCGGCGTACTCCTGTACGAGGCTGGCGTCCAGGTTACCGTCGGCACCACAGCTTGTGAATACGAGGGCGAAGAAGAGAAAGGGGAGGAGGTTGAATATGGAGCGCATCTGGCAGGTTGTTTTGCTGCTTTATGCTTGTTGTAAGTGAGTTGTTACGGGTTTGGTGATTTTTATCACTGAGATATGTGTTGTCGACGAAAAACATATGCGCCCAATGCAGGCGGAATACGCTAGCTGGCCCTGAGTTTTAACTAATTTGCTTAATACATCCGAGCTCAGAGAGCTCGTCCGGCCACGCTTCCGGAGGAAGCATCGTCCAGGACGGCGTTGGAGGTATTGCGAACGGTTTGATGCGTTTGCCCTGCTAAAAACTATTAGGAAAGTTGCAAAACTAACGAATGTTAGTTAGCTTTGTGGAGCAACGATCTGTTATGGCAAAGTTTTATCCTTTATTGGTGTCTGGTATCGAACGAACGACTAAGGATTGTTCGGTCGTTACGTTGGCTGTTCCGGAGGAACAACGGTCTGTGTTTGATTTTTACCAGGGTCAGTACCTGACCTTGAAAGCGCAGATAAGTGGGGAGGAGGTAAGACGTTCTTACTCTCTTTGTAGTAGCCCGCTAGACAATAAGTGGTCCGTAGCTATCAAGCAGATTGAGGGAGGTCTTTTCTCTACTTTTGCTAATACAGAGCTGGCCGTTGGAGATGCTCTGGAAGTAATGCCACCGGAAGGGAATTTCTACGTAGAGGTTGACCCTGCTCAGCGGCGGAATTACTTAGGCTTTGCGGCGGGGAGTGGCATAACGCCCATTCTCTCCATCATCAGAACGCACCTGAGCCAGGAGCCTGAGGCTACATTCAAGCTCTTCTATGTTAATCAAACGGTGTCTTCCATTATTCTTAAAGAAGAACTGGAGGCGCTGAAGAACGTGTTTTTAGATCGTTTTGAAATCTTCTACTTCCTCACCAGAGAGCAGCGGAATAATCCTTTGCTCAATGGGAGGGTAGATCAGGAGAAACTCCAGACTATTTTTGGAAGTATTTGCTCGATAGAAGAAATAGACCATTCTTTTATTTGTGGCCCTAAAGAAATGATTTTCCTGATTCGGGATGAGTTGGAAGCTGCTGGTCTGGCTAAAGATCGGATTCACTACGAGCTGTTCTTTTCTGGCGACACTGAAAACGGTTCAGTGACAAAGGCTCCGGTAATTGATAAAACAGAAGGAGCTGATGTCACCATCATTGATGGTGGTAAGGAGTTTCATTTTACGATGCCTGCGGCACACGACAACTTGCTTGATGCTGCTCTGGCTGCAGGTGCAGACTTGCCCTTTGCGTGTAAAGGCGGCGTTTGTAGTACTTGTAAATGCCGGGTATTATTAGGCTCCGTTGAAATGAAAGTTAATTATGCACTTGAAGAAAAAGAGGTTGCCAATAACTTCGTACTCAGTTGCCAGGCAGTGCCGACAAGCGATGTGGTAAAAGTAGATTTTGACGTATAAACTGTTATGATTATGCAAGAAGATAACATCAAAGACTTAGCGGAAATTTTTGAGGCGCGCATTGCGCGCGATGAAAAGATTGAGCCCAAAGACTGGATGCCGGAAAAGTATCGGAAGACGCACATTCGTCAAATTTCTCAGCACGCCCACTCAGAAATTGTTGGGATGTTACCGGAAGGTAATTGGATTTCCCGTGCCCCGTCGCTCAGAAGAAAAGTGGCCTTATTGGCTAAAGTACAAGATGAAGCTGGCCATGGTCTTTATCTGTACAGTGCTTGTGAAACCCTGGGGATATCGAGAGAAGAATTGTACGAACAGTTGCATTCCGGTAAAGCGAAGTACTCGAGTATTTTTAACTACCCAACCCTGACTTGGGCGGATATGGGGGCTATCGGCTGGCTGGTAGACGGTGCTGCGATTATTAACCAAGTTCCACTCTGTAGTACTTCCTATGGGCCTTATGCCCGCGCGATGGTGCGGGTGTGTAAGGAGGAGAGTTTTCACCAAAGACAGGGTTTTGAGATCATGATGACCCTGGCCAACGGCGCTCCGGAGCAAAAAGAAATGGCTCAGGATGCGCTGAATCGCTGGTGGTGGCCTTCGCTGATGATGCTTGGCCCTACGGACGCGGAGTCCGTGCATACCGCCCAGTCGATGAAGTGGAAACTGAAAAGAAAAACAAATGATGAGCTGCGTCAGCAGTTTATTGACCAGACCGTCCCTCAGGCGGATTTACTTGGCTTAACGATTCCTGACTCGGAGTTGAAATTCAATGAGGAAACTGGCCACTATGACTTTGGGCCGATTGATTGGGATGAGTTCTGGCAGGTCGTCAAAGGCCACGGCCCTTGTAATCAGGAGCGCATCAGTGCCCGGGTAAATGCTTGGGAAGAAGGCCAGTGGGTCAGAGATGCAGCAGTAGCGCATGCAGATAAAAAGAAGGCTAAGCAGGCGATGAAAAAGGCGGTATAAGAACCTTCTTTGCACCCTGCGTCCGCGCCCAAAAAGAAACAGAAGAAAGCAAGTAATAATGGAAAATAATTGGCCCCTTTGGGAAGTCTTCGTGAGAAGTAAGAACGGATTGGAACATCGCCATTTTGGTAGCCTCCGGGCTGCTGATTCAGAGATGGCGTTGCAAAATGCCCGCGACGTTTATACCCGCCGCAGCGAGGGCGTAAGCATTTGGGTGGTAGAGTCTGCAAACATCACCGCCTCTAACCCGGAGCACAACGGGGAGTTTTTTGAACCAGCTCAAGACAAGGTCTACCGTCATCCTACTTTCTACACCCTACCCGATGAGGTAAAGCACATGTAAATACTAGTATCATGAAAGACCAACTGTACCAGTACATTCTAAGCATTGCCGATAACTCTCTGATTCTCGGTCAGCGGCTGGGGGAACTCTGTGGACACGGGCCAAGTTTGGAAACAGACATTGCCTGTACTAATATCTCGCTAGACTTATTAGGCCAAACCCGTAGCTATTTCCAATATGCAGCCAAAATTAAAGGCGGCGAGGCCAGTGAAGATTCCATTGCTTTCCTCCGGAAAGAACGGGATTACCTGAACGCCTTACTGGTCGAGCAACCCAATACTAATTTTGCTTACACCATCACCAGAAGCTATTTCTTTGATGCTTTCCATGAGATGTTCCTCCTGGAATTGATGCAGAGTAAGGATGAAGTACTTGCAGCCATCGCGGCCAAGTCGATCAAAGAAGTAAGGTACCATCAAGCCTTTTCTTATGAGTGGGTGAAGCGCCTGGGCGACGGTACTGAGGAGAGCAATGCGAAAATGCAAGAAGCAGTCAACTACCTGTGGCGCTATACCGAGGAATTCTTCCTGCCAACCGATGCGGAAACCGCCATGGTAGCCGCTGGGATTGGAGTAGACACCGCACCGCTAAAGGCGAAGTACTACAACAAACTGAAAGAGACATTTTCAATTGCCAACTTGGAAGTGCCCACAAATAAATGGTTCCAAAAAGGCGGTAAGCAAGGCATCCATACCGAACATATGGGCTATTTGCTGAGCGACCTACAGTATATGCAAAGGACCTTTCCAAATATGAACTGGTAACATGGAAGTAACATCGGAACAAATTGATGAACGACTGGCTCCTTTGCTCAGGGAAGTGACGGATCCGGAAATCCCGGTGCTCTCCATCATGGATATGGGCGTAGTGCGTACTGCTACCTTAACCGGGAATAAGGCCTTTATACAAATTACCCCCACCTACAGTGGGTGTCCTGCGATGGATGTGATGAGTGTCGACATCAAAGTTGCCTTGCATGAAGCTGGCTATACGACAGAGGTAGAACTGGTCTTGTCTCCTGCCTGGTCAACAGACTGGATCACGCCAACGGGGCGCGCCTCGTTAGAAGCCTACGGAATTGCTGTTCCGTTGGAGCCTGATGCTGACAAGGCGGCCTTGATGGGCGAAAAGAAAATTGTCAAGTGTACGTTGTGTGGATCTCAGAACACCAAAGTTGTCAGCCCTTTTGGTTCCACTGCATGCAAAGCCTTGTTTCAGTGTGAAGACTGCCTGGAACCCTTCGATTACTTTAAATGCTTAAAGTAAGCCATCCATCCATGAGTACCAGCAAAACGATACAATCAAAGACTGAAAATGGGGTTGCTCATTTGACGTTCAACCGCCCGGAAGTCTTTAATAGCTTTAATCGAGAAATGGCCCTGGCTTTACTGCATGCCCTGGATGATTGCGCTGCAGACCCTGCAGTGCGGGCGATTGTCTTGACGGGAAATGGTAAAGCTTTTTGTGCAGGTCAAGACCTTAAAGAAGTAACGACACCCGAGCTAAATCCGGGGTTTCGCAAAATACTGGAGGAGCATTACGCGCCCATCATCACCCGGTTGCGGAGTATTGAAAAGCCCATCATCGCAGCTGTTAATGGTGTTGCCGCTGGAGCAGGAGCAAACATCGCCCTAGCCTGTGATATTGTGATTGCGCAGGAGGGGACTAGCTTCATTCAGGCTTTTAGCAAAATTGGGCTCATCCCCGACAGCGGAGGGACGTTCTTTCTCCCGCGTCTCATTGGATTTCAAAAAGCTATGGCACTGGCCATGCTGGG
>CAYPIM010000216.1:0-2499 GCA_964410795.1 uncultured Lewinella sp. | reverse complement strand
TATCCATCGCGTCCATCGCCTCAGCCCTAACCAGACCAGAGCGATGCATTGGAATACATTTCTTCAATCCGGCACCTTTAATGAAACTGGTAGAGGTCATTCCCGCCATCCAGACGTCCACCACCGTCTTGGAAACTGCCGTAGAGATTATCTCTGGTTGGAAAAAAGTTATTGCTGTAGCAAAGGATACCCCCGGCTTTATTGTTAACCGGGTAGCGCGCCCGTTTTACGGAGAAGCGCTGCGCATTCACGAAGAAGGCCTCGCTGATTTTGTCACTATCGATTGGAGCCTCAAAAGCCTGGGAGACTTTCGGATGGGCCCCTTTGAGTTGATGGATTTTATTGGCAATGACGTCAACTACACCGTTACCGAAACGGTGTTTAAAGCCTTCTATTACGATCCGCGCTACCGGCCATCTTTTACCCAGAAACGCTTGTCAGAGGCAGGGTACCTGGGGCGTAAGACTGGCAAAGGGTACTATGATTACGGAGAAGGAGCCACTAAACCCCAGCCCAAGGAAGATCAAGAACTAGCCCAGACCATCTTTGAGCGTGTCCTGGTCATGCTGATCAACGAAGCGGCAGATGCGCTCTTCCTGAATGTCGCCTCAGCGGAGGACATCGACAATGCGATGACCAAGGGCGTTAATTACCCCAAAGGCCTGCTGAAATGGGCAGATGAGAAAGGAATCGATTGGTGCGTCAGCCAGTTAGATGCGCTCTATGACACTTATCACGAAGACCGCTATCGCTGTAGTCCGTTACTCCGGAAAAAACTTCAGGAAGGCACAAATTTTTTCCAATCATGACTTCAACACAACCCATTGGCGAACGGATGTTGGCCCAGGATGCTTTTAGTCAGTGGCTGGGTATTGAGATCATTGATCAGCGGCCAGGCTATTGTAAGACCAGCATGACGATCCGGAAGGAAATGCTCAACGGGATGGGCAAGGCCCACGGAGGTATTGCCTTCTCTTTTGCCGACAGCTGTTTTGGCTTTGCGACCAACGCTCACGGACGCAGGGCTGTATCAATTGAGTCTTCAGTAAACCACATCAAAGCGCTTGAGGAAGGAGACTACATCACCGCCGAAACTTCACTGGATCACCCGACAAATAAACTGGGTTTTCACCTCATTGAAGTTAAACGAGGAGATGAATTGGTCGCCCTGTTTAAGGGCGTTGTTTACCGTACTTCGGTGGCCTGGTAACCCTGCTCCTTATAGCCTTCCTTGCACCTGCGTCCGCGCCAAAAAAATACCTTTTCGAAGAGACAAAATATAAAATGAAAGAAGCATATATCATAGATGGTATCCGTACGCCGATTGGGAAATTTAAGGGAAGCCTGAGCACCATCCGAACAGATGATTTAGGCGCCTTGGCCATCAGAACTGTTGTTGAGCAAAATCCAAACATTCCTAAGGAGGCTTACGATGACGTCATCATGGGCTGTGCCAATCAGGCAGGGGAAGACAACCGAAATGTAGCACGTATGTGCAGTTTGTTGGCCGGCTTACCCTTCACGGTTCCCGGGGAAACGGTTAACCGACTCTGTAGCTCTGGTTTATCTGCCATCATTCAGGCGAACCGTGCGATTAAGGCTGGCGACGGTGATCTCTTCATCGCCGGCGGCGTAGAAAGTATGACCCGCGGACCTTACGCCATCTCTAAAACGGCAACAGCTTATGGCACCGATGCTAAAATGTATGACACCAGTTTTGGCTGGCGTTTTGTCAATCCTAAAATGCACGAATTGTACGGCACGGACGGGATGGGCCGGACGGCCGAAAATCTGGTGGAGCTCTACGATATTTCCCGAGAAGACCAGGATGCTTTCGCTTATTGGAGCCAAATGAAAGCTACTAAAGCCCGGGATAGTGGTCGGTTGGCTAAAGAGATCGTCTCCGTATCTATTCCACAACGGAAGAAAGACCCGATCATCTTCTCGGAAGATGAATTCATCAAGCCGATGACTACCAAGGAGGTGTTGGCCAAGCTTCGCCCAGCCTTCCGGAAAGAAGGCGGCAGCGTAACGGCTGGAAATGCTTCCGGTTTGAACGACGGCGCCGCGGCTACCATCATTGCTTCCGAGAAAGCCGTAAAGGCTTATGGTCTTAAGCCAATGGCTAAGATTGTTACCTCTGCTGTTGTGGGCGTTGAACCGCGCATTATGGGCATCGGCCCGGTAAAGGCCAGCCTAAAGGCGTTGGAGAAAGCAGGACTCACCATGCAGGATATGGATGTCATTGAACTCAACGAAGCCTTTGCTGCGCAGGCCTTGGCTTGCACCCGGGCCTGGGGCCTGGCTGATGATGATCCGCGCCTGAACCCTAACGGTGGGGCCATCGCCATCGGCCATCCTTTGGGTGTTACGGGAGCAAGGGTCTGTTATTCCGCTGCTCTGGAGTTGCAACTGACTGGAAAGAAATATGCCCTGGTGACTATGTGTGTCGGTCTGGGGCAAGGGTATGCCGCCATTATTGAAAAAGTATAAGGGGCG
>CAYPIM010000215.1:3126-9280 GCA_964410795.1 uncultured Lewinella sp. | reverse complement strand
CTAGTTCACTTTTCCATATCCGAATACAGCTGCCCTGCATTATAAGCCTTCAGTACGTGCCGAACGGTAGTGGTAAGGTTCTTTGGGAGATCCTTCAGTGGCCACCATTCTACGTTTTCAAATTTCTTCAACTCCTTACTCTCCGGGGAGCCTTTATAATGGTAGGCCCGGAAATAAAGTACAATACGGTGCTCTTTATTGGAACGTTTGTGCAGCACATGAACCAGTTCCAGGTCATTTTTTTCCAGCTTAATACCAGCTTCCTCCCAGCTTTCGCGGATGAGGGTACGGGCAGCAAATTCTTGGCGTTCAATCGTTCCTCCTACCAGGGAGTAGTTACCACCGTTGGGCTTAGTTTGCTTCAGCAGCAACAACCGGCCGTGGTTTTGTAGAATAAGGCGGGCTTTGAGGGATACCGGAAATTTGGCCATTTATGCTGGTGGATGTTCTGAGGGGAAACGGATGAGCCGGTCGAAAATGGTTACTTTTGCAGCGCCAACGGAATTGGTGCTGGTTTGTATTTTGGGTTTCGGCCAGCAAACAAGCTCTTAAGCCCGAACCGAGCAAGCTTATTTGCTTCGGTAAAATAGCCTAAACCGGGATATTTGTGGCAGCGTTTGTACTTTGGGGCATATCTAATGTCCGTTTTAGTACTATTTTAAACGTCTAGGAAGAGAAAACACTAAAGATCATTTATGCGGCACGACAGCGTTCTATCTACCATCGGCCATACGCCACTCATCAGTCTTGATCGAATTTGCGGAGACCGAATTCCGGCCAAAGTATACGGCAAGGTTGAATCTTTTAACCCTGGCCAATCTGCCAAAGACAGGGCCGCGCTCCATATGATTGAGCAGGCCGAGAAGAAAGGCCTCATCAAGCCCGGCGCAACGCTCATTGAAGCAACCAGCGGCAATACGGGTTTCAGCATCGCGATGATTGCCGCAGTAAAGGGCTACAAATGTATCCTTACACTGTCCGATAAAGCAGGGCCAGAGAAGCGGGCACTCATGACCGCCCTGGGCGCTAAGATCGTACTCTGTCCAAAAGATGCGGCTCCGGAGCACCCCGACTCTTACTATTCCCGCGCGGAGGAACTCGCCGCCACTATCCCCAACAGCTTCTATCTTCGCCAAAACTGGAACCTGGACAACAGCGGTGCCCATTACGCCAGCACTGGTCCGGAGATTTATAACGATACCGAGGGCAAGGTGACACACTACGTCTGCTGTGCAGGTACTGGAGGGACGCTATCCGGTACGGCCCGCTACTTAAAAGAAAAGAACCCCGACGTAACCATAGTAGGCGTAGACGCTTACGGTTCCGTCCTCAAGAAGTACTGGCAAACGGGAATTTTTGACACCAACGAGATTTTCAGCTGGAAAGTAGAAGGCCTCGGCAAAACGATCATCCCCGACAACGTTGCTTTCGACCTCATCGATGAGTTCATCAAGGTAGGCGACCGCGCCGCCGCACTGCGCGTACGCGAGCTCGCCACCCGCGAAGGCATGCTCCTGGGCTACAGCAGTGGTGCTGCCCTGGAAGCAGTTTTCGCCCTCCGGAAGCAACTTACTAAAGACGACGTCGTCGTTGTACTGTTCCCTGACCACGGCAGCCGCTACCTGGGCAAAGTCTTCAATGACGATTGGATGAAAGAACAGGGTTACCTTACTCAAACCGGAGAGCCCGCCGCCTACAGCGTGAAACACTTACAGCGCATGTATCGCGTTTATAAACGTATGTACGGGCGAAAAATAAAGCAACGCCTCAAACTGACTTCGGAGTAAGCGCGTTATTATTTTTCCGGAAACAATTGCACTATCGAGCCGGCTAAACCAAGCCTTATGAAGACGAGTAACGAAAAATTCAAATCCAACGGGGAGGCCCCCCCAATGTTTGAGAACAAGTTTCTCAATCGCCTCACCCAGACGCACATCGCCACCCCCATCATCATCTTCCTGGTGTACGCTCTGGGGCTCTTGTGGTATACCCTTGCAAAAACGGATGTCCCCGCCTTTGCCATCGTTGGCCTGTTCCTTCTGGGCACCCTGGGCTTCACCTTTGCCGAGTACGCTGTACATCGCTGGATCTATCACCCTCCGCACGATGCGTCCGACAAGTACAAGGAAGTGACCTACAACATTCACGGCTTCCACCACGATTACCCTAAGGATAAAAAGCGCCTGGCCATGCCGCCAGTAGCCGCCGTGATCATCTCCACGATCCTGCTCTTCCTCTTTGAGCTCGTCCTTCAGCAATATGCCTTCGCCTACCTTGCTGGTTTTGTGGTGGGCTACGCCATGTACCTCGTCGTCCATTACACGGTTCATATGTACCCGCCGCCCAAGAATTTCCTGAAGGCCCTGTGGGTAAATCATGCACTTCACCATTATAGTGAAGACGACATTCTCTTCGGCGTGTCTCAGCCATTGTGGGACTATATCTTCCGGACCATGCCTAAGACTGCACAGGACAAGAAGCGCGGGGTGGAGATCGTACGGTAAGTAATGTAGTATGGTAGTTGTGTAGTAATGTAGTCGCTGCCGCACGAGGTAGGCGCAACATTATTACTACCAAACAACAACTACATTACAATCCAACACCTCCAATATGCGGTAGCTACTACATCACTACCGCACTACATTACTATAAAATGTACATAGAAGACGTTCACGACGTAGCAAGGCTGATTCCGGAAGGACGGGTTACCAACTACGGTGCCATTTCGGATTTCCTCACGCTCGGCAGTGCGCGCATGGCGGGCTGGGCGATGAACAAAGCCCACGGCGATGAGACCATCCCCGCTCACCGGGTCGTAAACCGCAAAGGTGAACTAAGCGGTCGGAATCACTTTGCTACCCCGACCCTGATGCAGGAGCGGCTGGAAGCTGAAGGCATAGAGGTAGTGGACAATAAGATTGTCAACTTTAAAGAACTATTCTGGTCACCCACCGAACTGCTGAAATGATCCGTTTACTGCTGGAAACAGCTACCGATGTTTGCTCCGTTGCCGTCGCGAAGGGCGATATTATCCTGGCTGAGCATACGGCTACGGAGGCCCACCAGCATTCCAGCCACCTGACGCTTTTCATCCAGCAAGTAATGGAAGAGGCGCAAGTTAAGATGACCGACCTTGATGAAGTTGTACTCTCCGACGGACCGGGCAGCTACACCAGCTTGCGGGTAGGAGCCGCTACGGCTAAAGGACTTTGTTTGGCCTTGCCCGGGTTGAAGTTGCGGGTGGTACCTACTTTAATCGCCATTGCAGTAGCCTCGGGAGCAGGAGGGTTGTCTCTAGCTACAATTAAATCGCGAAAGGGAGAAGTTTTCGGACAACTAGTCAGCGAGTTTGAGTCGGTAACGGAAATATTTAACGTTAAAATCAAAGGTCCCGATCCGTTCTTTGAGCCACTTTGCAGAGAGGGACAGTGTTCAGTGGTTATCTGTGGACCTGGGCAGGATCGCCTTTCTGAAGCCGAATGGCTTAAAGATCCCCTCTGGGTTGATGCAATGAAGAATGGGAACAATGGTGGGTACAGTGGGCCGAAGTCTTGCTCCGCTGCCCACCTGCTTGCACCAGCGTTATCAGCAGGATATTATTCATCACGTTTGGTAGACGTAGCGATCTACGAGCCCTTCTACCTCAACCCGCCCTTCGTCACCAAGTCGAAGAAAAAGCTACTGGGCTGATGGAGAGCAACCGCTACGTGATCGAGCTGGCCTACAACGGCACCAACTACGCTGGCTGGCAGCGCCAGCCCAACGCCATGAGCGTTGAGGAAAGGGTGGATTCCGCCCTGAGCCTCATCCTTGGTGAAAAAATAAAAATTGTCGGCTGCGGCCGAACCGATGCCGGCGTACACGCCTCCCATTACATTGCGCATTTCAACTTTACGGGAGCGTTTCCTCCCGCCTTTCTGCGCCGTTACAATCGCCTACTGGTAGAAGACATCTCCGTGCAAGCCATTTGGCGGGTTCCGGCGGATTTTCACGCTCGCTTCCTGGCCACCGGCCGGAGTTACGTCTACAAAGTTGCGCTAAAAAAAGAGGTCTTCCGGCAAGAAACCGTTACCAGCTTGCCCCAGCTCCGCGACAAAGTTGACCAAGCAGCCATGCAGGCTGCTGCCAATATGTTGCTGGAGTATAAAGCCTTCGCCCCTTTCTGTAAAACCAAGTCGGACAATTTCACAATGGACTGTCAAATAACCGAAGCTCGCTGGGAATTTGGAGAGGAGCAATGGACCTTTCACATCTCCGCCAACCGCTTCCTACGGGGCATGGTACGGCTGATTGTAGGAATGTGTATTCGGGTAGGTCAGGGTAAGCTCAGCCTTGACGATTTGCGCAGATCGCTAGATGAACAAATCCGGCTGCCAAAGCCCTGGAGTGCTCCCGCTACGGGGCTTTTTCTGAGCGGCATTCGCTACCCCGGCCGGGAGAATTGGGAAATAATCGCGTAAATAGTCCAGTATCTGGCACCGTTGGGATTATCTTTGGGATTGTATAACGACCTAATTGTGCTTCCATTTGACATTCCGCGAGACATGTTGATCCTTGTTTTGAGTTTTCTTATGTCGTTCGCGCTGACATTTTCCATTTCTCCGGCCATTATCCGAATTGCTAACGAAAAAGGCCTAGTTGCTAAGGCAGTAAAACGCAGTAGCCACACCAACCCGACGCCCTGCATTGGGGGAATACCTATTTTCATGGGCATAATGTTCACCACATTATTGCTTACTCCACATCACCAATGGGCTTCGCTGCAGTATATTCTGGGGGCAATGGTCATTGTGTTCATGGTAGGTTTCAAAGACGACATTGAAGGACTTTCGGCTTGGAAGAAGATGGTTGGGTTGATCGTAGCGATCTCCATTCTGGTCTTCAAAGGTGGAGTCCAGCTGGAAGGCATGTACGGTCTTTTTGGTATGGAAGGTAAATTTCCGGGATGGTTGTCAATGCTGATTACCGGCTTCACGCTCCTCGTCATCGCCAATGCCTTCAACCTGATCGATGGCATCAACGGCTTATCTGGTGTAGTAGGTACCATTGCTTCGGTAACTTTCGGCACTTTCTTTTTCATGACGGATCATTTTTATCTAGGCGTACTTTGCATGACCACCGCAGGGAGTTTGCTGGCATTTCTTCATTTCAACATTACGCCAGCGCGCACTTTTATGGGCGATACCGGCGCACTTGTCATTGGGCTTTTATTAGGAATCTTCACCATCGAGTTTATCTCCGTGAATTCGGTATCCACCGTTATGGCTAAGTATAAGTTTGTCAATCCCGTCGCTGTTGCGGTCAGCATCATGATCATTCCGCTTTTCGATACCATCAGGGTGTTTACGACTCGAATTCTTCGTGGAGGAAGCCCTTTTCAACCCGACCGACGGCATATCCATCACCTCTTAATCGACTCCGGGCTGGATCATATGCAAGCGACAATGGTACTCGGCATTACGAATCTGTTCTTCATCAGTACCATCTTTTACCTCGACGCTGTTTTGGAATTACACGTTCTCATCGGGATACAGTTATTAGCTGCTCTTGTGGCAACCTATTTCCTGCACCGCAATGTTGTCCAGATTAATGCCAAGACAAAAGCATTGGAAGAGAATGCACCGCTTGAAGTTCAAACCGAAGCAGCCTGATGCCCTGGTTGCTTGTCTTCCTTGGCGGAGGTCTGGGTAGTCTTGCCCGTTATGGCGTTGGCCGCCTAATGCCTCCTGCTGGTTTGGAAGACGGAGACATCCCCTGGTTTACGCTGGTTGCCAATCTACTCGCTTGTATCGTTCTCGGTGTGGGAATTGGTTTAGTGAGTAAACAGCTTCTCTCCAAAGAATTACAGCTGTTATTGCTCACAGGTTTTTGTGGCGGATTTTCGACTTTTTCTACCTTCTCTTTGGAGTTGGTATTGCTTGGCGAGGAAGGCCATTGGGGAAGTGCGTCCTTATATTTAGGGCTCAGTTTAGTGGGGGGTGTTTTGGCTATTCTGGTGGCTTATTGGCTGGTGCGACAACCCGTGTTTTAGTCGTGATGGGTTCATCGGTCTTCTAGCCGAATTCTGCCCCCCCTCTGACCGAACTATGTCAGGCCTCTAACCGAACTGTAACAGCCTGAAGGCTAAATCTGACCAGCCTGAAGGCTAAATCTG
>CAYPIM010000215.1:0-3026 GCA_964410795.1 uncultured Lewinella sp. | reverse complement strand
CAGCCTGAAGGCTAAATCTGACCAGCCTGAAGGCTAAATCTGGCCAGCCTGAAGGCTGGTTAACCTGCACGGCCTGAAGGCCGGGTAACCAACAGAAAAAGGCAAAATAAGGTAACCCCCGCAGAAGTCTCAAGTGTATTCTCCACCAGACAACTGAAGAACAGCACCGTCCAGACGGCCAGGTACACTGGTTTTCGCTCGCGAAGACCGACGTAGGCCAGGAGTAGGAAACAAGCCAGTGTAATGAGTCCCCCGATCAAGCCACTCCCCGCCAGCGCACTGACGAACTGGTTGTGCGGTCGTTTCCCCTCGGTACCGGGCAAAGCAGCGGCGTAGCGGGCGTCCATTTCCTGGCGCAGGTTACCCGGGCCAACGCCTAACCAAAAGTTGTCTTGCCAGACGGCGATGCCCAGGCGAAGACTTGTCAGCCGACCTTCATCGCTGTATTCGTGCGTGTCCTTATTAGGGTCACGGTGGAAAAGTTCGTAGCGGGCGTACTGAATTTTTGTCCGAAAGCTAGGTACTACAACGTAAGCGAGGACCGGCAGTGCCGTAAGGCCGATCAGCCCTACGATGGCGGGCCACCAAGTTCCTCGTTCCCAAGCCAACGCAAGTACCAATACCCCAATACCTCCGTAGGCCCCCGCAAGTCCGCTGCGCACAGCAAGTACGTGCTGCCCAACGAATAGCAATGCTGCTACCAATAACCAAGCCCTGCGCCCGCCCCAAGCCCGCAACCGATAAGCCCCAATACCGAGCAGAGTAGCCAAAGCCACCAGCAGACTAAAGCGAATATGGTTTCGCGGAACGGGCATCGGCTGCCCCTTACGGATCATGTCTTCAATTTCCGTAAAATGTAAGCCGTAGTTCACCGCCACCCCAAAAAGTACGCAGAGCATAAACAACGCAAAGCCTCCAAAAATCCAGCCATATTCCTTTTCACCAAAGTCCGGCAAGCCCGGCCAAAGCAGGGGTAGGGCTAACAGCGGGATCTTGATGCGGAGGCGCTCAGTGAGGTACCCCCAGTCTTCCGTTTGCCAAATGCCCGCTACCAGTAATAGGTACAAACCCGCCATGCCCCAGAAAACTGGAGATCGCAAGGTAGTGGAAAGCCCTGCCCACCAACGCGGATTAATCCCCCGCAGAGGGTCGAACAAGCCCAAGATAAAAAGGCTGATCAACGCTACCGAGATAAATGGCGGAGAAAACACCAGTCCGAAGAACACGCCTGCAATCATCAGCAAGGTGAGGTAATAGCGGGCTAATTCTACGTTAGAGCGGGTAAGCAAGGACATAATGCTTTTGAAATTTACAGTGTAGACACCGTAAGGAGAAGATACCCGCCAATGCCGTATCCGTGGCCCTACTCATCATTCAATCGGTAAACTCCGATAATCAGATGCCCGCCAGGTGCAATCTCTACGGCCGGGTTGGCAAAGTGCAGTTTCAGGTCCCGGCGGTCGTAGCGAGACTGGGCGTAAGTGAAGTTTGTGGCCAGATAATCGGCTTTGTGCCAGGCACCTTCCAGGCGAAGCTTGGCCTTGGCCTCCGGCGGTAGGGAATAAAAATTGTCTTTACACGGCCAGATTTCACACTTCACCGAACGGACTTCTCCTTCAGGAATTTGCTCCGCCAGCTGCAGGAAGGCATCGCGGAAGCCCGAGCCCCAGTAGTCCATTTCAAAACGAACCATGAGCGGTTCGCCCTGGATCGCTTCGTTGAAGTACACATTCTGATGGGGATGATAACGCACCATCTGCACACTCATCAGCACAAGACCCGCTCCTAAAACCCATTTTTGCACCTGCGGCCGCGCCCATTTCTTTTGCGCATGATCAAAACCGATCATGAGCAAAAACACCAAGCCAGGATATACAAAATGCAAATGCCGCCAGCCATTGTAAAGCGTTGATTGAAGAAGAATGACTACCAGGATTGGGCCAATACTGAGGCCAAGTTGCGCGAAGTCTAGCAACTCATCGGCGTTGCGCCACAAACGAAAATCACGCACGCTGGCAAGCATACTTTTCAGCGTAGCATAGACGCCCGTAAACATAAAAAGCAGGTAAACAATGGGCGTCGTAATCACAATCCATGCCGGAATGTAATAAGCAGGTAGATCAAGCGCGTGCAGGTTGTCACCAAAAAGCAAAACGTAACTGTCCCATTCAAAATCAGACATTTCAGAGAAGGCCGCGATCAAACGGGTAAAAGTATCCTCCCACAAAAACGGAAAAAACGGCAGCATGAAGGCTATAGACAGGGGTAAATATGCCCCCAGCCACACCAGGTTTTGCTTAATGAAAGATCGTTCCCGAAACAGTTCAAATCCAAGAATACAGATGGTAGTGAGCGGTACAATGAGCGCTGGCAGGCGGGTGTTGAGTGCAAGCCCCGTAGCGAACGCATGGAAGATCAGGTTGCGCCAGGTACGGTGCTTTAGGAAGCGCAGCAGGGTAAAAATGCTGATGAGGTAGAACACCAGCAAGATGTGATCTTTGGGGTTGTAGAAGCCGTGGGCGAAGATCCTTGGACTCAGGACAAGCGCCAGGGTGCCAAGCAAAGGGTACCAGTCCCGATCGGGGAAGCGCAGCCGCAGCGTTCGGTAAAAATAAAGCATGGCCAGCCACAGCAACAGAAAGTTTATGATGTGGCGCAGCTTGTAGTAGCGGTAAAAATCGTCTTCCCAGCCAAAAGCCTGCTCCAGCAGGTTCGCTGTTATCTGGTAGATCATACCGTAGTTAGACCACTGGTAGTCTTCCAGGTGCCAGTCTGGCTCCAGCCGTTCATGGTCATCAATACCAAGCTTTTCGGCGGCGTAATCGATGGAAACCCGGCCGTGGCGACGCTGGATAGATTCGTCCCAGCTTATGCCGTAGTCATCCACGATCACCAGGCCCACCACGAAGAACAGGGCAAAGAACAAGACGGAGAACCAGGGGGAGAATTTTATGCTCAAGAAGCGGAACGTATTGAATGAAGGCAAAGAAATTTCCGGAGTTGCCGCAAATATCGCTATTCTATTA
>CAYPIM010000214.1:0-9298 GCA_964410795.1 uncultured Lewinella sp. | reverse complement strand
ACCCGACCTCAGGATTATGAATCCTGCGCTCTAACCGGCTGAGCTACCGCGCCATATTGCTTAAGCGGGTGCAAAGATAAGCCGGGTTTTCTTTTTGTGCAAGAGGGGGAAGCAAATCAGTTGGTAGAAAGTTGAACCCATCCATCATATAACCCGTAGGCTTTCAGCGCGATTTTTTACCTTGTTCCCATGACCTATATGATTGGCCTTGATATCGGCACCACCGCGACCAAGGCCTGCGCCTTCAATGCCAACGGAGAAATGATCGGCCTGGTGGAGCGTGGCTATGAATTACTGCATCCGGAACCGGGGGCGGCAGAGCAAGAAGTTGAAGAAATCTTCTCCGCTGCGGAAGCGGCGTTGACGGAGCTGGTACGGCAAACGGACGGAAAGCCCGCAAGTATCGGCCTCAGTTGCCCGATGCACAGTTTGTTGTTGCTTGACGGAAATTATGCGCCGCTGGGCAACGTGCTTACGTGGGCGGATGCGCGGCCGCAGGATGCAATGAAAGGTTTTACGACCGAGGATCGCCACCAATTTCATGCCCTGACCGGAACACCGGTTCATCCCATGTCACCTCTGGTGAAGCTCCGCTGGCTAGCCAACGAATACCCGGAACGAATGGCGGCTGCGGCTTATGTTTCTGACCTTAAATCCAGCCTCGTCATCCGCTGGAGCGAAAGCGGCTTCTTGCTCGACGAACAACTTGCCTCCGCAACAGGAATGATGGACCTGGAAACCAGCCAATGGGCTGAGACTGCCCTGAGGAAAACAGGTATAACCAAAGATCGGCTTCCTGAAATCAAACCCGCTGCGACGGAATTAAAGTGGCGCCCAGCCGTAGCAAAAAAACTCGGCCTCACTGGCGTTCCTCTCTACCTCGGGGGCTCCGACGGCGTGCTGGCCAACCTTGGCTCCGGCATCCTCGACGGCGGAGAGGTGGCCCTCAGCATCGGCACCTCCGGTGCCTTGCGGACCACCCACACCAAAGCCCGAATAGACCCGAAACTGGGCCTTTTCAATTATAAAATGAAAGATGGCCTTTACGTAATTGGTGGCCCCACCAACAATGGCGGTAAGGTGCTGGAATACTGGCAGAATCTTCTTTCTGCTCATTTTCCTAATGTTGGTGCCTTCATTGATGGGGCACTGTCGGTCGCTGCAGAAGATGCTCCTGATTTTGGACCCTGGCTTTATGGCGAGCGGGCTCCGTTGTGGGATGCGGCGGCTTCGGCTTCACTCTCCGGTTTGCGCGGCCATCACCAACCCGCCCACATCGCCCGTGCCGTACTGGATGGGGTGACGGATAACCTGGTTACCATTCTCAGGAGCCTGGAGGAAGCTGTTGGTCCGACAGCGCGCATCCTCGGCAGTGGAGGCTTCACCAAATCACCGGAGTGGGTAGCCTTGATTGCCGAACGCTCCGGGCGCGAAGTCGTTATTGCGGACGCAGCCCAGGCCAGCGCCTACGGTGCCGCCCTCGTTGCCCGACCTTAAGGTCGTGAAGGTTCTTCAGCCTTCAGGCTGAAAAAGAACACCCTAGCTTGGCGTCTTCATTTCATTTGTCATCCCCGGCTCCGTCAACCCAACCCTGCACCTGCGTACGCGCCCTCAAAAAAAATGTCCACTAAAGAATAGGCTAAAGGCGGCAGCAACAACAAACCATTGACGACTACTGCGTACCAGTCTTCATCAGCCTTCCTATAAGTGTAGTAAGCGATCGGGATCATCAACAAATAGGCAAAGGCCAAAGCCGTTTCAAAGCCAGGGAAAATGCAGGTGTTGGAGTAGATAAACAAGGATAGGAAGGCTGAAGCAGCAATGCTTCCGTATACTAGTATGCGGTGTAGCTTAGGAAGCTCTGAGGCTATCGTTCTGACGCCTTGAGAGCGATCCAGGGTAAGGTCGCGTAGGTCGAAAAGTAGAGCAATGCAACCGGTGAAGAGAAAGCGAATGGTGAGTTCAAAGTACAGATTGTTATAGTTGAGAGGAGAAACGTAACCACAAGAGAAAGGGCTTATTAGTCCTAATAGCTCGTCAGTTTGGTTTGGATCCGGACGAAATAACCCCGCTTGAGATTCTAAAACGATTACAGGGACAACCACCGTCATAATAGTCCAGGCTAGCGCAACCCATAGGTTTTTTAAGTAGGGTAGATCGCGTAGTCGCCGCCAGCCCCGCAGGGGAGGGGTGAGGTAGAAAATGGTGATGGGTACCGCAACCAAAAGCGCTGGCCAAATGGATTTGAGGAACAAAAAACCAAAGTAGCCTGCGATTAAGATGCTAGACCCTCCGATAATAAGACTGGCTTGGGGATGTTGCGCAACGATTCCGTACCGAACGGTGGAAGGACGTTCGCCTGCTCGTTGGAAACTAAGGTAGCGGTGTAGTGTGTAAGTGCCCAGTGTGGCAAAGAAAATGAAGGAAAGAACTGGCCATTCTGAAACACAGTCCTGGTAATCGTAAGCAATTCTAAGAGACAACCAAGAAAGCCCAGTAGCCGCCAGCGCAATCCAAACGTGCCCATAAAAAAACCAATGAAAGAGGCGGCTTCGTGCCATGTTTTAGGTGGTGGTTTTGCTATGGGGCGCCGTATGAATAAGTTACCGGTTTGGGTCTGGCGTTTTTGTTAAAAATTCTTTGCATAGCCTTCGCTACGGAAATAATTTTTAGCGAAAAATGGGGCAAAACAAGACGACCTAAACCGGTAAGTTGTTTGTACGGCGTCCCCTTAGGGCGAAGATAAGAAAGTCCGATTTCACCACAGTGGTTTTTCGACTAGCCAGTTTTAGTGAGCGGCGAACGAATTCAGTTTTTTTTCGAAGGGCGTATGTAAAAGTCTGGCAATGCGCATCCACTCTTCAAAAACAACCGCCATGAAATACCTTTTTTCCCTCTTCGTGCTGCTTAGCGCACTTACCCTAACCGCCCAGGCAGATTGCCTAAATGGGCGTATCGTTGATGAATCCGGCAGTGAACTCATCGGAGTTTCTATCTACCTGAAAGGAACCTCTACTGGAACTGTTTCGGACATTGACGGTAAGTTCATCCTCTGCGGATTACCCGTAGGTAAAAAAATAGACCTGACCATCAGCTACACCGGCTACCTCACGCAGGAGAAGAGCGTAGTGGTTGGGGAACCGCTTGGGACAATCATTATTTCAGCAGACCATGTTACCTTGGAGGAGGTAGTCGTAACCGGTTACACTACGCAGTACAGAAGAGACTATAATTCAGTCGCTAGTCCGGCCCCCG
Source organism: uncultured Lewinella sp. (assembly GCA_964410795.1). Lineage (GTDB taxonomy): Bacteria > Bacteroidota > Bacteroidia > Chitinophagales > Saprospiraceae > Neolewinella. The sequence continues at coordinate 6,043 of CAYPIM010000214.1, read as the reverse complement.
TAGCTAGAAAAGAAAGGGCCAAAGGCAAGCGCCGTCGCAACTCAAAAACGGTTTCTCCTCGCCGGTCTGATCCGGTGAAGAATGAGTCTTACAACAAGATCAAGCCGAACACTTTCGTGAAAACCAAAGACGAAAACGTTTCTACCATTTCTACCGACGTAGATCGTGCCGCCTACGCCAATATTCGCCGTTTCCTGAACAGCGGCCAACTACCACCCGTTGATGCCGTGCGTTCTGAGGAAATGATCAACTACTTCAACTACGAAGACCCAAACCCCGAGACGAAGAACGACATCGCTCTGCGTACCGAATTCATGACCTGCCCTTGGAATTCGCAGAACCAGCTCCTGCGCGTGAGTGCAAAGACGATGCCGATTGCTACGGCAGATGTTCCGGCCTCCAATCTGGTGTTCTTACTCGATGTTTCCGGCAGCATGAACAGCTCAAATAAGTTGCCACTCGTGAAGCAAAGCCTGAAGCTGCTAACCAAATCGCTTCGCCAGGAAGACAAGGTTTCCATTGTGGTGTATGCCGGAGCAGCTGGCCTGGTCTTACCGGCCACATCTGATCCTACAGCAATCATTGCTGCTTTAGATAAACTTAGCTCCGGCGGCTCTACTGCCGGAGGAGCGGGCATTGAACTGGCCTATAAAACTGCTACAGAAAACTTCATTCAAGGAGGAAATAATCGTATTATTTTAGCTACCGATGGTGATTTTAACGTTGGTATCCGCGACCAAAGCGCGCTGGTTTCATTGATTGAAAAGAAAAGAGAAAGTGGGATTTACCTCACCGTTCTCGGCTTCGGGACCGGGAATTATCAGGAAGGAACCATGCAACTACTGGCCGATAAAGGCAATGGCAATCATGGTTATATTGACTCTCCTGCGGAGGCGCGAAAAGTATTAGTAGAAGAGTTTGGGGGGACGCTTTATACCGTTGCTAAAGACGTTAAATTACAGCTCGAGTTTAACAAAAAAGCTGTTTCTTCTTATCGCCTGATCGGTTACGAAAACCGGCTGTTGAATACCGAAGATTTTGATGACGATACCAAAGATGCAGCCGAAATGGGCGCGGGCCATAACGTAACTGTTTTATACGAACTGGTGCCAGCCCGAGGCTTTAATAAAGCCCAGCATATGGCAGATTTACGTCTGCGATTTAAGCCAAATACCGGCGGTGCGTCTAAGAAGATAACGGTGCCCGTGGCGGCAGAATATGTTTCGGAAAATATGACTTCAAATGACCTTCGCTGGTCTGCGGCTGTTGCGGAATTTGCGATGCTTTTACGCAATAGTGAATATAAAGGAGAAGCTGATTGGATGCACTGTCTGGAAATGGCGAAAAATGCTCAAGGTGTAGACGCAAACGGATATCGAAAGGAGATGATCGGGTTGATTGAAGCTGCGCAACGAATTAGTCTTAAAGCTAAGCGTTGATGTTTCTCATAGTAATATTTAATTTAATCGGGGTTTTATACATTATGCAAAACCCCGATTAAATTAAATATTACTATGAGATAAGTTGTTATACTTCGAAGTATTTGAAGGACATTCCTCCTTTAATAACTTTTAATGATTCGTAAATTAATTTAATCACGCCTTCAACGTCGTCTTTATGTGCCATTTCAACGGTGGTGTGCATATAGCGAAGGGGTAATGAAATTAATGCAGAAGGGACGCCGCCGTTTGAATAAGCAAAGGCATCTGTGTCGGTACCCGTGGCGCGGCTGCTGGCTTCGCGCTGAATATCAATTTCATTGTCGCTAGCAGTGTCAATTATTAATTTTAATAATTTGTTGTGAACTGCAGGAGCGTAGGTTACACTAGGCCCTTTGCCGGATTTTACGTCGCCTACTTTTGATTTGTTGAGCATTGGTGTTCCGGTGTCGTGAGTTACATCGGTGACGATGGCTACGTGGGGTTTTATGCTTTCGGCAATCATTTGAGCACCTCGTAACCCTACTTCTTCCTGGACTGAATTAACGATGTATAACGAATAGTCAAGTTCAAGTTTGTTTTCTTTAATCAAGCGAGCTACTTCAGCGATACAAAAACCTCCCATGCGGTTGTCTAATGCTCGTCCACAGTAATAAGTGTCGTTCATTATTTCTAGTTCGTCTGGGTAAGTAATAACGGATCCGACGTGGATGCCCATTTCAAGGACTTCGTCCTTGTTTTTTGCGCCAACATCAATAGTAATGTTATTTATTTTTGGCTGAAGTTTCGCATCGTCTCCGCGGCGGGTATGAATAGCTGGCCAGCCGAATACGCCGCGGACGATTCCTTTGTCTCCGTGAATATTCACGCGTTTTGAGGGGGCGATCTGGTGATCGCTTCCGCCATTGCGGATTACGTGGATAAATCCACTTTCGGTAATATAGTGAACGAACCAGCTGATTTCATCAGCATGCCCCTCGATGACTACCCGGTAATCTTTACCCGGATTAATGATGCCATAGGCTGTCCCGTAATTATCCAAGCCAACTTCGTCTACGAAAGGGCGGAGGTACTCGAGCCATAGTTTTTGGCCGGGGCTTTCAAAGCCTGTTGGAGAGGCATTGTTAAGATAGGTGTTGAGAAATTTTTCGGACTTCTTTGTCAGGATAGTCATTTGAAGGATGTTGATCTTTGGTTTGAAAGACTAGGGCCGTGGAGACTTTTGGTGCTATGTTTAAAATAGTAATACACAACAGTAGGTGCAAGTGAGAGGTATGAAGACATAAAGTTAAGCCTACACTCCTTTAGTAAAGGCTTCGCTCCAGGCACGAGGGTCCTGACGCCAGTTGGCCAATTCTTTTGCTTCGTTGAGTGTAATATAATCATGTTCTGCTGCTTCCTGTAGTAGAATGGAATACCCACTGATAGTAGCCAATGGAACTTCCGCTAATTCGAATGCTCGAATGGCAGCAGGAAACTCATAGCTGAAAATGGCTACCGCACCAGCCACGTTTCCCCCGGCAGCTTTTAGCGCATCGATAGCTTTTAAGGAGGAGCCTCCGGTGGAAACCAGATCTTCAACTACCAGATATCTTTTTCCTGGTTCTACGCGCCCCTCAATCTGGTTCTGTCGGCCATGCTCTTTTGCCTTTGAGCGAATATAGACAAATGGCAAATTGAGGCGGTCCGCCAAAAGGGCACCATGCGGTATGCCTGCAGTAGCAACACCCGCAATGCCATAAATTTCTTCAAAGTTAGACGAGAGCTCCTTAAGCCCTTCGATAACCTCAGATCGGATAGCAGGATAGGACAAGAGAACGCGGTTGTCACAGTAAATTGGAGAACGCAGTCCGCTTGCCCAAGTAAAGGGAGCCTGGGGGGCTAGCTTTACGGCACCTACCTCAAGAAGACGACGTGCAATGTTACTTGCTGTACTCATGATTTTTCGTTTAACAGTGTTGGGGTGAAAAGACAACTTTATCCGTGATTATGTGCTTTGCATCAAGACATTACTGCTTGTTAACTTACCCTAAAATCGCCGCAAATGTACGTAATCTACATCAACGACCGTCCGCTTACCTTGCTCTCGAAAGATGAACACTTCACCCGCGCCCGCGCCTTGATGGAAAATGAAGGCAAAAAAAATGCTTCGATCAGTCATTCAGAGCCTGCAAATAAAGCCCCCAATACGCACCTGGTAGCTAACTACAACGGAAAACCACGTACCCTGCTTCAGTATGTTGATATGCTGGAGAAAGGCAGCCCTAAGGTACTTTCCGTAGACATCTTGTCAACGGACATCAATGCGCTTTGGGAAGACTTTAAAGGGAAGTATAAATGGGTGCCCGCTGCGGGGGGAGTCGTTAAGAACGTTGAACTTGATAAGACCCTGTTTATCTTTCGTCGTGGTTCCTGGGACTTGCCAAAAGGCAAGATTGATGACGGCGAGGATGCACCTACCGCAGCATTAAGAGAAGTGAAAGAAGAAACGGGAGTGGCCAGCCTCACACTTGGAGGCCCGCTGAAGACAACCTACCATACCTATCGTAACCGAAAAGGAAAGCGTGTACTCAAGCCAACCTATTGGTTTAAGATGCTTACTTCTCAAGAGAGTTTGGTGCCTGAAGCCGCCGAAGGTATTGAGCGTGCTGAATGGCGGAGTGTAGAAGAGGTCTTAAACGACTCCAAACCACTTTATCGAAGTTTGTATCGACTGTTGGTGGGATAAAAAAACGGGAAGGTTCTTCGATCTTCACAGAATCGTGCTATATTTGTTGCGTATCTGCTGCTGCTTTTGGGAGGAGTAAATACTGTTCTTACTCTTTTTTTTGACCTAGAAAATCATAGTCTCACTTGGTGAATTTGATCGCCTGTCAGGAAGCTGTTTTTTCGTAAACACCTGACTAATAGAGTGTTCGTGCGTTTTTTACTTTTGATTATTCTGTCTCTTTGAAGAGTTTTAGAGCATGGTTTTAAAGACTTTTTTATTAATCTCTTATGAAAAACGGACGACTTAATCCGACTGGCCTTTTGCCTGTACTAAGCCTGATTTTGCCATCTTTTGTTCCTGTTAGGAAGGAAAGTTGTACCACTACAACCTCTCGTTGTGGTGATTTTGTCGTTCCGGAAAACACTACTCTCATGAAAAAAAATTTAACTGTTACTTATAAAGGTCCAGAGCGTCTAGACCAAAACATCCATCTCATGTCTAAAAGATTTACTCGTTTAGTATCCGCCACTTCCTCTCTGGCGGCTACACTGCTGCTTTTATGCGGCATGTCTATTTCACTTTCTGCACAAGACGTTGAAGTAGTCTCCGCAGCATCTTGTAATGATCCTTTTGGCATGCAAGCAATGGAAGGCCAATACTATATTGATGTTACTAATGTAACGAGCACAGACCCCGGACCATTTGATGTTACCATTGCTGGCCAGACGCAAACCTTTATGGTCGGTATGCAACTTACCTTCGGACCCTTTACCCATAGTGGAGTAGGTGGTGCCGTGCAGGTCGTACAGGCCGAGAGCCAGACTACCCCAACAATCACAGGAACTACCGAAGTGCCTGAGGTGCTCTGTGGCGTACGTCCCGACGGAGGGCAGATGTCTGGTGGGTTCTGTATGACTACCACAGACCCAGATGCTTTGACTGGAGCAATTCTCGCCCAGTCCGCTCCGGGGTCCTTCATGGCAGGAGGCTCTAGCGGCCAAATTCAAACCTATGTTCTGGTTGATAGTGAAAATGAAATAATAGCGTCGAACATGACGGGCCTTTTTGAAGGTCTTGCCAGCGACACTTTCCAGGTCTTCGCAGTTAACTACCGCGAAACCGAAGTCCTTGATAACTTTCTTCTTCCGGGTGAAGACTTCGAACTATTACTAACGGCATTTGCTGGGGGTACAACTGGCACCTCATTAGACAACGCATGTTTTACAATCTGTGATACCGATCCTGTTATTATGGTTCCTGTTAATTGTCTTAGTATCGGCTCAACGGTTTTTACCGATAACGATAATGATGCACTATTCGAGCCCACAGACGGAGAGATGGGAATTCCTGGGGTTCAGGTAGATCTTTATGCTGTATCTATGTCCGGTATGGCCGATAGCCTTGTGGCTAGCACTACCACCGACGGGATGGGTAACTACTTCTTTGGCGGCTTGGATGAAGGGATGTACGCTGTTGCTATCCCTACTACTCCGGATGGATATCCAATTAGCTCTACCAATGCAATGGCTCCAACCGACGTGAGCACGGACGATAATATGGATAGCGGTATCCAAGTTATGGCTGGTGATTCAGTTGTCAGTCCTATTATAGACCTCGTTGCTCAAATGGAACCGGGAGCAACCGAAGAATTCGGGGCCGGTGGCATGCAAGATGATAATGTTCCTGTAGGGGCAAATACTACCAGTGATGATGATGCCAACGGCGATATGACCGTTGACTTTGGCTTTGTGCCAAGTATGAGCATTGGCTCAACTGTTTTCTACGATCCTGATAATGATGGTGTACAAGATGGCACTGATCCACTTGAAAGTGGTATCGCTGGCGCAACGGTCAACCTTTACTTCGATGCCGATGGCAACGGAATGGTAGATGG
>CAYPIM010000213.1:0-9351 GCA_964410795.1 uncultured Lewinella sp. | reverse complement strand
CTCCTTGGGAGAGGGGAGACGTCTTAAGTCTGAAAATCGAGAACTTTATGCATCTCGTTACACACACTTTATGACACCATCGACCCTAGGCCCTAGAATTCGACTGTATCTTCACGCTTTCCCGGAAAACCATAAGTGATGAAATACGTATACCTTTTCCTCTTTTTGGCCATGGCCTTAATCTCAAACTGTAGCCTTGACAGCAGCGACCCTATCGGCCCGCCCTTAAACATCCTCCCCACGCTTGAGTTGATTAATCAAACCAATGATTTCAGCCTTCTCTCCCGGGCGCTCAACCGTTCCGGATTAGATTCAGCTCTCGTTCGCGCTAGCGCATTCACCCTCTTTGCGCCTTCCAATGCTGCGTGGGAAGCCTCAGGAATTGACGTGGAGACAATTGATTCTACTGAACTCAACAACCTGTTGCGCTACCATCTTTTGATCAGCGGAGCCCTATCCAGCAATAATATCCAGGAGGGTCAGGTATACCTCACTACGGCTAATATTGAGAGCCCGGACGCCGCTGCCGTCATGTTGTTTTTAGACCGTTCTGACGAGTTGATCACCCTGAACGATAGGTCCAGGGTCGTTGGCCAACAGCTGGTTGGCACCAATGCGATCATTCACCCCATCGACGTTGTATTAAGGCCGCCAACTATTATGGGTCTTCTGGAAGGAAACCCAGCGCTTAGCCTAATGAGCGACATATTCAACGACGCGGCAGACTTCACAAACGGTACAGCCTTAGCCGACAGCCTCCGGTCTCCAGGCCCGTTCACCGTTTTTGCCCCCATTAACGCAAGTATTCCGTCAGACCTCTCCTTGAATCCGGAAGAATTGCGTGCTGTAGCCCTCTACCACATTGTTAGTAGCCGCAATTTCCGGTTTGAGAACTTCCCTTCTTCCTTTACTACGCTGCAAGGAGAAGACGTCAATGTTTTTGACCGGAGCGTAGTCACCTCCGGTGCCCAGTCCTTAGATCTCCAGTTCGAAAACATTCAGGCGACCAACGGAACCCTGCACCTGATATCGGGCTTAATGCTACCGGAAGGCTTCTGATTTCAGCTACCTTTGCGCCATGGCCGGAAAACTCTACCTCATCCCCTCTCCGCTTGGTGAAGATGCCCTGCACACCATTCCTCAGCCCACGCTGGATGCAATTTTACCCATCCGCCACTTCGTAGTGGAGACCGGGAAAGTAGCCCGACGCTTCCTAAAAAAAGTTGGCGTACCACTCCAGGAGTGCGAATATTATGACCTGAACAAGCGGACCGAAGCGCGCGATTTACCGGAGATGCTTGGGGCGACGGAGCGCGGGTGCGATGTAGGTTTACTGAGCGATGCTGGTGCCCCCGGAGTGGCGGACCCCGGCGCAAAGTTGGTCTTGCTCGCGCATCAACGCGGCATTAGGGTAGTTCCACTCATTGGCCCCTCCGCGATTCTGCTGAGCATCATGGCCGCGGGCCTCAACGGCCAATCGTTCACCTTCCACGGTTACCTGAGCCCGAAGCGGCCAAAGCTGGCCAAAGACTTGCGGCGGCTGGAAGCCGCCAGCCGCAAAGGCAATACGACCCAGCTCTGGATCGAAGCCCCCTACCGCAACCAGGCGACGGTGGAAGTCGCGCTCGAAAGCCTCCACCCGGAGACCCTCTTCTCCGTCGCCTGTGACCTCACGTTAGAAACGGAATTTGTCTTCACCGGGCGGGTTCGGGACTGGAAGAAATCCGTTGGGGCAGAGCTGCAGAAGCGGCCAGCGATGTTTTTGTTGTTGGGGCGGTGATGGGTTTCTAGTTCGAGACAATCTTATTTGTAAAAAAGAGTTAGGGCGAGTTCCCCCCCTGTCCCCTTGTTTCGCTACGCTCCACAAGAGAACAGGGGGGAAACTCGCTGCGCCTTAAAGATCGAGGCGTAGTCGTTTATCGTAAATTATAGCTAGCTGAGATAGGACGCGGTTCCAGTTATGCATAGGCTTTTCCACTTTCCGGTTACGTCCCGTTGGACGAGGTATAGGAGCTTCATAAGAGCTGTGTCTGAGATGAAAGAGCCTTCGTTTTGGTGAACCTGCGCAGCTGCCGATGAAAGGCCTCTATTGCATTGGTAGTGTACATCACCTCAATCTACTGGAACCAGCTCCCACTGCTGGTTATAATAGCCGTGCTCGGTCCATAAATGTACTTTACTCCCGGCCTTTTTCGTGCCGTATCCAGTAACGTCTAGAACCCTGTTATTCCCCTTTGGATCTGCTGTCCGGATAAAGTAGACACCATCCGACTGAGGATCAAGGAGCCAATACTGACCAGGAGCAGCGTTCTGTTTCCCAAGCTGTATTCTAGCCCCATCCTCAATAGCTGCTGACTGGGAGTCAATCTCCAGCACAAAGGCACGAGCATTAGTTGCCGACAGAAGATGCCTTCCATCCATTGTTTTAAGTATTCTAAAGGTAAGTACATAGGGGAAATCTAAATTGTACAGACCAATTTCTTCCCCTAAATCGGGTTTCCCAGTTCCAAGAAACTGAAAACCATCATTAGGCTGCCTTGATTTGATGCGAAAAACTCTACCATCAAGGTTTGAGTGGCGATCCTCACTAGAAAATGCCTTCGACCCGGGGCTCTTACCATACCCTACAAGGGTGCCGTCATATTTACCGTTGTAATCCGTCAGTTTTGTATTCGCACCGCTTTCATCGAAAGTATAATAAGATACTAATCCATTCTCGCCTTTTTTTGGTATTTTGAGATAATTACTTGCGATGGCTTCGCCGGTAAAAGCCTTAGACCATATTGAAAAATCGTCCATAAGCCCATCGTAAAGACGATCTGCCACACCGGGAATATTCGCCCCCATATAAGTAACAAATGACTTACGCTCCCCAAAATCCTTGGCGACCTTAGTGGACACTGCCTCGCGTTTCCCGTCAACGTACAAATACAGTCTATCGTCATCTCCCTTCACCGCCGCAATGTGGCGCCATTTATCGTCGGTAAAGGTAGTTTTGGAGACAACTTCAACGCCACCCGAATTACCTACGGGATTGCGGACGGTAAAACGTAGCTTACCGTCATTATTAAACATAAGGAACATAGCACTCAGCTTGCCCTGACTAACGTTGAGCACGGTCCCAGTAGCTTTATCTTCGGGCCGAACCCATGCTTGGATCGTAAAGCTATTACCGTAAAAATAGGGGTTGCCAAGATTAACGTAGTTGTTAGACCCGTTGAAAGCCAATGAATAATTCCGGTCAAATGAATTATTTACTTCTTCAGTATCTTCAGCTCCTTCAGCTCCTTCAACTTCTTCAGCGTCAAATCGGTTGAGGGTACCAGCATCAAACCGCTTTTGAGATATCGAGTAACGTTTTTCATCCCCATTAACGAAGGTTACCACTAAATGATCACCAAAAGCAAAAGCCTCCACTACATCACTTGCCAAAACTTTCCAACTCGAACTAGCAGTAATATCGTACAACTTTTTCGCGTCTAAATCAAGCAAGAAAGTGCTTTCAGCATTTCCTGTCAGTTCATAGTTCTTAATTCCATTAGCGTCGAAATTTATTCCTTCACGCATCAGGTAAAGCTCCAAACTACTTCCAATATTTCTGTCATATTTCACCTTTTCCGTAAACGCAACGATTCGGTTATCACCTACTTCCCCGTCGAATAGTTGAACGTACTTTGCATTAGAAGAGCCTCCCGTAAAATAAGACCACTCATGGTGTGGTTGGATCTTATTATCATCACTTATAAAAATTTTCCATCTTCGAATACATCCACAGCTATTTTGGATACTACTTGGCACGGAACTCCCTGAATTGGAGGCAACCAATCCGAGGGGAGCATAACCTTCAGGGCAAACTGGAAACCAAAGGTTTAGATCCTGATCAGCTCCTGATCCGGAATCACTCCACTCCTTTTTGAATGATGTTGGTCTAACAATCAGGTCCTTACGATATGCCTCTTTAAAGGGCTTTGTCGTACGATAGGCGTAGGTAGTAATTCTGCCGTTTGGGTTATTGTCACTTGCCATGCCAACGGAGCCAAATACAAAGTATCCTGCAGGTACGTTTTTAGGATGCCAGATGGACAAATTCTTTTCATTACCGGACCCTTTGTCCGTCCAAACCCGCTCGTAGCTGGTGATTGGAATTCGCTCAATTCTTTGGGCTATTACTGTTGCCGCCTCAAGAAAACATAGCAGGAAAAAGAGTAGGGCTATTGCCGGATGGGATATCTTACTGCGAAACATCATTCAATTGTTTTTGTTAGGAAGAATAGCGACACGATCCTATACAACAACCATGACTCTATTATTAATGTATCACAATGTATCCGCAGGCAAAGGTGCCCCCAAATTAAGGAGCGCCTTTGTTCTGAATGGCACGGTTTTTGTTCTGAACGGCACGGTTCACCACCAAGCGTCTGGAGCGACGCCGACTATAGTCCCCAATTTTATCCCCTAATTAGTCGTCCTTGAAAAACATACTTCCGAGCCAATCAGTAAACTGATTTCTTGATTTTCCTAGCAAGTAAGCCAGTACCTTTCTTAAGCGCAATAATGTTAGACAATGCCGCCATATTAGTTCTAAGATGCGTTTTTAATAATTCTCTTATCTAGTTTTATCTCTACCTGTGACCTCACGTTAGAAACGGAATTTGTCTTCACCGGGCGGGTTCGGGACTGGAAGAAATCCGTTGGGGCAGAGCTGCAGAAGCGGCCAGCGATGTTTTTGTTGTTGGGGCGGTGATGGGTTTCTAGTTCGAGACAATCTTATTTGTAATCGATATCAGTTCTTCAATTATCTGATCATCGTACGCATCGGGGTGAGCTTCTCCGAAGCTTCCTCTATCATTATCAAAATACTTTCCCGAACTGTTGACGTACTTCGAGTTGGTAGCTAAGTCTACAATGATATCCGCCCCCTTATCTGCTGGGGCCCAAAATTTACCATAAGCTTCTTTCACCATTTTAGTATCCAGAAGAGAGCCAGGGTTGAGTGCTATAGTTGTGATTTCGGAATGTTGCTCTGCCATAAAAAAGCTCCATTGTAATATGGCAAGCTTGCTTCGTGCATAGGCCTCATTATCAGACAAATTAATGCCTTTATCAAAAGTACTTCGAGGCACTGAAGTCTGAGCCGCTGAGCTTAAATTAATAACTCGACGCCCCTTACCATTCATCAGCATAGGAAGGAGGGCATTAGTCAATACGAAAGGTGCTAAGTAATTAACCACCAATCTTAAGTCCATGCCATTTCCTGCAATTGTATTTGATGCTTTAAAAACTCCTGCATTATTTACAAGGATGTCAATATGCGGCAGGTCATTAGCGATCCTGGAAGCCATCTTTGTCACCTCCTCTAGTTTAGAGAAATCTGCTACATACCCGTATACATTTTCATTGCCGGAAGCGGACTTTATTTCGGCTTCAACTTTTTCAATTTTTTCAGAGTTCCTCCCATGTAAAATGATATGATGTCCACTTTGGGCTAGTTTTTTAGCGGCTAGTTTTCCTATACCATCAGTACTCCCGGTAATGAGTATTGTTTTTTTCATCTTTCGCTGTTTACTATACTTTATGAAAATGCGGCAACACCTTACTTGCTAGCAATTCTAATGTTTGTTCGATACTATCATTGCTGTTAAATCTTAAGTTTAAGGCAACGTGATTGACCCCGATACTTTTTGCCTCGCTTAAATAGTCGACAAGAAAATCCGTACCTGTTCTTATACCGAGATGAATGCCTTGAGGTTTAAAACCACTCTCTTTCATCAAGTCAACATACAGGGGCTGCATAAACGGCTTATTCCATTGCTGGGTCTTGCTTATAAGTTGTCGCCACTCCTTTATCTTTTGTTCTTGCGAGTAAAAATCTCTTGGGTAGTACATCCAACCATCTGCGTTCTCAGCAATCCATTTTGTCGACTGCTGGCTGTGTCCCGTTACCAACATAGGAATCTTATCGCCATAAGATTTAGGGAGCACATCCATCATACCATTTAAGCTTCCGTACTGATTATTACTCAAGACCGGAAAGTCTTCATCCGCAGCACGTAAATACGCGTAAGCATCTCTGAAGGCAGCACCTCGGCTTTCATAGTCTTTTGCCGTAGCAGGATATTCTTGTCTTCTATCACCAGAAGCTATTCCCAGAAGGACTCTTCCTTCTGACAATTGATCTACCGTGCTTATTGATTTTGCGACATGCACAGGATGGTGTAAGGGTAAGGCTATACTAGAGATGCCTAAAGCAATGTCCTTAGTCTGCCCAGCAAGAAAACCTAAATAGGTAAACGGATCATAAGTCTGACCAGCATCTCCGAAGCTAGGGACATGCATTGGCACATCTCTAAGCCAGAGAGCTTTAAACCCTAGCCGATCAACAAGAACAGCTTTGCGCAAATGGTCTTGCATTGTAGGCACAGCGCTATTAGCGTAGTTCTCTATCGGGACAACTATACCGATACTTAACTCTCCGTATTGAAAAGTACTATTATACCCCCTGTTTATTGTTTGAAATTGCCCCATCAATAATGTGGTGTTTTTTATGCAAGCTTAAACTTTACGGGCAGATTCACATAAGTAGAAACTGGTTTATTATCCAAGTAAGCAGGACGAGCCCATTTACTCAAATGTTTTTTCACAACTCGGAGAGCCTCCTCTCCACATCCCCCGCCTAAGTCTTTTGTTATTTCAAAGTCTTCAGCCTCGCCATATTTGTTTACGCGAAACCGGACCACTGCTGTACCTTCTATTTTTTGCCCTCTTGCTTTTGAAGGATAGACGATGTTACGATACAAAGCAGTTAACATCATGCGCTGAGAGCATGAAATCATTGATCTTAAATCCTCGTCTTCCAGGCAACTAGAAGAGAAGACAGCAGGGACATCAAATCTTGTAAAGGCGATTACATCATCCGTCGCATTAAAGACACCATCTTTATAGTGCCCCCATTGACCTTCTTTTTTCACAATAAAGCCATCATCAGATTTACCACCAAAACTATCAAATGAAATATCTAAGAGTATACTATCATGTTTACTTATCACCCCATACTTTGAGTCTCTCATAGCCACATAATGCTCTTGATAAGAAACGAGTGAATCATAAGGACGAGATGATATTTCTCCATTTCTATCGATGAGGTAACTACTTAGCCCTTCCTTAACTATTGCCCGGTCAGACCAAAAAGATTGAGCATCATCAAATCGGGGTTCAATAACGATTTCAATGTTTTGATTAACGTACCCCCACTTCCCATTCAACTTTACGGCTGCGTAACTCCCCTGAATCCCGCCAAATAGTTTTGCTTCCTCAAACGCTAACTTAGAAAGTTTTCTTCCATAAAAATCAACATATTGATATCCTTTTTTTGTCTTTTTAATTTTAACAACTTGCCCCTCTACTGTTGAAGAGAAGAATCCAAACATTACGACTAAGGCAATGTTTACCCAGTTAATTAACGATAGCTTCATATTTATTTTTAAGTTTAATTGTTGATTAACATCAACCATACTACTGGACAGAACAAAGAACATTGCTCGTTGCAGCTTCGGCCTAGCCACCTATGCTAAAAGTACCTTGTTTAGCTTATCTAGCCTAAAGATTTGCACATAATTTTGTGGATATGATCGTTCGCAATGCGCGCGCCCTAAAAATCATAACACTTTACAGCACCACTACCCCGCTTACCCTTCCGTGATCGCCCTCGCTTTTCTCCGCCGAAGTCATGCAACCGCAGGCCAAGGTAAAAACTGCCCCCACTAAGTTTTTCTCGTTTCAGTAGGCTACCAAACAGCTCGTCCGTGCCAAGGTAGAGGGGGCCGAGGCGTAGCTGGAGGCCGAGGCTGAGCTTGTCCCAATCATAAACGCCCGCCGTGAGACCAGCCCCGTACCACCACTTGCTGTAGTGGGCCGCAGCCAGCAACTGGCTGCCCTGACTTAGTTGCTGACTCCGGAGGGGAAGATCCCCCCGGTAAACGGCGGAGAACTGTACTCCTTCCACCGGCCGCAGGCTGAACTGGGCGCTGATGGCGGTGGGCAAGTTGACGGTAAATGAATTACCAGTTTGTGAGTTGGTGGCCCCATCAAATACATCACGGCTCAGCTGGAGAATGGCTTCGTCGGTATAATTGCCGTCTTCGATCTGGTAATCCGAGCCAGCGAGCAGCACCTGGTCCGCATTAGTAAAACGGTGTATTTGTGCACCTCGGTCAAAGGCAATGCTGCCCAGGTCGAGTACAGAAAAGCCTATGGTATAGCGATGGCCCGAGCCGTCCGCCTCTCCCCAGGCGTACTGTACGCCAAGGTCGGCAGCGAAACCACTACCGGCCGCGCCAGTAGTGCCTTCCACCTGACGAAAAGCGTTTGTGAAAGCCAGCTCCGTATTTAGGTTGGCGACCGTAAGGCTGTCGCCTCCCAGTTGACGAATACTGCTCCCCGTCGGGTTGTAAGCCGACGCACCCGCGAAGCCAACGAGGTACTTCGGGCTGATGCCCAGGCGCAGCTCTCCGTCGTAGCCGACGGCAAAAGCATGGGAGAGGTGCAAACCTATTTCTCCCCAGGCCGCCGCCGCCGCATAGGCTTCGTTGATCGGGATTTCAACGTTGGTGGCGAAAGCATCGTAGGGATAAAAATTAAGGTCTGGATCAATGCTGCGGGTACTGGCCAGGCTTCGGATTCGGGTGAAAGCTCCAAGGCGGGTATACTCGCCTATTTGTACCGAAAAGGCCGGTCCGGTAATTTCTGCACTTAGCCCAGCGTAGATGGGCCGATCTCCGGAGGGAAAGTCGTACACGTACTTCTGCCCATCTACCGTAAAGGAGAATTCTGTTTCACTGAAGGTACTTTCTTGCGCCGAAGCAACCTGGCGCAGGAAGGAGTAACCCGCCGTATTTTCCAGATAAACAAAGTTGTTGCGTACGCCAGCACTGAAGGCTCCAAGCGTAAAGTCCCAGCTGTACGGTGTAGCGGAAGTTGCTGCGGGCTGTAAAAAGGCACCGGAGATGCCAGCATGAGGGTCCGTGAGCCAGCCCAGGCCCTGCTGCCCCGTCAGTGAAGAGGACAGCGAAAACAGCACGGCCAGCAGCGAAGCGGCTCGGCGAAAAGATAAATTCATGTAAAAAGGAAGTGAAGCAGGTGGAAAAAGCAGGTAGTTGGCTTCAGGTAGTTCGTGGAGAGAACGATTTAGGATTATGTAAATATTTTACTGAGGGCGGATTTTCTCCCAACCTGTCGGTCAAATTCTTTTTTGCTTTTGCAAAATGGACCGATTCCGTTAGGGTAGGCAAATTTTATCCCGACGTGAAGGCTGCTCAAATTGGCAACAAAAAAGTTCGCCGGTTGAGTTGGGGG
>CAYPIM010000212.1:0-9371 GCA_964410795.1 uncultured Lewinella sp. | reverse complement strand
GCCGGTTGATCTTGCGCAGGAAGTCAAACTGATCGTAGAACTTCTCGAAGTTCAGATTGGCCGTCAACTGTCGGTTCTGAGTATTTTGGATGGTATTACCCAATGAACTGCCCCCTGGAGTGTTGGGGCCCGTAAGGCTTAGCGGTGAAGCGTTCCAGGAGTAATTTGCTAAATAATTAGCCCGGATATCGACGAAGTCCAGGAAGGGCAGATGCCGTAACGGTAACTGATAGCTGGCGTTAAGACCATGGGTGTAGAGTTTTGGCCGACCACCGGTAAGAAGGTTCTCCCAAATACTGTCTTTTCGAATTTGATCTCGCTCACCTTCCGGTAGGCTCAGTAGCCTGTTCTCGTCTGGCTCGTCAATTGTAGCGTTCATGTTGGCATTGTAACCAAGCTTTATACTGCGGGTCAAATCCCAGCGGAGATCGTAGCTCCGGTCCCAGGTGAAGCGCTTGTTGTAGAAGGTGTTGAACTCCGGGTTTACATCCGCAAAGCGGTACTGAGTGGTCGCAAAACTCCGGTTGATGACGTTGGCAAAGGTGAAGCTATTTGGCAGCGGATTGATGTTGATTTCTTTGATCAGCTTCAGGTATTTGCTCTTGATGCCTTTGAAAGGTTCGATGGAGCCGCCGCGGCCACGGCTAAAGGTATAATCCAGCGCACCAGTATGGTCTTTTACTACTTCACTCTGGATGAAAGGGTCAGAACGTTCCGTTTTGGTGATGCCGTAGCTCAGGCTGATGTTGGCGGGGTCCAGCGGGCTGGGCTTCGTTCGCCGCGTTGCTGGGGTAATGCCGACGTTGTTGAGTGCAATAGCGGAAATCTTGTTGATTTCCTGTGCTTGTTCGCGCAGGGAATCTTTGAAGGTCGAATTGTCCGCAGCATCAATCTTGTCCTTCAGCCTAATGTCGAGGTCATAAGGGTCGTACTCCGGTGTGCTCACCGTTTTACTGTGTTGCATATAGAGTGGTAAACGAAGTCCCCACTTTTGTGGTAAAAATTTATCCAGGGCAAAGTTGCCAGCCAGATCATAACCGTAAGTGGATTCCCGGGCACGTTCCGTTACGTTATCGTCCAGGGCACCAAAGCCAACGCTGCTGTAGTTCGCGGCAGCGGTGATATTACCCAAGTCTGCAAGTTGAATGTCAGCCCGGGCGATACCGGCTACACCCCCTCTTTCGTCCAGTCCTTCTAGTCGGAGTTCGTTGATCCAGACCTCAGAACTAATGCCGTTGTTGTTCAGGTCGTTTTTGTTCTTGAGGCCAATCATAAAGACTTTGACGTAGCCCAGGTTCGGGTTACCCTTTACTCGGATGGTGTGCTCAACGTTGCGAATCGGGTCCATATCGTTGGGGTATTCATCCGGGTCGGTGAATGGCCTGAAGTTTTGGGAAAACTCCTGGCTGAGTGGAATATTGGTATTGTTACGTTCGAGCTTAAGGTCCCGGAGTAACTCAAGCGGAAGATTGACCTCATTGCGGGGTTTCCAAACTTCATTGGAGTAGGTCCTGCCGTTGAGGAACTGGTTCTGTAAGTTGGGATCGTCCAGGCTGTCCAGGATCATCTGGAAGCCCATCGTGTCAGAGAGCTCTAATGGTACCTCATATTCGTAATAGTTCTGCTCAAAGTCGGAGCCCATTCTGAGGAAGAGGATGAGCTGACCGGTATCCGGTCGGTCGAAACGGCTATCGCCCAGGGCTTCAGCGTGGACGAACATCCGCAGCTTGTCATACACCCGTAGGTCGGTATCTGTGTACTTAAAGATGGCACGACGGGCACCTGGCTGAAGATTCTGCACCTTTAACGTAAGGGACTGCTCATTCTGTAAGGTGTTCACAACACCAAGACTTTGCTCCCGACGGATGCCTTGAGGTAGAACGTAGTTGAAGGGTTGCCGGCTACTGTTTTCTTCGATGTTTACGGCATCGATGTTGAACTCAGTAGAGCCCTCACCACCAATGGCTGGCCCGCTTTGGAACTGGCGGGTATAGCGCCGCCAGCTGTTACGAACGAGTTCAAATTCTGCAAAACGTAGGGTCACCGGTGCGCGGAAATCGCGCATGTACATCCGCATGAAGCGAATGGAGCGGAAATCCTGAATGCCCCCAACGGCCGTTTTCTGGTCGGAGTTCAATGGAATACGGAAGCGATACCAGACCCTACCGTTGGTGGCCTCTAACCGATCCGTGATGAAAGGGGTTGCTTCCTGGTCGAATTCTCGCGGGTTGCTGGTACTACGCACGAAGGGAATCTCGTACTGGAAGTAGCTTTCGGATTCGTTTAGCGTGTTATCTTGGTTGATGTCTTCCGCATCAGGAAGGTTGGTCGTACTCTCTCGCGTAGAGTTCCGGGCGGTACCGGTATTGGCGGCGGAGTTGCCTTCCAGCCCGTTCCAGCCGCGGTAGCGGGTGAGCAAGTCGGTACCGTCCATGTAACGACTGTTATTGAAGTAGTAGAAGTTGTCGTTCGCTGGGTCGTCCTGTAGGGCCTGGAAGCCGCCCGCCGGGCCGCCAGAAAAGGCGTTTAGGTAATCACTGTAAGTGTCCAGTTCTAGAGAGTCGTTGATACAATCAAGCCCGACATCTTGGAGCACGCGGGTGGCGGGGTCGTTGTCGAAACCACGGGTTATTTGCTGGGAGACCGGTACGCGCCCCCATACGGTTTCGTCAACCGGGCGGTTGGGGCTAATTGGGCCGGGAAGGCCGTTTTCGAAAGCCTTGCGGCTATCCTTCAGGATGTCTTCACTAACGTTGCCAAGGTTGAGATAAAGGGTACCTTGTTTATCTACCCCATCTTCTGCCGGAAGGTTGGCGTTGGTCGGGTCTAGGAAGGGAGAAAGCATCCAAAATTCGATGAATTCAATGTTAGAACTCTGGAAATCCGGGGTGCGCATCTCACGCATGATACCGCCCCAGCGGGTTTCCGGATCGGCCAGTTTTACGGGCGAGATCGGGTCGTTCTCCAGGAAGGCACCCGAAGTGAAGCCGGGGAAGCCTGCTGGCGTATCAAAGTTGTATTGTCCACGTATGCCAGGGTTATAGGACATGTCAAAGGTGAAAAACTGAACACGAGCCCGTTGGCTTAATGGAATATCCAGGTTAGGAAATACTTCCTGCTGCGGTACTGCGCTGGTGTAAATGTTTTCCGTGGCTCCATCAACACCGGTACGAGAATTGGGCTCAAGACGGTACCAGTTTAAGAGGGCACGGTTAGCGCCGGATACCAGGCCGGGTTGTTGGACTTCAGGGAAGAGTGGATTGTTGTTCCCCGCATCGTTCTGTGGTACGGAGGCCAGGTACCAGGACTGGACGGGTACCTTCAGGTCAATTGGGCTGGCCGTACCCTCGAAGTCATCGAGGTATACAATGCCTTCCCGGTCGCCCCGCGCCCGGTTGATGGCCTTACTATGACCCGGTTTGAGCCAGGCGGTCTCCGCCGTCAGGCTTATGTTACTCGGGGCGCTGGTGCTGAAGAGTGGTAGCTTATCGACCATGCGCGTCAGCCAGCCAGATTCGGTCTGGAAGGTGGCGTCAAGTCCGTAAATTTTATTGTTGATCGGGTCTTCCCCGATGTTGACCTTTTGCGTGAAGGGGCGTTCAAACAGCTGCATGAACGTACCTCCTACACTGAGTTTGTCACTGATCTCGTAATCGGCCCGTAAGCCAAGCATCGTCTTCGTTTGAAGGCTAAAAACAGTATTGTCCTCAAAGGAAACATTGATCGGTACGCCGGAGCTTAGAATGGCATCGTTGAGGATGCGAACCCGGCCCGTACTGTAGTCTACCGAGTAATCCCGGTCTTCTTCCAACAGTGCTCCACCGGCGGTTACGCGAACCGAGCCCGGAGGTATGTTGAAGGCACCGAGACTGATTTCGGACTGTACCGAAGATTTATAAGACCCTCGGATAACAAAGCGGTTCTTCTCCGGGAATTCCCGCGCCTGAAAGATGGTAGAGTCATATAATTCCTGGTAGACAAACTGGTCCCGGTCTTCGGGGCGAAGCAATTCCGCCAAATCACTACCGAAGGGCTCTAGCACTGGGAAGTACACCCGGCCCGAGGTGGGGTTGATGGTGATGCCCGGAACAAAGTCAAAAACACCGTCTGGTTGAGGGTCATTCTGGACGTTCAGTCGGTCGAGGTTGAAGGCACGGATAAGGGGCAAGCCAGGGATCGGGTCGGACCCCGGGAAGGCGGGGTTAGTAACCGGAACCGGGAGGAAGCGCTTAAAGCCTTCGCCCGGGTCTTCGTACTGGATGTCGAGTCGGAAATCTTCCTGGTTTACCTGATAGGCACCGAGGGAGTAGACATTCTTCATCATCAGATCCCAGGTAGGTTGGCCTACACGTTGAGTAGAAGACTTGAGCATTTTTGTGAAGAGGACTTGGTTCGCGAAGCGGCTGGTGTCTTCCTGTTGCTGGCCACCGCCAAAGTTGTTGTTGAGAACACCGTTGTTGGAGTTGTCCGTATTAACGGAGAGTTCACCTACCTTAAAGATGTTACCGTTGTATTTGTAGCGGTAAGAAACGGCTACTACCTGATCTGGCTGGACGTTGATGTTCAGGGAGATGAATCCAAGCTCGGGGTGGACGCTGTACTCTCGGGCCGTCAGCTTACGGGCGGATACTTTTTCGAAGTCCCGGATGGGTTGTAGGCCGAAGCGACCGGATTGCAGCGTAGAAACAGCCCGGTCAATATTACGTACTTGATCTCCGGCGTTAACTAGTTTGCCGTAGAGGTCGTTGGCGCCGTTGTCCGGAAGAGAGATGTTTGAAGGGCAAAGTTGCTCGTACTCCGGAGAGCTGATGGTACGGTTTGCGGTGGGGTTAGTTAAGTTTTCGGTGTCCGGCTCGGCGAGGTCAGCGAAGGCAACGATGTCGCGAACATCGAGTACGTCATTACGATCATTCGTGATCCAGACCTCAATATTCTCGGCGTGGAACAGAGAGTTGATCTGGGGCAGGTTTGAAAGGGCTTCTTCGTAGACATCCCGGTTGTAGTGGCTTAGGAAGAAGTGGCGGTTCTCGTCGTAGCTGTCAGCATAGACTTCGTACTCGGAGAGCTGGGCGCCTCCTTCGATGGTAAGTTTTTCGCGCTGGCTCCGCTGCTGACTGGCAATGGCCGTCAGTTTCAGATGGCCAAACTGCAGTTCGGTCTTGAGGCCGAAGAGGGACTGTGCACCTTCGATCAAGGAGCCGCGCAGCGGCAAGCTTACATCACCTGCTTCGATCTTGCGTAGGATGTCATCTTCGCTGAAGGCTTCGGAGTTGTAGTCGAGCTTGATCTGGTTGTCGAAGTTGAAGGTTGCACCAGTATTGTAGTTGGTGTTCAGCTTCAGCTTGTCGCCGATCTGGCCGGTCACGTTCATCTGGATGTCCATGTCAAAATCGAAGATCGTATTCTTACGGAAGCGCTCTACGATGAAGGGGTTGTCCTGAAACTGGTAATTTAGACCAAAGCTAAGATCTACTCCGCCTTTAGGTTGGATGTCGATTTCGGTGCCGCCGAAGAGGTTGTCGACCAGGTCAGGGTCGAGTTCGATTTCTTCGAGGGGGTCCGTGGCGCTAATGGTGGCATCGCCCAGGCCTACACCACCTAAAGAGTTGAAGTAGTCTTTTTTGTCTTTTGCCTTCCGGTACTCAAAGTATTCCTCGAAGGTGAGGGTAGTTGGCGGGCGAAAGTCGAGGTTGCCGATTTTTTCCCGGACGATGTAGTTGCCGGTAGCAGGGTCGTACTCAACGGTACGGGTTACGCTGGCGGGGTCGCGGAGGTCAATAGGGTTGCGGTTCGGGTCGGTGATGAAATCGCGTCTGCGGTCTCGAAGCGGAGGGAGGGTGTCCGAAAGCAAATTTTGCACCTGCGCCAGCGCCATATTCTGATACGTGGCAGGCGTTTCCCTCTCCCCCGGCCCCTTTCGCTGCGCGGCTTCTACAAAAACTGCTTTGCGTTCTTTCCGAGGTCCTCGGGAGAGGGGAGACGAGGCAGACGTGATAGGTGAGGAAGGCCAGGCATGCGAGACAGGCTCAATGTAACCAGGGAGGTCTTCACTTTTTACCTTATCCGGCAAAGGCTGGTAGGTAATCTGCTTGAAGAGTTGCACCACGGCATTGTCGGCTGGCACGTTGGTGCCAGAGACGAAGGGAGCGTAAGTGAAGTTAAGCGAGATTAGGGCAAAACAACCGAGTAGTGAAAGTAGCGTCTTATTCATATATCAATCCTTACCAAAGGCCCGGGGAGATGTCGGGCGGTCCATCGGAAACGAAAACTAGTGAGTGAAAACGTGTTCCGAGGATCAATTTTAAGATTAGGGGCCGGTTGCGTCCCGGCGGTTTACAATGCAAAGGCGGCAAAAAAATCAGGAAGACAGCTCCCGGAGGGCGAGCTTAATGATCTCCTCCGAGCTCCCGAGGTCCGGCTTAGCGGCAAAAACCCTGTTGAGGGCACGTTGCACAGCCGGCCGGGCGAAGCCCAGGTTTACCAAGGCTGATAACGCCTCCGCCCGTTGGGTATTGCTCTGGGGAGACAGCATTGTTGGCGTATCGAAACTTTCCTTCATCATCTTGTCTTTCAGGTCCAGAATGATGCGCTGTGCCGTCTTCGGCCCGATGCCCTTTACCTTACGAATACTGGCTACGTCTTCACCGATTACAGCACTCCGAAACTCGTCCGGGTTCATACTGGAAAGAACGACCAAAGCCGTACTTGGCCCAACGCCATTAACCCCGATGAGCAGGCGAAAAAGACTGCGCTCCGCCTCGTCGTAAAAACCATAGAGCGCCTGGATATCTTCCTTCACGTGGAAGTGCGTAAGCAACTTGGCTTTCTCTGCTTTTTCAATCTTCGTGTAGGTATACAAACTTACGTTGATGTGGTAGCCGATGCCGCCTGCCTCAATCACCACAAAACTGGGCGTTTTGTGCGCAATGGGGCCGTTTACGTAGGTAATCATAAAGTAGGGATGTAGTATTTTTAGGGGCGCAAAGGTACGAGTTAATTGGCTGTTTGTTAGTAGGTAACACTGAGCGAGGGGCTGTGCCCCGAGAAGAACCTCGCGGCAGCGAGCAGAAGAGTTTATTCCTCACTACCGCGAGGGCATCCTCGGGGCACAGCCCCTCGCCCATTTACTCCCGCAAAACCCGCCGAAAGGCCAGGGTCTGTAAGGCATCAGTAGCCAGCTTCCCAAACACATCGCCCCGTTCCGTCATGCTGTGCAAGTGCGTCCGCGCCCAACCAAAAATGGATGGGTCGAGCAAGGGGAGGCTGAGTTCCCAGTGGCTTTTTAAGTCGTTCTGGAGCTTCCAGGGCAAAGTGCTCATTTCGCGCAGGGTACTAACTAGCTGGAGCACGAAGGCTTTACTGATCCGTTCGGACCAAGGCTCGTTACGGCTTAGGGCCAGTACGCGCGGCAGACCGCCGTAATGGAACGCATTTTTCTCGGTAGTGAGCAACTCATGGAAGAGTTCCAGGAACGTTGCTTGATCCAGACCGGCAGTGATGGCGGTGGCTTCCTTTACGGGCAATTGCGCAGGGTTGGCTTTCAGGGCGTAGCGAACGAATGCGGCGCGCACGCCAGGAGCAGGGTGAGTTTGGACGGCAGTGGCCGCAGCCCGGAGTTGCTCCTTATTTAGGGTGTTCCAAAATTCGGGTAACGAACGATCCATCAGCTCGGGCAGTACCTCTGGCGGGAGATTGGACAAAAAGAATACCCCGACTGATTCTCCCTTCTTCAGCCCTCCGTAGGATTCCAAGAGCTCAATCGCCTCCGGACCTTTAAGGATCGATACCATCTTCCCGGAATCATCAAACGCCCCTCCGGCAAGGGTAAGCATGTCTTCGAGCGCAACCGGATCTCCGGCCAACAACAGCAAACGGAGGATGGCTCGACGAACGCCCTTGCGCTTTGGCCCCAGGCGCTCCCGCAGCCAGGGAATATCTTCTGGGCCGATCTTATTCACCAGCGGCCCAAGCAGGGTCTCCTGGTTTTTTGGGGATTGTTTTTTCCAGATGGTCGCCAGGGCTTCGCGGGCAGCGGCGGGCTCTTGCGCGCGGAGGCGCTGCAGGAGTTGTGCCCGCCGACCGGGCGTTGCTTCGGCGGCCCAGGCGGCGGCGAGATCGTAGCCCGGCGCAAGCTCTTGCCAGTCCGGGTTTTGCTCGGCGAGCCAGCGTGCGCGCTCGCCGCCAATGGCCAAGAGTTGTTCGGCGTATTCCGGAGCAGAAGTGAGTTTGCTCAGGGCTTCGTCCAGCAGCTCGGGTAGGAGGTGGGGCGGGAGGAGGAGCTTGCGTTCGTTGAGTACGGCTACCGCTTCGGGGAGTACGTGCGGGTAGGTGCCGCGCAGAATCAACTCCAGGGCGCGGCTTAGCCGCGCGGGCAGAGCCTGCCGCTTTTCCGCCGGCGCAGCGGCGGCTGGTACGCTGCCTTTTGTCCCCGGGCTGAGCCGGTGCACGCGTTCGGTAATGGCGTAGGCCGCAAGGAGTTGCTCCGGCGTATCTGCCGTTGGGTCTACAGCAGATTTTTCCTCCAGCCAAGCTGTGATCTCCGCCGGTAAAGGGCGGCGGGCGGTTCCTAAAGTTAGGTTCGCTAGAAGGGATTTATGAGCTGGAGAAGTGGGCATTTGTGGAGGTGAAGATACGGGGGGATTTTTTGCGAATATTCACACCTCGTTTTAACCGGTTGTCTCATTTGATTCGGTTGAGCGCCTTCACAAAAAAAAGTGTAAGACTTATCCTACTTGGTATAAAGAAGTGTCATTGCCTGGTTTTAGGTAGAAATACGTGTTTTTATTTTCACGTATTTTCCCGCTTACTTGCCTTTTCTGTTCCCTGTAATTTTGCCTCGTATTTAAAACCGAACATTGATTGAGTAGCTACAGTCTCGGTGGAAATGCTGGGAGTTTCGCTGAAAACCCATTTTTAAAAGAGTAAGCATAGTTTTAAAATACCATATTCATGTCAACTTTCAAGATAAATGTACCCGCAGGTCCACTGTGGAACGACGAAGACGCAAAGGCCAAAGCTCCGAAAATTGCCGCTGCACACCAGGGCAAGTGGACGGGCCAGTGGAACACGGTCGTACCTAGCCAGATGAGTGTCATCGAGGTAGAGCTGCACGTTGCTGTAGAGGGCAAAAACGAATACAAAACCAACGTACTCGCTGGTCCAATTTGGAGCAACGACGAAGCACAAGAAATAGGCCCGGCTATCGCAGCCTCCTACGGAGCTGAGTTTACCGGTCAGTGGAAAACCATCGTCGAAGGCGAAATGAGCGTTGTCGAGATCTGTTACAAGTTCTAGGCTTCTTGCTAACCGACAACAATGGCCCTGCTTCTCGTCTTTCGGGAGGCAGGGCTTTGTTGTGGAACTGGGGTTAG
>CAYPIM010000211.1:0-9431 GCA_964410795.1 uncultured Lewinella sp. | reverse complement strand
GACAACTGACAACTGACAACTGACAACTGACAACTGACTTAAATTTGGTGGTCCGCCTACCTTAGCCCTACTTTCAGACCCAAATTAAGACTAATGAGAAACCTAGGGTTACACTGGAAGATTTTAATTGGCATGGTTGCTGGCGTTGCCTTTGGCTTGCTGGCGTATCAGCTGGGTTGGAGCGAGTTCGTTAAGGACTGGATTGCACCCTTCGGCAAAATCTTTATCAATAGTCTTAAGCTGATTGCCGTTCCACTCATTGTAGCTAGCCTCATCAAGGGAATTACGGACCTGAAAGACATCTCCAAGCTATCTCAAATGGGGGGGCGTACAATCGTGATCTACATACTGACCACAGTAGTTGCTATTCTTATCGGCCTCGGAATTGTGAACTTGGTCCAGCCCGGATCAACCATCGACCAGCAGACCCGAGAGACATTAATGGCCGAATCGGCGGAGGGTGCTGGTGCTAAAATTGCCGCTGCTGCTGAACAGGCTGAAGCCGGTCCATTGCAGGCCCTGGTTGATTTGGTGCCGGACAACATCATTGGTGCCGCTACCAGCAACGGTAATATGCTGCAGGTGATCTTTTTTGTGATCTGCTTTGGTATTGGCCTCATCCTGATTGACCCGAAAAAAGCCAAGCCGGTCAAGGACTTCTTCGACGGCGTTAACGAAGTAGTCCTCAAACTGATTGACCTGATCATGATTGCGGCTCCTTACGGTGTCTTTGCTTTACTTGCAGCCCTTGTGGTAGATGCACCCAGCAAAGAATTACTGCTAGCGTTGATCTACTACTGCCTCTGTGTCTTGGGCGGCCTTGGCATCATGATCTTTGTTGTATACCCGCTTATTGTCACGCTATACACCAAGCGAAGTATTGGTTCTTTTTTTGCGGGTATTAGCCCGGCACAGCTGCTTGCCTTTTCTACATCTTCCAGTGCCGCGACGTTACCCGTCACTATGGAACGGGTGGAAGAGCATCTTGGTGTTGATGAAGAAGTAACCAGCTTCGTTCTACCCATCGGGGCAACCATTAATATGGATGGCACAAGCCTGTATCAAGCTGTTGCGGCGGTATTTATTGCCCAGGCTTTCGGGATGGAACTCTCGTTAGGCGCCCAAATGGGAATTGTAGCTACTGCGCTTGCTGCAAGTATCGGCTCTGCGGCAGTGCCCGGCGCAGGCATGGTAATGCTCGTGATCGTACTTGGCCAGGCAGGGATTCCCGAAGCAGGCCTGGCGCTCATCTTCGCAGTAGACCGACCGCTGGATATGTGCCGTACGGTAGCTAACGTTACGGGAGATGCTACTGTGGCGATGGTTGTTGGTAAATCTGTTGGCAAACTCAACGAGCCCAAGGAACGTAAACTGGATGACCACTATCAGGTAGATTAGCAGCATTTAAATGCACATAATTGTGGTTAATCTGCCACCTATCATGTTTATTACCTAGTAGTTTGATCGTCAAATAGTTAGGTTTTTTGCTACCTTACCGAAAATGTAGGTCACCCCGGACTTTGGGCAGTACTTCTAGAATTTTCCATGTCTGAATGCTGTCTCTTGATCGCTGCGAATGATGTGATTTTGTCTAGTGCTTAGTCGTTTTCACCGAAATGTTGGAGATGACTTGTGTCCATCTTATTATTTGTGCTAGGTTATCTGGCGCTCTATTCACCCCTTTAACAGCTTCTACTTTGAAAAATAACTTTGTAATTAGCCTTTCCTTTTTTCTTATTCTGCTTACTGGCGCATTGAATGCTCAGCGAGAAGAGATAAAATTTGGCAAGATTGGCCTAGAGGACCGGAAAATGATGTCCTTGCCATCAGACACTACGGCAGAGGCATACGTACTTCATGACGAACTCAGTCTGGCTTTCATTCAAGATCCGGACGGCCGGCCGATGCTGAAAGAATATCGACACCGTAGACTCAAGCTGTTTACTGCAGCTAGTTTTGATCGAGCCGATATCGAGATCATCTACAGCCGGGAGAACAATCGGATATCAAAGCTCAGAGCTGCAATTCACTTTCCCGATGGAGGTGCCCAGAAATTAGCCAAATCGGATTTTATCCGCGAGCGCTACGATGATGACCGGGATATTTATAAATTCACTTTCCCTGGCGTCCGCGAAGGGGCAACGATTGAGTACAGTTACGTCCAAACAGATAAAAACATCGTTATTCCAAGCCGGTACTTTTTTCAAGAGTCGATCCCGGTACGATGGGCGGAATACAAGGCATTGATTCCGTCTTATTTCAACTACGTTAGCCTTTCTACGGGGGCGAATGATTACAACATTAATAAGGTCGCTGCTGTCAATGGCTATTTTGGTGGAGATAATATCAATACTACGGATATTCATTGGGCGATGAAAGATTTAGCAGCCTACGATATCCAACCTTACGTCAATAACTTCGGGGACTACCTTCCGCAGGTAAGGATGCAGTTGCAGTCTGTGCAGTACCCCGGCAGGCCTCCACAAAAGGTATTCTCCGACTGGAAGGAAACGACTACAGATCTTGACGGCTGGGCGGACTTTGGCAAGTCTTATCGCATTAAAAGCAACAGCAATAAAGTCTGGAAAGATGTTGAACCTCTACTCTCGGGTAAATCTTCAGAAACAGAAAAAGCTCAGGAGATATATAATTTCGTTACCGGAAAAATAAGCTGGGACGGGAACTACCGCTGGACAGCGGAAAGAACCCCGAACAAAGTATACGATGCCGCACAAGGCTCGAGCGGAGAAATTAGTATTTTGCTACTTGCCTTACTTAAGCAAGCAGGTATTACCGCTAAGCCACTTCTCGTTCCGCTGCGAAATGGTGGCGAGCCTATTGAGATATATCCACTCCTCAACCAGTTTGATCACCTCATGGTACTGGCCACTTTGGATGGCAAAGAAATGATTCTGGATCCCAATAGCATTCACCGCCCGATGGGTCTGCCTCGGCGATCTGCCCTCAACCACCGGGCTTTTGTCGCGGATCCTGAAAATCCGCACTGGACAGATGTGGAAACCTCCATCGCTGCCAAAACGGTAATGGTCGATATTGCTCTTGACGAAGAAGGAGTAGGAGAAGTTGGCCTTAAAAGCAGGCTCCAGAGCTACTACGGGTTTAGTGCACGCGAGCAAATGGACGAAATGGAAAACGATAATGAGTTTCCTATGGTTGGGGAGATCCTGGAAAATTTCCCTGAGACCGAACTCATCAGTAAAGAGGTTCAGGTTCAGGAAGATGAAAGCGGTCCGGTTAACATCAACATGAAGCTCAAGGTGCCGATGGGCCAGGCCGTAGATGATTACCTCTATCTTCAACCCATCCTGTTTCACGTCCTGAATGAAGGGCTGGCGGACGTAGAGCAGCGCCTATATCCTGTAGATTTCGGACACCCATCTCAGGAACGTTACATTGCTAACATCACGCTTCCTGAAGGGTATGTAGTTGATGAATTGCCTAAGTCTCAACGCATTACTTCTCAAGACAAGGCCCTTTCTGTGACCTTTGCTGCAGAAGACAAAGGCAGTGGCCTCCTGTCCTTAAACTTTACCGTGGCCATCCGGCGTACGGTGTTCAAGGCCAATGAATATGCAGGATTGCGAGAACTATTCCGGAACATCATTGAACTACAGGAAACAACCATCGTCCTCAAAAAAGCGGAGTAATGCGTACAGTTATATTATGTTTTTGTCTTGGCATTTGCTTTGGTCTCAAGGCGCAGAATGCTGATTATTCAGCCCTTACTATCCCCGCTGAATTAAAGGAGAACGCCGGCTCTGTCATTAGGCTAAGGGAGATCGAATACCAGGTTCATTCTACCAGCAGGGCTACCCGAACGGAGCGAAAGGTCGTTACCATCCTGAACGACAAACACAAACGGGAAAATCAGATGGTGATGTTCTACGACGATGATACCGACGTGGTGACCTTCAAAGCCACCCTGTACGACGCTATGGGGGAAAAGGTGAAGACGGCGAAAAAGTCTGATATCGAAGACGTGCTCTACATCTCCAACGGTCAATTCTATGAAGATAACCGCGTGATGAGCACAACACTTGAGCACCTCAGTTACCCGTACACCATAGAATTTGAGTATAAGTCAGTAGTGAAGGATTTCAGTATGGTAGCAGGCTTCCCCAGTTGGCAACCGCTGGGTTTCAACCAATCGGTACAACGGGCAAGCTTTAAGGCCATTGTGCCTAAGGACAACGAACTGCTCTTTTACCGAAACGAATTGCCGGAGCCCAAGCTCACGAGTTCAGGCAATGATAATGTCTACAGTTGGGAGGTAAACAATCTGCCCGCCAGGCAGTATGAAGCTGATGCACCTCCTGCAAGTGCAACTATGCCTTTCCTGAAGACGGGGTTGCGCAATTTTGCTATCGGTGCGTACAAAGGAACCTACAACAGCTGGGAGAGCTTCGGTGCTTTTATTGGCCAGCTTATGGATGGTCGTGATGAGCTTCCGGCCCAGCTCGCGGCCCTGGTTCACGAGTCTACAGACGGTATAAGTTCAAACCGGGAAAAAGTTGAGAAGCTATATCGCCTGCTTCAGGAGAGAACCCGTTACGTTGGAGTACAGCTCGGCGTTGGCGGTTGGCAACCCTTTTCGGCCGATTACGTAGAAAGCAATCGCTTTGGCGACTGTAAAGCCCTGAGCAATTACATGGGCGCAATGCTGAACGAAATCGGGGTAGAGAGTTACCCCGTACTGGTGTATGCTGGCGATCGTCCTTATTTTCCGGTTGACGAAAGCTTCACTACTTCCGCATTCAATCACATGATCCTCTACGTGCCTTCGGAGGATATGTACCTTGAGTGTACGAGCAGTGATGCGCCTCCCGGATACCTAGGGGATGGCACGGATGACCGGAACGTACTACACATCACACCCGAAGGAGGTAAGCTCGCCAGAACTCCAACGCTGGAAGCTGCCGACAATGGCCACCTGCGCACCCTCACTATTGACGTTAAAGAAGATGGTTCTGCCGGGTTCAAGCTAAACGGTGGTTTTTATGGTACCAGCCATGAAATGCTGCGTTACTTTGCCCGCAACGAACTGCAGGATAAAAAACTCCGGGAAGGCCTGCAGCGCAACGACGTTTTACCCGACGTAAAAGGCAGCGCGTTCTCCTTGACTTATGACCCGGATGACCCGGTAGCTAAGCTTTTGTACGAAACGCAGATTCCCGGTTACGTGCGTAAACTTGGTAAACGGATGTTCGTACCCATCAATAAGTTCTATGCATTTGATAATGTCCCGGAAAAACTGACGGAACGAAAATTTCCCATCGTCAGTAATAACGCACGTTTCTACGTTGATACCGTTCACCTGAACTTTCCGGAAGGCCTGGAGGTGGAAAGCCTGGGTAAAGAGGAGACCATTATCCAACACGCAGCGGGAGAATACCGCGCAAAGGTTAAATCTGCTCCCGGGGCCATTACCTGGATTCGCACCCTAAAGCTGTTACCCGTTGATCTACCCGCTACGGACTATAACGACTACCGCCAGTTCTTTGTCGATGTGCGTAAAGCAGAAAAACGCCAGGTGGTTTTGCGGGAGAAGCGGACTAAATAGCTCGTTCTAAAGCTAATCATTATACCAAACCCTGCACCCGCGCGCCGTCGCCCAACTCGCCAGTCGAATCCTTTTTCGCAAAAAGGAATCGGGGGAAATACTGTCTTGCAAGCAGCCATTAACGTGTACTGCTTATCAATTTCCTTGCGTTACGAAAAAGTTCGCCTGTCGAGTTGGGCGCAAATTTAGCGATGTGAAAATTGGGGCGACGGAGCGCGGGTGCAAGGAAGGTTTGCTAAGCTGCCTTCTCCGCCTTTCGGGACTCCATAAACTGCCAGGCTGCGTACCCGATCAGGCCGAGAATGATGAGCAGGCTACAGATCATGGAGATCGTTTTACCCGTGTAAAAACTTGACGGGTGAAAAGTCATAGTAATGGTGTGCTGCCCGGCGGGAACACGAAGTCCACGCAGCAGATAGTTTGTCCGGATCAGGTCCGCAGCTTGCCCATCAATTGTTGCTTCCCAGCCCAGGTCCGGTCCGTACCAGATTTCGGAGAAGACCACGAGCTGTTCAGAAGTCGAATTGAAGGAGTAGGTGAGTTTGTCGGGTGTATACTCCGTGATGGAAACGGAGCCCTGGCCTGAAGGCTGAAGCCCTGCAACCTTGTCGTTAAAATCGGAATGCACGATGGCAGTATTCTTTAGGTCCGGTACGGTACCGAGTGCGTTAAGCTCCGCATCGTTGGAGTTTACGGGCATGATGTTGTTTACCAACCATGCTTCGCCGTAAGCTGCTGGATTGGGCTGCGCCTGCGGCGCACCATTTTGGCCAGGGACGATCAAATACTTCGTATTCAGCATATTGATCACGTCCGGATCGCGTGGACTGAGGTATTTGATGATGAGGTCATTGTAGCGGCGCATTTTTACGGCGGAGTAGCCACCTATATTTTTGTGGTAGTAGCTGGTCTTAGGGTCCTGAAAACTACTCGTAGTGAGGTTAAATACCCGGTAATGAATATCTGGATCAGCCAGAATCTGTTCGTCAGCCGTAGTTTTTTGTACGGTCGTACGCTTGTTTACCGTAGACCAATTCTTATCGGATATGTACCGTCCGTTAATACCACTGAAATCGAAGGCAACCAGAGCGGTTAGGGCAAGGCCAGCAACGAGGGGGCTAAGGATCTTTTTGAAAACCAGGAACAAGGTTCCGAAGGTAAGCCCGACAAAGAGAAAGCTGCGCCAGGCATCAGCCATGTAAAGGCTGCGGCGGCTTTCTTCCAGGCCCGCCAGGATGGCTTTGAGTGCGCCAGGCTTTTGTTGCTCTACACCAGCAAACATGCTCGCGTCGGTTTCCGAGGCAAAACCAATAACGGAAGGAAGTACAAACAGTACTAAGAGGCCCATTACCGCTGCGGTAATACCACTGTACAATAACTGTTTCCGGGCGGTCTCCGGTGCGTCTTCTCGCGTGCGCAACCAGTTGTCGACGCCAAATATCCCAAGGCCTACCATCATGAATGGTAGGATGTTCAGGGCTGAAGACGGAGCACGGAACTGGTTTAGTAAAGGAAGGGTGTCAAAAAGGAAGTGGTTAAAACCCTCCAGGTACTTACCCATACTGATGGCCATAACTAGAAATGTACCCAGGCCAAGCCATAAGGCCAACGATCGTCTGGCTGTAAATAAGCCAAAAATGAACAAAGCCCAGAGTACTGCGCCCAGGTATTCCGGACCGGATGTTCCCAATAACTTACCTCCATGATACGCTGGTACACGGTTCGCCGGAGGAGCCTGGAAGCCCGCCGAACGCATTGCTATAGCGAAGGCCCGGTCGTTAAAGGCTTGCCCGCCACCGCCGCCTGCCGCAAGAGGGGCATAAGTAGCAATGATGTCTTTGGTGTTGTCACTCCACCGCATACTGTAGTCCCAGGAAAGGCCGTCTTGTGGAATGTCACTGGAAGGTACACTTGGGTCGGCCAGCGGAGTCTCCAGCACCTGGCCTCCCCGCATGGTTGTTTTTGTATATTCGGCAGTGGTGAGGAGATTGCTTGCTCCAGAACCCAGGGCAAGAACAAGGCCGATAATGAGAACTCCCATTGACTTGCCGAAGCTCACCAATTCCCCGTTTTTGAATGCTTTTACCAGCTGTGCGATTCCGTAAATTGGAAGCGTTAGCCCGAAATAGTACACCATCTGTGGATGATTGACGAGTACCGCTAGGCCCATACCCAGCGCAAAAAGCAGCCCTCCAAAAAGGTAGTGTTTACGGAAAGCAAGGATGATGCCCGCAGCCACTAACGGTAGGTAGAAAATGGTGTAGACTTTGGTAGAATGCCCGGATTCGTAGACAACCATCGTCGTTGTCGCTAAGCCAACTGCGACCCCCGCCGCTATTGATAACCAGGGATTTACCCCATTAAGCACCAACAATAAATAGCAACAAAGCATACCCGCAAAAAAGACGCCCGCACCACCACTTATGAAGGCACGTGTAGGTTTGATCAGGTACCTCAGGTTGTTGCCCTCGGCTACGGTAGAAATCTGGTAAGTTGGCATTCCGCTGAAGCTGGTACCCGTCCAATTGACCCGGTCGCCAGTTTTTGCGGCATAATCTTTCATCTCTTTTGAGGAAGACTGGTAGTTCTTGATGTCGCCTTGCCGTAATCCCTTGCCCGAGAACTGTGGGCTGAAGGTTGCGCAGGCAACCACAAGGAAAATGATCACGGCAGCGATATGGGGTAGTGCTTTCTTAAAATCCATAGACGGCAAACTTATAAAAAATCCACGTCAACCTCGTAAGGGTACGTGATCAGGAAATTCATTGCTTCTTCGACGGGGAACCCCTCAAAGACAATCTTGTACAACATTTCGGTGATGGGAACCCGAAGGCGAAGGTTTTTCGCCAGGTGGCGCGTGATCATCAGTGTCCTTACTCCTTCAGCCAGTTCCTGGCTGGTACTGCGTACTTCCTCAAGGGTTTCGCCAGATCCCAATCGGAAGCCGAAAGTGTAGTTTCGACTTTTCCGGGAAGTTGCGGTGGCAATTAGGTCGCCAACGCCAGCAGTGCCGAAGAAAGCGCGATTATCGCTGCCCAGCGCTCTGCCGAAATGTATCATTTCGTGTAGCCCCCGTGTAATCATCATTGCCTGGACGTTTTTACCAAGTCCATGGCCTTTCAAAATGCCGGAGCCCAGTGCAATAACGTTTTTTAGTACGCCCGCCAGCTCAGCGCCCAGTACGTCGTGAGTGGCGAAAACGTGCAACTGCCCCGAAGATAAAACGACTTTAGACCGGTTGATGACTTCGTCGAATTTACTGGCGATTACGGAGCCAGATGGTTGGCCGTCCAGAAGCTCTCGGGCCAGATTGGGCCCGGTAAGCGCGCCGGTTCGAACAACTACACTTTCCTGAAGCATTACCTCGGTCATGGTGTGAACCTGCTTGCGATCTACCCCAAGCCGGGGAATATCGTTGAGGTCTACACCCGTGATGTCAAAACCTTTAGTGCCGTGTAGTAAAACATGGCTAGGTTCAAGATAAGGCGTCACAGATTTCATCATCGCCCGAAAACTATTTGAGGGGACGATGGGAAGTATTAATTGGCAACGGCTGGCAATTTCTTCAAAATCATTCAGCACGGTTACCCGGTCATGGAGCGGCACGCCGAAACGAAAGCGATTCTTAGCCAGTTGTTCTACCAGTTCCGGATTACGGCTATACACCAACACATCAGTGTTGAGGGCAAGAAGATTGGCCATGGCTGTCCCGAAGGAACCGGCACCAATGATCCCAACGGTTTCTTTTTTGGACATGGATAGAAGGTTGCAGGGGGCAAGGTACGGCCTTTTAGATTGATAGATTCATAGTAGGGTAGATTGACGGAGCTATGGGACGGGAAATAAATAA
>CAYPIM010000210.1:0-9435 GCA_964410795.1 uncultured Lewinella sp. | reverse complement strand
CACGGCTGATGCACTCGATGATGTTGGAGGGGGTGCCTACGCCCATCAGGTAGCGGGGCTTATTTTTGGGTAAGACGTCGCAGCAGAGTTTGCTGATGCGGTACATGTCTTCGATCGGTTCGCCGACGGAGAGGCCACCGATGGCGTTGCCGGGTTGGTCCTGGCTGGCGATGAATTCGCACGACTTTGTCCGCAGGTCATCAAAACTGCTGCCCTGGACGATGGGGAATAGGGCCTGTGAATGGCCGTATTTAGGCTCGGTTTCGTTCATGAACGCCACGCAGCGTTCCAACCAGCGGTGGGTGAGGTGCATGCTGTTTTCGGCATACTCTCGTGTGCTGGGGTAGGGGGGGCATTCATCGAAGGCCATTACGATGTCGGCGCCGATACTCCGCTGGATGCCGAGGCTGGACTCGGGACTAAAGAGATGGCGCGAACCATCAATATGGCTTGCGAAAGTGGCGCCCTCTTCGGTGATCTTGCGCCGATGGGCGAGACTGAAAACCTGATAGCCGCCGCTGTCGGTTAAGATGGGGCCGCCCCAATTCATGAATTTGTGCAGGCCGCCGGCGGCTTCCATTGTCTCCATGCCGGGGCGGAGGTAGAGGTGGTAGGTGTTGCCAAGGATGATCTGGGCTTTTACCTGTTCCTTCAACTCGGCTTGGTGTACGCCTTTGACCGTCCCGATGGTGCCCACAGGCATGAAAATGGGTGTATTGATTTCGCCGTGATCGGTGATGACGGTACCGGCGCGCGCGTCGGATTTCTTATCGGTGTGGTGGAGCTTGAACTGCATTGGTGCGAAGGTAGGGATGTCGCCAAATAGTTTTAGGATTTCTTCTTGTACCGAAGGAGCTTTTTTTGAAAACCTTCTTTGCACCTGCGTCCGCGCCCAAAGTGTTTTCCAGGCGCGGCCGCAGGTGCAAAGGAGGTTGAAAGGCAAAGTCGTTAAGCGTCTTTCATCTCCAAAACCCTTACTTGATGTAGCAGGTAAGACCTGAACCCCGTAATTTACCAGCTCAAACCCACCGAGCGAATATGGATACCCTCAAACTATACGGAGCCGACTGGTGCCCCGATTGCCGACGCGCCAAAACCTACCTCAAGGGCCACAATATTGACTTTGAATTCATCGACGTTGACCTCGACGAAGAAGCCACCGCACTGGTAGAGAAAATAAATAAGGGCAAGCGCATTATCCCCACCCTGACCCTGCTCGGTAAAACCTACACCAACCCGGACAACGGAACCCTTGCGGACCTGCTTGGCATCAACGATGCCGGCGTTGTGCGCATGTACGGCGCTGATTGGTGCCCGGATTGCCGCCGCGCTAAGCGCTACCTGCGCGACAACGATATCAACTTCCAGCACATCGACGTGGATGAACACGACTGGGCCACCGAGCGGGTAGAAAAAATCAATAAGGGCAAACGTATCATCCCTACCATCATCATTGACGGGGTGCCGCATACGAACCCAGACAACGCCACACTGAAGGAGTTGCTGAAGATTGACGAGGTGAAGGCGCACAAGGTCTACGACGTGGTCATCATCGGCGGCGGAGCCGCCGGCCTCACCACGGCCATCTACGCCCAGCGCGACCGCTTTGACAGCATCATTCTGGAAAAGAAAACCATTGGCGGAAACGCCTTCCTCACGGAAAAAATCGAAAACTACCCGGGCTTCACCAATATCTCCGGCCCCGATTTGATGGACCGAATGGAAGCCCAGGCCCGTACCTACGGAGCCGATATTGCCACTGGCGTTGAAGTAACTGGCCTTACCTTCGAAAACAATCTCTTTAAGGTGGTAACCAAAACGGGCAACTATTCGGGCCGTAGCATCGTAGTCGCTACGGGGTCAACCTATCGGCTGCTCAATATCCCCGGTGAAAAGGAACTGATTGGTTCTGGTGTCCATTTCTGCGCTACCTGCGACGGCGCTTTTTACCGTGATCGGGAAGTGGTCATCATCGGCGGCGGAAACTCCGCGCTGGAGGAAGGGATTTTTCTCTCCAGTTTCACCAAAAAAGTCAAGATCGTTCACCGCTCCGAGCAGTTCTCCGCAGATGCGATCTATACCGAAAAGCTGCCAGGGATGAAAGATAAGCTGGAGACTTACACCAACCGTACGCCCGTTCGCTTTCAGGCAAATGAGGAGGGCAATTTTGAAGGCCTGGTCGTGAAGAACAACGCGACGGGCGAAGAAGAACTCATCACCGGAGATGGTAGCTTCATCTTCATCGGCCTTATCCCCAACACAAAGGTATTTGATGGTTTGCTGGACCTCAACGGGCGGGGATTTATTACCACCACGGGCCTCGCCCAAACCTCGATGGACGGTGTATTTGCCGCTGGCGATGTACGCGAAGGGGCCATCGCTCAGGTGGCTGCTGCTACCGGAGAGGGCGTACTGGCCAGCTACGGTGTAAAAGCGTTTTTAAAAGGATAAGCGCACCATAGGACACTCGCGATGGCTTTACGTCACTCCAAGCGCTCAACCCAAAAGCGATTATTCTGGATAACGGATTATTATGATACTCTTAACTACTAGAGATCTCCTCCTACGCAGCGAATCTCTCTTTAATCGTGTCTTACTAGTAAGATGCGCCTCCTAACACCACTATTACTCCTATTAATATCGGGCCAATTTTTTGCTCAAGACTTCCATCGCTACTACGACCTGGGCGGTGCGGAAAGCATTCGCGACCTGATTGTTCTCCACCCCGAACGGCTGGTAGCGATTGGGAATTCACGGGATACAAATCAATTGGATCATTCCGTCCTCCTTACCCTTGATGGCAAGGGCGAAGTACTCCGCTCTTCTACCCTGGCGTACGACCTGCGGACACGGGGCATGACCCTTGCCCGCCAAACGGACAGCACCTTCTGGATGGGTTGCTGGCGCACCCCCTTTGACATTGTGGACGACTGGACCGTCTACCGCGTAAACGCCAATACCGGCGAAGCAACGGGCTATGGTTGGGGAGCTGTAAATGTAGATGAACAGATTCGTGCAATGGCCTCTTATGAGGATGGCGGCGTCGTCATCGTTGGCAATACGGGCGATGAAAACGAAGCCATTATCTCCCGGATCGATGCGCAAGGCAACGAAGTCTTCCGTAAAGGCTTTTCCATCCCGGACAACCAGTTTACCATTTTTACCGACGTGAAGATTGCTCCAAACGGCAACATCTTCGCTGCCGGAGGCTTCCAGCTTACGGGCGGGCCGACGAGCAAGAACGGTTACCTGATCGCGGAGTTTAGCCCTTCAGGTGGCCTGCTGCGAAGCAGACGGTACGACTTTCCTGCTGACGAAGATGGCTCCGATGGAGCGGGCGTTGCTTTAGAATTTCTTCCGCAAGGGTTTATGGCTATTGTAGGAGCACGCCGTTATATTGGGGGGCGGCAGGCAGTAGCTTTTATCATTGATGCTAATTTGAGAATAGCCGGCGCATTTCAATTAGAAACATCCCAGAACTCTGCTGCGAGGGGGGTGCTGTCTTTGGGAGACGAACGCCTGTTGATCGTTGGGTCCGGGTTTCGTGACGACGAAGTAGACTTTGGTTTCGTAACCAACTTTGATGTAGCGGGCAACAATACCCCCATTAACGCTATGCTGGGAAGCCGCGAAGCGGACAATGTATTCAACGGAATTACCGCCCGACCCGGTGGCGGATATTTCCTTTTTGGGCGGGGTAATCTCTGCCCGGAAGAAAGTAATTCCGACGGCTTGCTTATCAGTATCGGGCCGCAGCTGATTGATACGGTAGCCAATTGTTTTTCGCTTATTGGTAACACCAATGGGCGGGAAATATTCCCAAGCTCTACTGAGTCAGGGTTTGCTTTTGACCGGCAAGACCCACGCTTCGATCCGCCCGGTTTTGCTCCCGTTACGGCTACTACTCAAGACCAGTTTTGTCCCCGTATTGCTGCCTATCCCACTTTTTTGCCGGATCCGGTTTGCTACCAGGAACCAATCTTTTTGCTTGACTCGGCAGCATTGGTTTCTCCACCCGGAAGTGTTCAGCGTATCCGGGTATCTTTAGGAGGCGCGGGCGCAGGTGCAATGGATTATCTGGAGATTGTAACTCCGCCGGAGGGAGTAGTCGTAGAAGGAAATAGAACTATTACCCTGACGCTGACCACCGAGGAGCAAGAAGGGAGTAGTGAATTGTTGATCGAGGCCTTGTCTCGTTTACGGTTTGGTATTGATGGGCAGGAGGTGGTTGGTGGACGACGAGCCGTCAGTATCCGCCCAGCCTCTGCTTGTGAAGCCCGACAGTTTATCAGTTTTGATTTTACCCTTGCGCCTAATACGCCTGCGCCCTTCGGGCTCCCGGGGGATACGTCGCTTTGCCCGGGTACTGATCTTGTGCTGGAAGGGCCGGACCTCCCCGGTGCAAACTACCGCTGGAGCACTGGTGACGAAGAGAGAACCATCGTGGCTGCACAAGCGGGAGATTATACTTTGTGGGTTGATACGGGTTGTCGGGAAGATTCTGCGACCGTTCGCGTTACTTCAACGATGGATACTCCAGACCTGACCGACCTGACCATCCGCGAAAGTATCTGCCTTGGTGATAGCTTGGTGTTTGTTCTCCAATTAGAGGACGGCGTTAGCTACGCATGGTCGGATGGCCTACCCGGAACTGATGTCCGGATATTTCGGGAATCAGGCACTTACGAACTGGTTCGCAACAACGCCTGCTCCGCAGCCGTGACAACGGTGGAGGTCAACTTCCGGGACTGCTGCCAACTCTACCTTCCCAACGCTTTTTCCCCCAACGGGGACGGTGTCAACGATGTCTTCCGTGCCTTCCCGGACACCGAAAATTGTAGCTTAGTGAGCAACTACAACCTAAGAATATTTAACCGCTGGGGCGGTGAAGTTTACGTAGGAAATATCCTTACTGATGGTTGGGACGGGAAAGCAAACGGAGCGCCAGCAAGTAACGGATACTATGCTTACAGCATTACTTATTTCAACGGACTTCGTGAAGTTGCCCGGTCGGGAGGCTTCGCCCTGCTCCGCTAACGGAGGTAAAACCTTTCCTTGCACCCGCGATCGCGCCAAATAGAACATTTGCCCGGTTTGGCCGTTACGATGATCACCTAATTACTTTTATTAATTACCCCTGTTCCCGTGAAAAATATATACCTGTTTTGTGGGCTATTGCTCCTTATTCTGTTGTCCGTTACGGCCAATGCCCAAACGCCTTACTTCGAAAAATACTACGACACCGGTGTTGACGATGCCGGTATCGGTCTAAATTCTTTTTCCGACGGTAGAATACTACTAGCTGGGAACCGGCGGCGCGGTTCCGGGTCGTCGACGAATCAGGGTTTCTACCTGTTGCTATCCGCTAACGGAACGGAGGAAAATATTTTTTATCAGGATACTCCCCTGCGTAATAGTCTTGGCCGGGTGTTACCTCTACCTAATAATCAATCGTTAGTGATTGGCGCCATCACGGCCCTAAATCCCGGAACCTACGATGACTGGGTATACCTGGTAATTAACGAGAATGGCACCGTAATAAATAGCAAAAGCTACGGCGCTATTGCTTTAGATGAAGAGCCCGAACAGATTCTTCAGCTGCAAGATGGCCGGTTTCTAGCCGCTGGTGGCGAAGGACGCAACAATAATGGGTACCTGACGCTGTTCGATGAAAATCTGGAACTTGTCTGGCGACAGGATTTCTCGGCTCCAGGCACCCGTTTTAACCGGCTCAACGCCGTAACTGAAATCCCCGACGGCTTCATTGTTAGTGGCCATTTTTCAATTTCGACCAGCCGGGTCTGGGGAACCTTCGCTGCTCGTTACAATACTGACGGGAGCTTAGCATGGTCCAATCAGTACACCCAGCCGGGGATGCAGCATCAAATCCGTAATAGTATCGTCCTTTCAGATAATGGAGTGCTTGTTTTTGATGAATCGCTCATTGATGCGGAGCAGAGTATAACGATGCTAGAGCTTGGTTACGACGGAGAAGTGGAGAACTACCTCGCCCTACCACAGTCAGGGACGAATGAACTTCTACGGAACGCCATCCGACTGCGCAACGGTAATATTCTTCTTTGTGGGTATTCGGAGACCCCTGGCGGCTCTACTAAAGGTTTTCTGGTGGAGATTACTGATGCAGGCGTCGTTGTGTGGAGCAAAACTTATGGTGCGGATGAAGATGTGTTCTTCTTCGATGTCGTGGAACGCACTGATGGTATCCCAGGGTTCTACGCTGTGGGCCGGAGCCGCAACTGCGAAAGTAACAATACTGAAATCTATCTTCTGGCCCTTGACGAAAATGGTGAAGGCGCAGGAGACTGTGCAAGTTCTCCGTGGTCACTCACAACAGAAAGTAGGGAGATTACCGCAAGCCCGTACGGCCAGAGTCAGACAAGCACTGTGCCTGAAGGACTAATGGCTCCAATGACCTCCGGCTCGGTTGTTTCAATAGAGACTGAATGTGTGCAGTTGTTTGTTGACCCCGACCTTAGTAGCGGTGGCGAAAGCCCGCTCATCTTTAAAGGAAGGGAGGATTGTAGCATCGATTTTGCTCCGGTAGTAGATGCAGATGTCGCTTTCTCGGTAGATACCAGACAAGTAGACTCCGTAGTATTGATACTGAGCAGTGAAACGGACCCTCAGGCCGACTGGCTTTCGTTCGCCGGCGCACAATCATCACTTATTCGAGGTCAGAACACCGCTCGCCTTACCATTATCAATGACGGGACCCTCAGCACGGAGCAGTTGTCGAATTTGCTTCGCCAAATTGTACTGCGCAACCCTAACGAATCGGTAGGGACGCGAACGTTAGAAATCGTGGCCTATACGGGCTGTGAAGAAAGTGACTTGACTACTTCCACCTTCAATGCCATCGGGGCAATTCTCCCGAATGGTGGGTTGCCAGAAACCCTCTCTACTTGCAACGATAACCCCGTCTTGGTAGATGCCACTACCATCGGGGCAACCAGCTACCGCTGGAGTAATGGTGATACAACTGTGACAAGCTTACTGACGGGAGAAGGGGAATATTTCGTTACAATCTCTAATTCTTGTAGCAGCACAATTGACACCATAACAGTAATGAACGCTTCGGTAGAGTTGACTGCCCCTGAAGATCAATCGTTGATGATCTGTTTAGGGGATTCCTCGGTGATTGACTTAACGGTAAGCGGTGCGGATGATTATACAATCAATGGG
Organism: uncultured Lewinella sp.; assembly: GCA_964410795.1. GTDB lineage: Bacteria > Bacteroidota > Bacteroidia > Chitinophagales > Saprospiraceae > Neolewinella. The sequence goes on along the minus strand of CAYPIM010000210.1, from coordinate 2,232 downwards.
CTGCAGGTAGAGCCAGAAGGGGTTTTTCGCATAGCGGGGGAATATGAAGTAACGGCAGCTAATAGCTGTGATACTGTTCGGAGTAACATCCAAGTAACAACGGAAGATTGCTGCAAAATCTACCTCCCCAATGCTTTTTCTCCTAACGACGATGGCATCAACGACGTCTTCCGTGCCTTCCCGGATACTGACAACTGTAGCCTGGTGAGCAACTATAACCTCCGAATATTTAACCGATGGGGTGGCGAAGTCTACGCCGGGAATACCCTCACCGATGGATGGGACGGGAAAACGAACGGTGAACCAGCCGGGAACGGATACTATGTTTACACGCTCAGCTATTTTAATGGATTATCTACGTTGTCCGTTAGCGAAGGTGTCGTTCTACTCCGCTAGCGCTAGGGATCGCTTTCCTAACGTAAGTTCAGATCGTTCGCTAACCTTTTAGTTTTGCCCAAACAGCGCTGACCAAGGAATAACAAAAGGCAACACCAGTACCCAAACTACAAAGAAGCCAGTCATTCCGCGAGGATACGGCTCGTTATTGATTATTGCTGGTGCAGCAACGGCCAATAGCCATGAGGTTTTGTAAATTACCTGAAAGAGGAGCACCACACTCATGCGTTCCGGATAAAACAATCCAAGTATAGAGAGTAAAAAGATTGCTCCCCATAGTGCGCCGACCAGCCGAATGGCTTCAGAATAGGCAAGGGTGTTCTCGAAGATGGTGGCAACTGCTGTTTTGGGATAAAACAAGCTGGTGATGCTGATCCAACCAGCTACGAGGATGTTGGCAAAGTAGACTACTTTTAAGATCATTTCTCGGCGCGCGTTTTTACGGCTTCTACTACGGAAGGCAATTTTTTTCTAAAATCCTGGCCAAGCATCCTGGCAAAAAGACCTGAGGTAAGCCCTTTGAACCATACCTCGTGGGTAATGCTTAAACCTTCCGCTGTTTTTTCCATAAACCGCCGAACGTATAAACCTCCAAGGGGGAGTTTCATTTTGATCGTGTATGATTTCCCCGCTGTAAACGAAACTACGGTGAATTTTGATTTGCGCCCGTTGGATACTATAGTCCCCTTTGCTCCTAAGGCAAAAGGCATCGTAATGGTTGCATCTTCAAGGCCTGTATCCCAGTCTTTCCAGTTGGGGACATCGGTCCATATTTCCCAAATCCGGGGGCTGGAAGCCACGGTAGTGGTGGTGTGCCAAAAATGTTTGTCGGTAGCTTGTTCGGGGCGTTGGGCCAGGAGCGTAATTGGAAAGAAGAAGAGGTAAAAGAGGGGAAGCTTCATGGCTTGTTGTTTGTTGATGCCACAAAGTTCTCCATCCTGATCTCCTAAATACTGCACCGATGTTAACTAAGTTACCTTATCCGGCATCCCTAAATATTGTTTTCGCCAGCCAACCTTTTTCGGATACGGCTCAATGACTGTGGAGCTATGCCCAAGTAAGACGCGAGGTGCTTTAGTGGTACCCGGTTAAGGAGTGGATCGCCTGCCAATAGCATTTCCCGATAACGGGTTTCTGCAGTTTGGTTTTGGAGACCTTCAAGAATCTCCTCGGTGAAGAACTGGACTTCTTGCGTTAGCGCGCGTACGAAGACGGCCCATCCGTGAAGTCTCAGGAGGTCGTCGGTGTCGGATTTTGATAGCTGCCAGATCACACCATCTTCTAGGGCTTCGATACTTTCAGTGGAAGGACTGCAGGTATTGAAGCTTCGTTGGGAGGTAAAGCAATAAGGAGCAACGGTGAAAAATTTGCTAACGTATAATCCGTCCCTGTCTACAAAGTAGCGCATCAGCCCGCTCTCGATAAACCAAACGTGGCGGCAAATTTTACCCGCTTCCAGCAAAACTTCTCCCTTGCGAAGTGTCCGACGCACCAGCCTTGCTTCTACGGAAGCCCACTCAGTCTCCGTAAGGCGATGATAGCTTTCTATAAAGGAACGATAAGGGTGCATATGCGTTTAATAGCTGATCAATTAACGAACAATGCGGTTTACGGTTGTCATTTTTTCTTTCTTGTGTCCCTTGTTCTTGTCTGCTCAACAAGACACCATCATCGGAGATCTGGACGGCGACGGTTTACCCGAAATGGCGGTTTTGCACCACTATTCTTCTCAAGAAGACACCCTTGCGGAACTCATCGTTTACCGCAAGGGTGTAAAAGGGTGGAAAATATGGAAGGCGGCTCGTGGCCCCGCATTATATGCCTGGAACGAAGCAG
>CAYPIM010000209.1:0-9453 GCA_964410795.1 uncultured Lewinella sp. | reverse complement strand
GGGCAAAAATCTAAATTCCTAGCCGCGTTTACACGTAAATATTTGAATAAAAATCGCTTGATTAGGTTTGCCTCCGCTCGGTTTGATATCCTCCAACCAGTAAAGCATAAAAAGCCATTTCCGTACCTGGGTCGCCTTGACTAAAAACTCTCCTTAATGCAAATATCAATCATCTTAAAAGGCATGGCCATGGGCATTGCCGAAGCCATTCCTGGCGTAAGCGGCGGCACCATTGCCTTCATTACCGGTATTTATGCTCGTTTACTGGAGGCCATAGGTGGTATTCTGGGGCCGAAAGTGATCGGCGCGCTCCGCAAGGAGGGTGTTGCCCCCGCGTGGCAGGCCGCCGACGGGGGGTTCATTTTTCAACTCGGTATCGGGATGATCTTAGGGCTAGGCATTGCTGTTTTTTCGATTACAGAATTGCTGGAAATGTATCCACCGGTGGTTTGGGCTTTTTTCTTCGGTCTCATCATTGCTTCGGCGGTTTACATCGGCAAACAGATTACCCGCTGGGATTACCTGACAATCAGTCTTTTAGTTCTCGGCGCAGCTTTTGCCTTCTGGCTTACTACCATCAATCCGTTGGCAGGCAGCGACAGCCCTATTCTCGTTTTCTTAGCGGGGGCAATCGCCATTACTGCGCTGATTTTACCCGGCATTTCCGGCTCTTTCATCCTCTTGCTCCTGGGTATGTACACCGTAGTACTAGGCTCGGCAAGAGCGATACTGGAGGGCGACACAGGGGGGCTTATTACGCTTGGCTTCTTTTGCCTCGGCTGCCTGGTTGGTCTCGCTATATTCAGTCGTGTGATCACCTATACTTTCAAGACTTTCCCGAACCAGACAATGGCCCTCCTAACGGGTTTTATGATCGGATCGCTCCGCACCCTCTGGCCCTGGCAAAACGTGCTTTCTACCCGCACCAACAGCGCCGGAGAAGAGGTGCCGCTGCTACAAAAGCCCGTGCTCCCCGCTGCTTATGAAGGGGATGCTACCTTCTTCATCGGGGTTATCGTTGCTTTTCTGGCGGGCTTAGCAATCGTTTTTGTGATGGCCCGTTTCAGCCCTCCGGCGAAGGAAGAAGTTGATGCAATAGAGAAAAGCAATTAGGCGCGGACGCAGGTGCTGGGCGAGGTTTTGACACCAACAACGAAAGCGTGGGGTTACGAAACCGCTAACGCGGTGTTCTCCACCCCACGCTAGGATAAACGTCCCTCCGGGACTGTGCTGGGAGCAAAAGCAAACCAATAAAGCCGGTAAACTCTCCTGGGCGGTAGCCATCCCTTATCTTCCCTCGCCTGCATCGTGCGGCAGCTAACCGCCTCAGGCAGCAGCGTAGCTAATCGCTTATCAAATATCACTTTTCGAAATGACCTACGGACTAATAGGCTTCCCCCTCTCCCACTCTTTCAGCCAGGGCTATTTCACCGAAAAGTTCGACGAGCTGGGCCTTGCTGACACCCACCGTTACCTCAACTTCGCCATCGAAGACTTTCGGGGTTTTGACGAATTGCGCCAGCTTCACCCAGACCTGAAGGGCATCAACGTTACCATCCCCCACAAACAGAACGTGATTCCTTTCCTGGACCGGCTAGACCCCGCCGCCGAAAACATTGGCGCCGTGAACTGCATCCGCGTGGAAAAAGATGGCACACTGACCGGTTTCAACACTGATTACCTCGGTTTCCAGACCGACCTGCTCACCTTCCTGCGGGAATACAACTGGACGCAGCAGGCCTTCGGCCTGCCCCACCACGATGACCTCCTGGAAACCTTCCTCGAAGAAACCAAAGCACTGGTACTAGGCACCGGAGGTGCATCCCTGGCCGTACACGAAGCACTGCGGGCGCTGGGCGTCACGACGATGGCCGTCAGCCGTACGGCGGGCGAAGACCGCATCACTTACGCCGACCTGAGCCCCGCGCTGTTGCAAGACTATCACCTCATCATCAATACTACACCGCTGGGCATGTCGCCCAAGATAGATGCCTGCCCGAATCTTCCGTACGAAGCCCTTGGCCCTGCACACTTCTGCTACGACCTTGTCTACAATCCCAACCCAACCCTTTTTCTTCAGAAAGCCGCCGCCGCAGGCGCCGGCACCGGCGCGGGAATTCGAATGCTGCACTTGCAAGCCGAGGCGGGGTGGGAGATTTGGGGGGCGGAATGAGTTTCACCTTATTCTAAAGACTTCAAAAACTGCTCCGCGTTCATAACCGGAAGTTTTGAGTGTTTAAAGTCTTTTTGATTTCTCGTAATGATAACCTCCACCCCATTTTCCAAAGCAGAGTAATACTGAAGCCCGTCTTCGAAATCTTTAAAATCTTCATCGTTTAGCGCTAACCGAACTATTTTACCTGATAAATCTACTATCGTAACTACCAATTCTAAATCTCTCAGAATTTTGAGTGTCCTTTCTTTGCCTTCGTGCTTGGTCAGTATGTAGTTCGTATTAGCAAAGGTCAAAGAAGAAACGTATAACTCAAGCTGACCCTGATCAGCAAGGGTGAAGACCTTAGCCGCCGAAGCGTAGTCAGACCTCCTTGCTAATAAGTCAAGAACGATGTTTGTGTCGATGAACAGCTTTCTCATTTGTATTTTTCTGATAGGTAATCAGTATAATCGCTCTTAAAACTGAAGTCATCAGGCAAGGTCAATGAACCTACCAGGCGATTCACCGTTGGGGAGAAAACCTCCTCTTCATTTTCTTCAGTATTAGTAAGTAATGCCAAGTAGTTCTCAATCATTCTTGAGAGACTTACACCGTTACTTTGCGCGTACTCTTTTGCCTTATCTATTACTGTTCCGTTTAGGCTGAGTGTTAGTTTCTTATCCATTAGGCTTCACTTTACGTATAGATATACGTTTTAGACACGTATAAAGTTGCGTTCAGCTTATTTGGCCTACAAAAAATCGATACTGCATTAATAGACATAGAACTCGTTTAAGGTTTCCGTTCGCGACTTTATCCTTGGCGTGATAACCTCTACCGTCGCTACGAAATTCCTCACTTAGCTATGGCTAAGTTCCGGATTTCGCGCCTAAGTAGAGATCATCATGCCTGCAGAGCGGCCAGCTCAGAAAACTTTAAACGAGTTCATACACAAATCAGCCTATTTAAATGCGAACTTAAAATCTTTCACGCCATTTCCTCCATATTTATAGGTCATCAAGAAGGTGAAGTCATTTCTTCCTACTATGTACAAGCTTAATACCTCTCTTATTGAGTATTCGCTAAGTAGTTTATAGAGTTCCGATTCTCTAGAGCTAGGGTCAAAGTTGATCCCATCAATCCAAATTGAACCAGTATAAGTACCCTTTGGATCTTTTTTTGTTATACGCTCAAAAGACAACTTCATCGTAATAAGTTCACCTGAATCAGCCGCTTTGGAGATCTTTATACCGTAGTCGTCGTAATAATAATCAACCCATTTTGATTTCTCCTTAGTCGCAAAGTTCTTTTCTGTTCTTCTTTTTACTCTTGAAGGTTTACTAAGTATGTTTGTTATTAAAGCTATATCTGAATTCCGGTTAATAGATATATCATTCATAACCACTTTGCCATCTATCAATTCTACCTTATTCGGACCTGACTGTCCAAAAGAGAAATGTACATTCGCAAGGAGAAACAATACTAATAGAAGTCTCATGAATATCATTTTTAATTCGACCTTGCATCTTTCTACACGAAAGAAATTAACGGACTCACCTCTGAAAAAGTGTAATACTAGCACAACTATCACTCCTCCTCCACCTTACTAGCCTTCCGCGGCAACATCTCTTCTCGCATAGCAGTATGAAAAACAAAAGAAGCAATGATCGTAGCAGCTTGGGAAAGGTCTGCTTCCGAGAGGTGGTCCAGGTTATCCATGTTGGAGTGGTGGGTACGGGCGAAATAGGCCATTGGCTCCTGAATAAACTGGAAACCAGGGATGCCGACGGCATCAAAGGTGAGGTGGTCCGTTCCTCCGGTATTGCTGAGGCTGAGGGTGCTGGCGTCCAGGTCCTTGAAAGGGGCTAACCAGGCGCGGAAAATGGGCGCAACGCCCTCGTTGCCCTGCAGGTAAACGCCCCTGATTTTGCCCGTTCCGTTGTCGAGGTTGTAATAGGCAGAGACCTTTTTCTGCGCTGGTTTCAGGCTTTGCGGCGTGTAGCTGTCGGGCGGGAAGACGGCGAAATGCTCCTTGGCATAACCACGGGAGCCGAGCAGGCCCTGCTCTTCGCCGGTCCACAGCGCGAGGCGGAGGGTGCGCCGGGGCTGCACGCCGCTTTCCTTGATGGTTTCCAGTAGGATACGGGCGGCTTCCATCATCACGGTGGAGCCCGCGCCGTTGTCGGTCGCTCCGGTGGCGGTGTGCCAGGAATCGAAGTGGGCGCCAAACATGACGACCTCGTCCTTGAGGTCCGTGCCGGAGATTTCGGCAATGATGTTGTGCTCCATCTCGTCCGGGTTGGTATAGCTGGCCTGGAGGTCGATGCTCAGTTGAACGTCGATGCCACGCTGCAAGTTACGGAGGATGCGGTTGTAGTGTTCTACGGCGACCGTCATTTGCGGCACTACTTTCTTGCCCTTTTCGCGCGAGCGCCCCTCGGCCGTACGGGCACTGGAAACAAAGACTGTTCCGTGATCGCCCTTATAGCTCCGGTCCAGGATGGCGATTGGCTCTTCGTCTTCCATCATTTTCCAAAGGGCGGTTCGGAAACCACGGGCACTCAGGCTGTAATTGCGGCGCGGACGGGGCGTCGGGACACCGGCGTTGGCCATCCCGAGCAGGCTTTCCGCGTCGTGGCGTTTGGCGTTCGGTTCCCAGATTTCCTTTACTTCGCGGATCGTATCTAGCAGGACGAACTTCCCCTTCAACTTCCCCTGGTATTTTTCGAGATCTTCCACCGTTTCAGCAGCCATATAGACCACGCTGCCGGTTCCTTTTACCGAAGGCGACCAAGCTTTCGGATAGGCAATCAAGGGCCAGTAACTCGGGCTGGAGGCGTGCATTTCGAAATGGGACATCTCCCAACCCGTACCGAACGGGCCCCACTCTTCGAGGTGAACGTTCTTCATTCCCCATTCATTCAGTGTCTTTTGCGCCCAGTCGGTCGCCTTGTCCAGCATCGGCGATCCGGTCAGGCGCGGGCCATAGACGTCCGTCATCCAGCCGGCAATTTCCATGGCTTGGCTCTGGTCCAGGCCGTGCTTCCGGATGATGGTATTGATCTCTTCATTTACCGCTTCCTGGGCGTCCATTTGGGCGAGGACGCAGGTGCAGAGGAGGGTTATTAGTAGGTATAGCTTTGTCATTTAAGTATGTTTTTCAGACGGTTAGGTCTTGATTTTCCAGCTTCAAAATAGGGAAAAGAAAAGACATTGTAGCAAGAGCTTGGTATGCAGCAAGACAATCTCCTTAACCAAACCCTGCACCTGCGGCCCCGCCAAAAAAACGCCCCTAATTTTGCTTACATTTGACAGCATAAAACCAACACACACTATGCGCATTCTAACCTTTCTTGTTCTTGCCATCTTCCTGTCTTCCTGCCAGGAACCGATGCCCATCACCAACCTTGAAGCCACGATCACCGGTATTGAAGAAGACACAAAATTTACGGTCCAAGGCCCATCTTACGAGAAACAAATTGACATCATCGATGGCAAAGTAAGCGACACGCTGATGATTACGGAGGAAGGGCTTTACACCTTTAAAAGTGGCTGGCAAGGTATAAAAACCTACCTGAAACCGGGCGCAACCATCAGCATTAACGGAGACGCCGAGACTTTTATGCAAAAGGGTGCTTTCGCAGACCAGCAGCAACAGCTTGTCGCGAGCTATTTCCAGGAAAAGGATAGTATTCGGGGAGAGCACCTTTCTATGCGGTCGCTCTTCGGGATGGAACCAGACTCTTTCCTCATCGCTCTGGAGACCGCCAAGGGCAAGTTCCAGGAGCACCTTGCCAGCACCACTTTGCCCGCAACGGTAACCGACATGGAGCAGGAGGGCATTGACTTCCAACTTAAGGAATTCAAATTCCTCTACCCTCCCTACACACAAAAAGAGGCTGCTACCCTGCCCGCTGACCTGAAGGACCCTCTTGCTGGCGTAGACCTGAAGGATGAGGACAAATTTGCGAACAACCCTGCCTATGCCAGTCTCGTAGAATCAGAATTCAACTTGAGCATGAACATGGACACTACGGGCAATTACGAGCAGATTTTTATGGACAAAATAGCGGCCATGCCCACTGGCAACATTCGCAACGCGATGCTTTTTGGTAATCTGCAGTACATGATCTCGCCCAACGATAAACTTGAAGACCAAATGGCCTTCTTTAGAAAGTACTCCACCGATCCGGGTCACCTCGCGAAGATGAACGAGCAGTACGAAGCTTACCAAAGCCTGATGAAAGGAAAGCCTTCTCCTACCTTCGACTATGAAAACCACAAAGGAGGAAAGACAAAGCTCGAAGACCTGCGGGGCAAATACGTTTACGTAGACGTCTGGGCAACCTGGTGTGGCCCGTGCATTGGTGAGATTCCATCCCTGAAAGAGAAAGAAAAAAAGTACCACGATGCCAACGTAGAGTTTGTCAGCATCTCCATCGACGACTTGGAAGACGAAGAAAAATGGCGCGGCATGGTAGACAATAAAGAACTGGGCGGAGTTCAGTTATTGGCCGATAACGCATGGCAATCCTCCTTTCCTCAGGAATATAAGATTAACGGCATTCCCCGCTTCATACTCATCGACCCTGCCGGAAACATCGTTTCTGCGGACGCACCAAGGCCTTCTGATGATGAATTCGATGCCTTATTTACGGAGGAAGGGCTAAAGCCTTAAATCAGCTCTCTACCAGAAATGAGTATCCCCCTCCTACCCTGCACTACGAGATGGCGGCCACACCTCTGGTTGGCCGCCATCATCGGTCTCTGGCTGGTCGTGTTCTTGGTAGTCGCCGCTCCTTTTGACACAAGTGACCTTACGCTGAGGGGCCGTCTCGTCCTACTTAGTCCGTACGGGTTGCTGTTTGTCCTGGCCTATATACCTGCCGTAGCCCTGCAAAATTGGATCTACCAGAAGACTGAACGCTGGAATGTTGTTTTGGAGGGAGTTATCGTCCTCATTTCCTACTGCCTGGCATTATTGCTTTGCTTTGCCTACTACCGGTCAGATTGGTTGCGGGGCGAAGCCAACTTCGGGCAGTTTGTTGCCAGTATCTTTTTGCCTACCGTGCTGTTGCTAAGCTTCTTGCTAATCAGTGGCCGCTGGTTCATTAGTCGGGGGCAAAAGGTAGTTGAGCGCATTCGGGAACCCGAGCTCATCGCCCTGCGCGGAGACAACCGTAACGATGTTCTTCACCTGCTCCCTCAGCACCTGATCTACATCACCAGTGCACAGAACTACGTTGAAGTGCATTACCTCGTTGACGGAAAACCCCAGAAACAGCTCCTGCGAACTACGTTGTCCAATATAGCCGTTCAAGTTCCGGATCTCCTGCGGACACATAGGTCTTATCTCGTCAACTCCCGACACTTCATTCGGTGGGCGGGGACCAATAGCGCCTTGTTTCACGCTACGGAGGTACCGGTCAGCAAAACCTATCGGTCAGAATTAGAGAACGCCTTAAAAAGCGAGGTGTAATTCCGTCCCTACCAGCCTGGCTTTCGTCCCTAGACCTTGTAAACACTAGGTTTTGGGCGGCAAGCCCTCCTACTTTTGGGTCAACATCAAAATAATGTTCCCCATGCGTATTCTACTGATCATCGTTCTTTTCTTTAGCCTCTCCGTCTCACCATATGCTCAATCTGCTAAGCTGGCAGATAATGCTCAGGCCTTCCTCAACGACGCCGTAGACAACGGACACTGCGTAGGCATTGCTGCCGGCGTCATGAAGGCCGATAGCCTTCACTGGATCGGACAAAGGGGAGATGCAGACCAAGAGCAAGGCAATACCTACACGCCCCAAACCATCGGCCGAACCGCTTCCATCGCTAAACCGATGACGGCCATTGCCATCCTCCAACTCGTAGAACAAGGCAAGCTGAAGCTTGACGACAAAGTGGCCGACTACCTACCGGAGTTCAAAGACGGCATTAAGGCGAGCATCACCGTGCGCCACGTACTGCAGCACGCTGCTGGATTTCGGGGTTACGGCAACAATAAGGAGCGCAACAACGAAACAGACTACCCTTCTTTCACTGCGGCTATGCAGGTATTCATCAATGATGAATTACTATTTATCCCGGGCAAAGGTTATAGCTACACCACCTTTGGCTATACAGTCTTAGGCGCGGTAATAGAAAAAGCATCCGGCAGTAGCTATGAAGATTTCCTCCGTACCAACGTTTGGGAACCAGCGGGCATGCACAACACTTCTGTAGAAAAATTCAAACAGCCAACACCGGGCCGGTCTAACATCTACCACCAGAAGAAACCGGGCAAAATCAAAGCTATCGAATTTGCCAACCACAGTGACCGTATTCCGGGCGGCGGCATTCAGTCTACCGTAGAAGATCTCCTTCACTTTGGGCGGGCTATCCTTAGCCACAAGCTCATTTCACCGGAAAGTCTGCAGCAAATGACTACCGACAGCGGCCTAAAAACGGAGGACAATGGCTATGGTATGGGGTGGTACCTCTACGCCGAAGGCGGCAAGGTTTTTGGGCACAACGGCGAGCAGCTGGGGTGCAGCTCTTTCCTACTCTTAGTTCCGGGCAAAAAGCTAGTCGTTGCGGTGATGAGCAATACCTCTGGTGCTAAGAAAGAGGTTGGGCGGGTAATGAACGGGCTGCTTGGTGAGAGCTTGAAATGATAAAACTTCCACCTGTAGGTAAAATCAATTCCCGCATACTTACTTTTCACCTCCCTAATAAATCTTTATTCAGCTAAGAGATTCCGATCACCTACCAAGCTGGAGAACCAGTTTATATCATCACTCAGTCTTAGGTCGGGATAAATTATAAGACAACCCAAAAAAGACTCCAGTCTGGGGAAATAGTTTTTTAGTAGGTGGAGCATCGGGCAGAAGCCCGGTTGAATGCTCTTCATCCAGCGAGAGGTTTGTATCGTCAAAAAGAGTCGCTTGCCTGAAGGTAAGGCCAGTCGTAATTATTAGCCGGTCACGAAAGCCATACAGTAAAGAGCCTCCTAAATGCAAGTTCACCGTTTCTAGGCTTGTAGTTGTGCTTATCCCAGGGCTAAGTGCAAAGTTGACTTTATTCCCGGTACGCTTGTAAATATGTGCGAAGGCACCAATTGAAAGCAATACGGAGGGCTTTGGGCCAATGTCCACAACTGAAGTACTATCACTCATTTTTCGGAAAGTGGCTTGCTGGTCAAAAAAACGCTCATTTCCAAAACTAGCCATAAATCCAGTGCTGAAATCAACTTTTAATTTACCTACAGCTTTTCTCTTTAGCAAAACTGCTTGCTCAAAGCCGACACCACAGGCAATTGGAGC
>CAYPIM010000208.1:7133-9461 GCA_964410795.1 uncultured Lewinella sp. | reverse complement strand
TAGCCTATCAATCTACCCCCTATCACATCTGTCAATCTATAGCTCCTTCCTCAACCTCGCCACCGGCAGCCCCAATTGTTCCCGATACTTGGCCACGGTACGCCGGGCAATTTCGTAGCCAGCTTCGGCGAGGGCTTTCTGGAGCTTACCGTCAGCAAGGGGTTTACGTTTGTTTTCGGCGGCGATGATCTCGCCCAATACTTTTTTGATCTGAGTGGTGCTGACCTCTTCGCCTTCCTGGTTGGTCATGCCCTCACTGAAGAACTCGCGCAGGGAAAAGGTGCCGAAATCGGTCTGGATATACTTGCTGTTGGCAACCCGGCTGATGGTACTGATGTCTAGCTCGGTCACTTCGGCGATGTCTTTCAGAATCATGGGACGGAGCATGGCGGTATCTCCGGTTTTGAAGTAGCCTTCCTGGTAGCGAAGGATGGCGTGCATTACGCTGAAAAGGGTCTGTTGCCGTTGCTGGATGGCTTCGATGAACCAGGTGGCCGAGTCGATATTCTGTCGGATGAAACCCGCGGCTTGCTTCTGTGCGGTAGATAGTTTTCCTGCTTCTTTTTGCTTGCGCCGGTATTCAGCCAGCATTTGTTGGTAGTGGTCGTTCACCCGCAGGTCCGGCGCGTTGCGCGCGGTGAGCTGGAGGCGGAACTTCCCGTCGATCATGTTGAGGATGAAGTCTGGTACCACAGCCTGGGCGGCCCGGCCGCCCGCAGCGCCCATAAGTCCGGAGGCAGGCTTAGGATTAAGGCGGAGAATTTCGGCGAGGGCGTCGCGAAGTTCGTCTTCGTCCACGTCTAGTTTTTCCCGGAGCTTATCGTAATGCTTTTTGGTGAAGAGTTCGAAGTGCTCACGGATGATCGTCCGGGCCAGGATGAGGTCGGCGTAGACCATAATGTCGAGGTCTTCGCCGTCTTCAATCTTGCTGTCCAATTGAAGGAGGAGACATTCGCGAAGGTCACGGGCGGCGAGGCCTGCGGGCTCGAGTGTTTGGACGATCTTTAGCACACGCTCGATTTCCGATTTCTGAACGTCGAGGTGGTAATTGATGAGCAGGTCATCGGAGATGGCGCTTAGGGTGCGTCCCAGGTATCCATCGTCGTTGAGGTTGCCAATGATCTGCTTACCAATAAGGATTTCCTGATGGCTTTCAAATTCAAGGCTCATCAGTTGATCCATAAGGTATTCGAAGAAGGAGGTCTCGTCGGCGGTATAACTCCCTGGTGCAGCGTAGTCGTCAATATCTGCGCCAGCCTTTTGCTGGTAGCTCCCAGGGTCATCTTCCATATACTGCTGGAAGTAATCGTCGTCGTATTCTGAGTTGCGCTCGTCGGCTCCTTTGGTTTCGAACTCTTCCTGTTTGTCAGGAGAGTCATTATCGCCGGGGCGGGCTTCTTCCAGGGTCGGGTTTTTTTCCAGTTCTTCTTTGATCCGCTGTTCGAGCTCCATCACCGGCAGCTGTAGCAGCTGCATGAGCTGAATTTGCCGCGGGCTGAACGACTGGTTAAGGGAAGTATTCTGGGATTGACCGAGCATGAATTTCGTTGGGTTCTGCAACGAGGAACACCTGGCTAAGGCTAAGGTTGGGGAGTTGGCCCGATTTTTGCAGTAGGGCGAAGGGCTTCTCGCAAAAGAACGAGCATTACTTCCCGTCCCTTAATATTCTTTCCAGCGCTTAAACTCCAGTCGGGCTTCTAATCTTCCGGCATTGACGGTCGTAGCGATGTCTTCAAAACTGGGGGCTCTCCATTTATTGGAGGGCGGGTTTACGAAACCATAAGGTTCTTTAGGGATGCCCATCATGTTAAAGTCGAGTTTCCCGTTTCCATTGACGTCGTGGTAACCAGAAATTACATAGTCGCCGGCAGAGGGGAGTATAACGTCGAAGAAAACATTTTCACGGTCAAAGGACTTCACGGCACCGATTATGGTGCGATCTGCTTCATATCCTTCGGCACTGGCATAAACGGCAAGGTGAATCTCTCCGGTCTGCTCGGCAGTGGAGCTTACCTGCAAACTGACACTCTGCGGGGCGGAAGAAAAAATGTAGAAGGAAAGAAAAATGAAGAGTTGCACAGAAAGTGGCATTGGTTTACAAATAGGTAAACGTGGAATGGCCAGGTTTGTGCTGGTGTCAGGTGTTATTTAAGGGTTAATAAGGGCGTAAGGAGTAAGGGGGTAAGGAATAAGGGAGTAAGGAGCCGCTACCGCAGGTACTACTCATTTCGCTTTACTCATTCGCGTTAGGTGAGCAAGCGTAGCGCTGCGAACGGTACTCGCGGTAGCGACTCCCTTATTCCTTTACTCCCTTATTCCTTTACTCCC
>CAYPIM010000208.1:0-7033 GCA_964410795.1 uncultured Lewinella sp. | reverse complement strand
ACTCCCTTATTCCTTTACTCCCTTATTCCTTTACTCCCAACTCCCTAACAGAAGCGATCAAAAGCCATCTTCAAATTTTCAGCGATGATTTCAGCTGAGCGGCCTTCGATGTGATGGCGTTCAAGGAAGTGAACGAGTTGTCCGTCTTTGAACAAACCAATGGCGGGGCTGCTGGGAGGGTAGGGCAACAGGTGCTCACGAGCGGTAGCTACGGCTTCGCGGTCAACACCTGCAAATACGGTGTAGAGATTGTCAGGCTTCTTATCGTTATGGGTAGCCATCTTCGCACCAGGACGAGCGTTTGCTGCCGCACAGCCACATACAGAATTGACAACCAGAAGGGCAGTGCCTTCGGTAGCACCGAGCGCGGCGTTTACTTCGTCAGCGTTTGTTAGACCAGTGAAACCAAAGGAGGTAAGGTCCTTCGCCATAGGAATTGTTAGTTCAACGGGGTACATATTGTTGTTTTTATTCGTTGTTGTAAGGAAGCTGCAAAACTGGACCGGTCCGAATAACGTAGATTTGTCACCCGGCTGCCTATACAGCCGAACTTATCTACAATTAAGCAACCCTTTTTGTTGGCAAAGCATTAGAGTATGCTACTAAAGAATCAACACTTATGAAAAAATTCTGGCTTCTAGGCCTACTGTTTTGTACCATCATAAGTTCAGATGCTTGTACCAGCGATGCTTTGCCCGAACCTGTCGCGTTGCCTTGTGATGGGGTAACACCAACATATGAAGCCGATGTCCGGGAAATTGTAGAGCAAACCTGTGCTTACAGCGGCTGTCATTTGGGAGGAGCTCCGGGGGTCTACGACAGTTATCAAGGCCTGCTGCCCAGCCTGGAAAGCGGCCTGTTTCGGCAGCGCGTAATCTCCAGTAAAGACGATCCCAACGTTGGAATGCCACCAAATTACGCTCCGGAGGGCCGTGCTGAAGACCTAACTCCTGAACAACTAATGATCATCACCTGCTGGCTGGATGCAGGATACCCAGAACAATAGCGAGGTGCTACCCACTATTCCTATGGATGCTATGCCTGAAACTATCTTTGCATCCTGCGGCCGCGCCCGTAGTTAGCCAAGTAGTCAGATAGTCAAATAGTCGCTGCCGTAAGCACTCTTCGCTACACTGTTTCAAGACATCAAGAACATTACAGCCGCCACCCCGGCCTAATCTCAACAATAATATGAGACTTTTAATTTTCCTACTCATTTGCTCCTGTTCCCTCTCTGCTCAGCGGGAACGGGTGTACCGAACCTTCAAGGACACCCGCGTGGTAAACGTACACAGCGTGGAAACCCTACCGAAAGGTAAACTCGACATCAGGATCAGCCATCGCTTTGGCGATATGTTTGGTGACAACGGCGGCTTCAAAACCTTCTACGGGCTGGAAACGGCCGAAGATGTTTCCATCGGTGGAGAGTACGGTTTTACCGATAATTTCAACGTCGGGCTTTACCGGGCAAAGGGCTCCGGCCGAACTCCGGAAGGAAATTCCGGCCTGCGCCAAAACCTCAACCTGGTGGCGAAACTCCGCTTTCTGCACCAGGAAACTGAAGGCTTCCCTTTTTCCGCCACAATTGTTGGCACTACTACCATGAGCACGGCCCAAAAGATTGAAGACAACGTAGACCTGATTCAAAGTTTCCCAAAGTTCGCTCACCGGATGGCTTTTAACGGCAGCCTGGTGCTGGCCAAGAAAATGAAAGGCCTCAGCATCCAATTGATTCCAGGCGTAACCCATCGGAACCTGGTACCTTTTGCGGGGGAAAACACGATCTTCAGCCTCGGTGGCGCGGCGCGCTACCAGGTTTCCCGCGTTATGGCCCTGGTGGCCGACGCAACGGTGCCCTTCAGCAACACCGTCACCAGTGATAATGGCTACAGCATCCCGATGGGCTTTGGCCTGGAATGGGACACCGGAGGCCATGTCTTTCAACTCAACTTTACCAACGCTACCGGTCTTTACGAGACAGACTACATCCCGTACACCATCACGAACTGGGGAGACGGAGAGTTCCGGATGGGCTTTACGATCTCCCGATGGTTTAATTTGTAGTCACATAGTCATAAGGTGCCCACGATTAGTTGAATTTTTCGGGCGAGAGCGCAGGTGCAGTTAAAGTTAAAAGAGCAATGAAATATATCCTTCCAATCATCCTTCTGGCCGTACTGGCCCTGACCGGCAGACCAGACGTGCTGCCCGTAGTTGATGCAGATACTTCGCTCTACGAAGTGATGCGCTCCCTCGGAGCGCCAGAGCGGGCGGACATTATGGTCCGGCCAGTAGAAGGCACTTCAGAAGCCCTCGGTCGGCAAATCGTTCTGGAAGGCCGATTGGCCGGAGGCGGTAAGCAATCCGCCCACTTTAAGTGTACCAGCTGCCATAATGTGGTGCAGGAAGACCCCGTACTTGCAGTAGCTGACCCTACCGCCCGCCTGGCCTATGCCGAAGCAAACGACCTGCCTTTTCTTCCGGGAACGACCCTCTGGGGAGCGGTAAATCGTGAGCAGTATTATAATGACGATTACGAAAAAAAGTATGGTGATTTGGTGAAAGCAGCCCGCCAGGACCTGCGCGGCGCCATCCAACTCTGCGCCACCGAGTGCGCCCAGGGAGAACCGCTTGATGAGGTGGAAATGGAGTCGGTTCTAACCTACCTGCACACCATTGGCCTGAAGCTTAAAGACCTGCCCGAAGGCGCGCCCACCGTAAAACGAATCAACAATGCCATTGCAGAAAAATCTGCCGCCGCCGGAGTGATTACTGACCTCAAAAAGAATTACCTGATTGCGAGTCCGGCTACCTTCCTCTATCCTCCGGAAGACCGGAAAGCGGGCTATCCCATAACCGCAGAGCCGGATGTAGCCAACGGTAAGACCCTGTTTCAACGAGCTTGTCTTCATTGTCATGAGAACCGCCGCTATAGCTTTTTCGAAATTGCCGATGCGGAAGACCACTGGTCTTACCTTACCAAGCACTTCCCGCGCTACACGCGCTACTCCACTTATCAGGTTGCCCGTTACGGCACGAGCCCCATCCCCGGCAAACGTGCCTACATGCCCCATTACACTAAGGAACGAATGACGGACCTTCAGCTAGAAGAATTGCGGGCTTATATGGCGACGGGCGCTGCCAGGTAGTAGTGTAGTACGGTAGTTGTGTAGTAATGTAGTATGGTAGTCGTGTAATAGTGTAGTACGCTCCGCACTTTATAGGTGTGGCGTGCTACCGCACATTGTATAGATGTTGTGTCTTTATGCCTCCTTGTGCGGTAGCAATGTAACGCCTATTACTCCTGCTCCATGCGGCAGCGACTACATTACCACCAAACTACCGTACTACATTACTACAAAACTACCCTACTACATTGCCATAAACCGGTTACCTTTGCGTACGTTTTCGCGGACGACCCCCGGAATACCCCGGCACCTCCGCATAAAGCCGATATATAATGGCCGTAGACGTACTCTTAGGTCTCCAGTGGGGAGACGAAGGCAAAGGAAAAATTGTTGATGTTCTTGCCCCTCAATACGATATTATCGCCCGCTTTCAGGGCGGTCCGAACGCAGGGCACACCCTTATTTTTGATGGCAAAAAGTTTGTGCTCCACACGGTGCCTTCCGGAATCTTTCGCCCGGGCTTGAAGAACATTATCGGCAACGGTGTGGTCATTGATCCGATTACACTTAGTAAGGAGTTGGACAAGCTGGACGCCGCTGGTGTAGACTACGCTGGCCGCCTATTTGTTGCGCGCAAGGCGCACCTCATCCTGCCGAGCCACCGGCTGCTGGATGCTGCCCGCGAGAACGCCAAGGGCGACCGCAAAATCGGCTCTACCCTTAAAGGCATCGGCCCCACTTATATGGACAAGACCGGCCGCAACGGCCTGCGCGTCGGCAACATCGAAGCCCCCGATTTTAAAGAGCGGTACGATGAGTTGAAGGAAAAGCACAAGCAACTTGTCGGCCTTTATCCCTTCATTCAGTTTGACCTGGATGCCGAAGAGAAGGCCTGGTTCAAAGCCGTTGAGCGCTTGCAACAGCTCGAATTTGTCGACGGAGAATACTGGATCAACGACGCGATCAAGCGCGGCGAGAAAGTCCTCGCGGAAGGTGCACAGGGCTCTATGCTGGATATCGACTTCGGTACCTACCCCTTCGTGACCAGTTCCAATACCATCACCGCAGGCGTATGCACCGGCCTCGGCATTGCTCCGCAGCAAATTGGCGAAGTAATCGGTATTACCAAAGCGTACTGTACCCGCGTTGGCGGCGGCCCTTTCCCCACCGAACTGCTAGACGAAACGGGCGAATTTTTGCGTAAAGAAGGCCATGAGTTTGGCGCTACCACCGGGCGGCCCCGCCGCTGTGGTTGGATCGATCTGGTGCAGCTCCGCTACACCATTATGCTCAGCGGTGTGACCCAACTGGTGGTCACTAAAGTAGACGTGCTGAACAACTTCGAGACCCTCCAGGTCGCGGATGCTTATGATGTGGAAGGTACCATCAGCCACTCACTCCCCTTCGATCTCGTGCATGAGAACTACAAGCCCGTCTATACGGCGGTGCCAGGCTGGAATGCTAACCTCACCAGCGTGAAGGAAGAAGCTAACCTGCCCGCTCCATGTATTGACTACGTCAAGTTCCTGGAAGAAAAACTCGGTACGCGGGTGAGCATGGTCTCTACCGGGCCGGACCGGGAAGAACTTGTAGTGAGAAAGTAAAGGAACTAAGGCTGGCCCACTAGTGGTCTGTCAAGCTCAGGTTTTCCGTTTGCCGCTAATAGTACGGTACAACTCTTGGCTTTGCCCCAAACTATGATTTGCTCCCCTCTCCCTTGGAGAGGGGCCGGGGGTGAGGTTACGAGCGGAGCGAGCAAAGCCATTCCGAAATCGTTGCGGTAATACCCCGTCAAACGAAACACCCTACTACGTAGAACTACGCGTTTGTATGCGTAGTTCTACGTGGTTTTCTACGCTTTATACTGTTGAGCATGTGATGAAACCAAAGAATCTGGGTAGCATTGTGCTTCTTAGAGGCGGTCAAAAATCATGGTTTATGATTTTCTCGTCCCTTAATAACAATATTCTTTTTTATCGCTCAATTCAACACGATATGATTTCCCTAATGAAAACACAGTTAGCCTTTGGCTAACAGCTACCCTCTTATTTGCGGGTACGGCTCTTTTGGCCCAGCCTTGCTACATTTCTCAGTCCTTGGGTGATGGAACCGCCCCTATCAGCTTTACCGAAGCAGTGGGGCAATCCTTTATCGCTTGTGGAGACGGCGTTGTTACCCAGGTGGTGTTGAACCTAACCGACCTTGAGACTACAGAATTAACCTTCAATATGTCTGCTGGAGAAAACACCTTGACGCGCGAATACACCCAGCAGCTTGATGTACAGGAAGATGGGGAAGTTGTTGTCCTTCTGGATACGCCATTTCCCGTTACTGACGGAGAGACCTACGCCTTTAGCCTGGTGGGGGTTAGTGGGGAAGATGTCTCAGCTGTATTGCGAGGCGCGTCCGGTAATCCGTATGCTGGTGGAGTCCTCTTTAACATAATCGGGGGAGTGGCAACTGTTTTTAGTGCCGCTGATCTCCAGTTTTCGGTCAGCGTCCTGCCCGCAGCCTGCACACTCGTACAGCGGGAAGACAATGCGTTTGGCAACATTAATAACGTTAGGGCATTGGGGCAAAGCTTCACGCCTTGTACTACGGGAGCCATTACTGAACTTGAATTCAAGTTCACTGAGCGCACGGCTTCTAGTTTTCGCCTTCAACTTTCAGCGGGAGGCAATACCCTCACCCCGGGCTATACCCAAGATTTTACCTCCTCAACGGTTGGCACTCAACACGTAACTTTAAATACGCCTTTCCCCGTAATGGCAGGTGAGACGTTCTCCTTCAGCGTGCTATCACTCGATGCTGGTGCCGACGGCATAGCTGCAAGACTTGCCGGCTTTAACGGAAACCCTTACCCCGATGGAGCGACCTTTCTTACTGAAGGTGGAGTAGCGACCGTTTTTGGTTCAGACCAATTCTTCGCGATAACCATTGCGGAAATGACCTGCCTGATCGACCAGCCAGAAACCAATGCGTTTTTCAACAGCAGTTCAGCCATTAGTGTGGGGCAGAGCTTTACGGCTTGTAAAAATGGCCGGGTATCCCACATCCGGTTCAATACCGAGCAGGGGAATCTCCAGGAAGTCCGTATCGACCTGAACAAAGGAGACAATACGCTTGGGGCAGACTACAGCCAAACGGTTAAAATCGAAGGAGCAGGAGATCACTTGGTTCCGCTGTTCAGTAGCTTTAATGTCCTGGACGGAGAAACTTACTCCTTCTCCATTACCGCAGTTGGTGAACAGACTGATAACATCTTTGGCTTCAATGGTGATCCGTACCCAGGAGGGAGTACTTTTACCATTAATAATGGTGCTGTCACGACTTTTGGTTCGGACCTGAACTTCTCCATCCTGACCTTCGAAGACGATGGCGTGGTTAGTGTCACCCAAGCCGAAGACCTCAGTATTCGCCTCAACGATGCCTACCCGAACCCCGCCAGCGGTACCTTCACCGTTCCTTACAGCCTCGACCAAAGCCGGGAAGTAACCATCCAGCTTTACGACCTCAACGGCCGTCAGCTCAAGCGCGTCGTGAAAGGACGTCAGCCAGCCGGAACCTACCAGGAAGAAGTGAACGTTGCGGACCTTTCCGCAGGGCTCTATTTCTACGGCATCCAGACGGAAAGCGGACTCAGCATGACCAAGCGGATCGTTATTCAGTAACCAACGTTCGGAATAACTCCTGTTTATAGGCGCGGCCGCAGGTGCAAAGAAAGTTTTTGGAGCAAGTCTTGTTCTTAAAACCTTCTTTGCACCTGCGGCCGCGCCTCTTTTGTCCTTACATTTGCCGCCCTTCCTTTACTCCCTTACTCCTTTCCCCCCTTCCCCCCTTACCCTTTCCCCCATGAAAGCATACATCCTAACCATCGGCGACGAAATCCTGATCGGCCAGGTAAC
>CAYPIM010000207.1:0-9525 GCA_964410795.1 uncultured Lewinella sp. | reverse complement strand
CAAGGAAGGTTGGAAGAGCATGAGGACAAATATAGTGGGTAGTGGGTAGTTTATAGCGGGTAGTGCTCCGCCCGTGGGAATATAGATGCTCACTTCGTTCGTGGGGCTTCGCCTTGGGTGAGCAAGCGCAGCGCCACGAACGGTTCTTGCGGCAGCACTATACACTACAAACTATTTACTACAAACTCTGCTCCCAGGCCCAAGCTGTCTGCATTATTTTTTCTACTCCTCGGGAAGGTTCCCAGCCAAGTTCGCTGGTGGCTAAGCTACGGTCAGCATAAACGGCGACGACGTCACCGGCGCGGCGCGGGCCAAGTTCGTAGTTGAGCTTTACACCGCTGACTTTCTCGAAGGCGTTAATGGCCTCCAGAACCGTAAGGCCTTCACCAATTCCAAGATTGAATAGAGAAGGGTTATTCGTTCCTTTCCTGGCCATTACGTAGCGCAGGGCGAGGGTATGTGCGTGGGCCAGGTCTTGTACATGGATGTAGTCTCGGATGCAGCTGCCATCGCGGGTGTCGTAGTCTGTGCCAAAGACCTTCATTCCTCCTCGTTTCCCTGCGGCAGTTTGGGTAATCACTGGCACAAGGCTGGTAGCGGGGTTGCTGGGGTCTTCGCCAATCTTGACACTTTCATGCGCTCCGGCAGGGTTGAAATAGCGCAGAAGTACGGCCTTGAAGTCTGGCATTGCCTTGCAGTAATCGGAGATCATATCTTCTCCCATTTGCTTGGTGAGGGCGTAGGGGCTCTCTGCTTCTTTACGAGGCGTGGCTTCGGTTACCGGCAGCTCATCCGCATTACCATATACAGAACAGGAGCTGGAGAATACCAGATTACTACTCCCCTGGTTGCGCAGGCCTTCAATAACATTAAGTAAGCTATTCGCATTATTGCGGTAGTACTCAAGCGGTTTGTCGACGCTTTCGCCTACTAGTTTATATGCCGCAAAATGGATGGCACCATCGAATTTCTCCTGATCAAATATCGCTAGGGCGGCAGCACGGTCCGCAAGGTCTACTTCGTAATTCTTTACCCGCACGCCAGTGATGGCTTCAATGCCGTCGAGTGTAGAAGGGTGGGAGTTGTGGAAGTTGTCAGCTGAGACGACCTCGAAGCCGTTCTCGATCAGGTCAACGATAGTGTGTGAGCCGATGTAACCGGTACCTCCGGTGACTAGTATTTTCATATTATCAGGTTATCAGGTTATCAGGTTGCAGGTTGCAGGTTGCTGGTTGCAAGGTACACAACTTGCAATCTGCAACCTGAACTAGTTGTGGCGCAGGCTTATTTCCTCTTCCGGAATATCAATACCCATGCGGGCCATAAGTGCAGTAGCATTGAAGCTTTGGCAGACTCCGGGGTGAAGTTTATAATCGAAGACAAGGTCTCCGGAAGGAGAGACTTGCACTTCCATAGCAAAGTTTTCGACCCGGCTTCCGGGCTCGGCTTCCAGGGCTCCCAATTCTAGGTCATGGGTAGCGATGATGCCAGCCCCTCGTTCGCGGATGAGTTGACGAATGAGGGCACGGCTACCGGTGTGTCGATCGCGGGAGTTTGTCCCTTTTAATATTTCATCGAGGAGAAAAAACACTTCCTGATCCGGACTACTGACGGCTTCGATGATGGCTTTCAGGCGCTTTAGTTCTGCGTAGAAACTGGAGGTGGACTCGCTTAAGTCGTCTTGGGTGCGCATGCTGGTCCAGACGCTTAGGTTTTTGGGGGTTTGCAACCCCCGGACGGTGTCCGGGGAGACCCGAGGGGTGATCGCTACGCGATCGCTCGTGTTGGAGGTAACATCAGGCGCAACTTCCGGCAGAGCGCAGACGGGGCCACCAGCATTGGCCAGAACGAGGTTGACCCCTACGGTTCTCAACCAGGTAGATTTTCCGGCCATATTGGACCCCGTGATGAGGTGGATGTGGCCGTCGGTATTGATGCTAAAGTCGTTTGAGACGCGCCCCCTAGGCGGGAGTAACGGATGGCCAAGGCCGGTAGCTTCTACAACTGGTTCCTCCACAAAGGTGGGGTCTGGCCATTCGGGATGGTTGAAGCGGAGGGTTGCCCAACTGACGAGGGCATCGGTTTCGGCGAGGGCGGCGAGCCAACCTGGAAGGTTGGCTTTGTGTTCGTCTCGCCAGGCATCCAGCTTGCGTAATTTGTTTAAGCTCCAAAGGCCGCCAACTTCAAGGAAGATGGAGAAGGGATTGTAGCGAACGTCTAACTGGCCAATGAGATATGAAAGCCGGGAAAGTGCCTCCTTTGGCTTTCCGGTAAATGTGATGCCACCAGGTCGGGTTTCGGCGTGGTGAAGTAATGCGGCGTAAGTTTTCAATAAATCCCCCATTGCGGCGGTTTGGGTATGTTCAACTTCGACGGTTTTCTGATATTTCCGGATCAACCAAATGGCGGGAAGAAGGCCAAGAACGCCGAGTTGCCAGGGCGTCATTAAAAGCATCCAGGCGAGGGAGGCGAGGGTTAGTAGTGGGGAGACGAAGAGGAGGATGCGCGTCCAATCCGTTGGAGCAACAGCAGGGCGTTGGAGCCAGCCGAGGAGGCGGTCAAAATTACTAATGTCATCGTTGAGGTCGTGGCCGAGGGTTCGGAAGCGAAGACACCATTCGGGGCTATGCTCCATCAATTTACTTTGCACCCGCGTCCGCGCCGCCTCTTCCTCGTTATGGTTCCCCAGGAGCGCACCGGCCAAACGGGCCCTTCCTGGAGCCGTAACGGTTCTATTCAGGAACTGAAAAAGTGAATTATTACCGAAGACATCAAGGTCCACAGCGTAAGCATGGAGCGGATCAAGGAAGTTCGTACCAGCCTCAAAAGCGGTAAAATCATGGTTGAGTGCGAGTAGCTCGCCTTCCGCGAGCCCTGCCGTGACGGCCGCTTCGTTCGCTTCTTTTTGAATCTTAAGATGCTTGCGCACACCGTACGCAACCAACGGGATGGTGATGACAAACACCACTAAACCTACCAGGAAGTTATTACTGAACAGTACAATCAGAAGCGCTAACCAACCAATAAAGGCCACCAATCTAACGAGCGCCAGGCGGTCATAACGGCTTTGAAGCACCTTTGCTTTTTCAGCGTTTTCGGCAGCAATGTTTTGGTAAATCTCAGTAGCATTTTGCATTAGCGGCAAAGGTACGAAAGTGAGTTAATGACTTCGGAACTCTCCAACTCAGTGATTAACTTTGCGGCATGCTAAGTCCCTACGTCTTCCAGGTAGCCACCCCTTTCAGTACTGGTACTGGTGTATACTTGCCAGAATATGGCCTGGTGGTAACCAATGAACACGTGGTGCGTGACAACTCGACCGTTGTGATTGGTAGTGACAATGTTCCGGAACAACTGGCCAAGGTTGTCTACCTCGATGAATACTACGACCTGGCTTTTCTGAAACCAGACGATAAGCCCGACTTGCCAAGCCTTAAGCTCGCCACCTCTAGCCCTGCAGTTGGCGAAGGGGTTACGGCTATTGGGCAGCACTTCGGCCATGCTTTGCGGGTAAGTGACGGGCAGGTCCTGGAAACAGAGCATGAGCATCATAATATTGCCTTCATCATGCACGATGCGTGGCAGGAAGCCGCCCATTCAGGCGGTCCGCTTTTCAACGTTGCGGGAGAGTTGGTAGGCATAAACATGTACGACATCCAAGAGGGGAAAGGCAAAGCACTAAGCTTACCAATAGAGGTAGTCAGTGCCTGTCTTAAAAACTATACTGACGGTAAAGGGCACGCTGCTGCCCGTTGCTTCAACTGCCAATCGGTTATCTACGAAACAGCGGTCAACCCAACGGGGCATTGTCCGAATTGTGGCTCTGAGCTTATCCTTCCGGGTATGGTAGAGGATTACCAACCGACGGGCGTATCTGCGACCGTTGAAGCCATCATCAAGACCGCCGGCCATGCGCCACGCATGGCGCGCAGAGGCCCCAACCTATGGAGTATTCGCCAAGGTAGCGCTATTATACAGCTGGCCTACCACGAAGATTCTGGGCTGGTGACGGGAGATGCTTACCTCTGCTCCCTCCCCGAATTGCCCAACGCTGAGTTGTTTGCTTTCCTCCTGCGGGAGAATTGCAAGCTGCAGCAACTTACCTTTTCGACTTTCGGGCGCGATATTGTGCTATCTCTACTTATATATGACCGCTACCTCACGGTAGAAACCGCGCTCCCAAGGTTCGAGCACTTATTCGCCAAAGCAGATGAATACGATAATATACTGGTGGATAGGTTTGGCGGAAAATGGCTTTAGTGGCTTCCACCACTTTACTAGCAACAAATCAAACCAACAATGAAAAATTTACTCCTTCTGCTGTTTTGCGTCTTCACTTCCAACCTCTTCGCTCAAGAAGTTGTAATGGCAGAAATAGAGGATGTACAGTCTCGGTTTATACTCGCCTTAGGGCTTCCGTACACCGCTGACTACGACGTTCAGAACTATAAAATACAGTACACGACCACGGATGCATTCGGCCAGCCAGACACCGCCAGCGGACTGGTGGCTATTCCGGTAGCAAACGACGACTTTGTCTTCCCCATCGGAATTTACAACCACGGTACGGTTGGAGAACGCGAAGCCGTTCCTAGCCGAATGGGGGTAGCTGAGCGGTTTGTTGTAGCAGCGATTACAACCAAAGGCTACGTCACCCTTGCGCCAGATTACCTGGGGCTGGGCGATAGCCCGGGAACGCACCCCTACGTACACGCCGCAACGGAAGCCAGTGCTGGTCGGGACATGATCATTGCCGTCAAGAAATGGTTGGAAGAAGATGACATTGTATCTGTGAACGACCAATTGTTCATCACCGGCTACAGTCAGGGCGGACACGCCACTGCGGCCCTCCATCGTGATATTGCCATGAACCCTGGTGATGATGGGTTAAGCGTAACGTCAGCTACGCATCTCTCAGGGCCATACAGTATTTCCGACGTCATGGTTGGTACGCTCTTTCAGGAAAACAATCCTACCCTACCGGGCTACATCGCTTACACCTACATTAGCTACAACTATGTTTATGGCCTTTTCGACAGCCTCTCTCAAGCTTTCGTGGAACCATACCTGGAGCCCATTCAACGGTTCGCTGATCTGGAAACTACACTGGACGAATTCAATACCGAGCTTGACCAGTTATTACAAGAAAACAACGCCCGCTTGGAGGCCATTTTACAGGACTCTATCCGGACAATTCTGGAAAGTGGAGACCCTACCCAACCCATCAATATGGCCCTGGCGGATAACGACACTTACGACTGGGCCCCAGAAGCACCTACCTTGATCTTTTACTGTACCGAAGATGAGCAGGTTCCGTTCCGGAACGCAATCCTGGCCGACTCCGTTATGCGAGCAAACGGCTCTACTAGTGTCACCCTCGAATCCGGCGGAGCCCGCAACCATGGTGGTTGCGTCATACCCGCCCTCACCCGCACGATAGAGTTTTGGGGCGAATACGTAGAGATTGTCAACAGCCTCGGAGTTCCAGTTCAACGGCCAGACCTTAAGCTTTCTCCCAACCCTGTTTACGCAGGTGGCAACCTAAGATTAGACGGGCCGGAGACCGCCAGAATGCCATTTACCCTCTATGAAACGTCTGGTCGGGTAGCCATGCGTGGCGTAACCGATGCCTCCGGAAACATCCGTTTGGCGCAGCACATTACCAGTGGCCTTCATGTACTCCGGCTTGGATTAGCAGATGGAACTTCTGTTGTCCGACGGGTGGTGGTTCGATAAGAGTCGGGAGTTTTAGAGTCAGTAGTCGAGAGTTAGGAGTGCTCCCCCTTTTACCACTTACTTCGCTACGCTCGTTCGCCTTTGGTGAGCAAGCGTAGCGCAGTGAACGGCACTTGCAGTAGCGCCTCCAGACTCCTAACTCCTGATTCCCCTATCTCATGCCTTCATAAAACTCCACTACAGCAGGGTCCACCATCACGTCGCGTGGAGTAAGTGGTTTCCGTAATACGATGCCCTGCAGGGTGCGGCAGCGGCTGAGGGCGACATAAGTCTGGCCGTGCTCAAAGGCTCCCCGACCGAGATCGATGATAATCTTATCAAAGGTCTTGCCCTGAGATTTATGGATGGTAACAGCCCAGGCCAGTCGAACAGGAATTTGCTTGTAGGTGCCAAGGGTTTCGGTACCAATCTTTGTTTCTTCTTCGGTGCCGGTAGCGGTGTAACGAATGACATCCCACTCCTCGTAACCTACTTCAAATTCGCGGGGTTTCCCGTTTTCGCTGACCAGAATGACGACTGATTCAGGCTTGCATTCCGTGATGGTGCCGATGGTGCCGTTTACATACTTCTTGTCGTTGTCGTTCCGGACGGTCATTACCTGAGAACCGACTTTCAGTTTCAGGGCTGCGGGAACGGGAAAAAGCTTTTCAGAAAAGCCGCCCTTCACCTTACCGAGGTAGAGCATCTCCGGCGCATCAAGTTGAGCCAACTTAGTTGCGTTGATACCGTTCACGGTTGCATTTCGGGCAGCCAGGGTCAGGTAATTTTCACCTTCTTCGGGGTAGAAATCTGGCACATGCCGTTCGTTCAAGGATTCGAGTTCATCGTAATCAACCGTGGCGTTGCGGATAGCTTCAAGCAATCGCAGGAAATGGCGACTGTCTTGCCGGTAGACGATACGGAGCTCGATCATCTCCAGGTCGATCATATCGAAGCAGTCGGCAGCAAAGAAGTAAGCGCTGGAATACCGCTGACTGAAGTAATACTTCTCCTCCTGAGTGCTCACAATTGGGGGTAGCTGGTACAGGTCTCCGAAGAGGATGACCTGGACGCCGCCAAAGGGGCGACTGCTGTTCCGGTTCATCCGTAGGGCAACGTCGATGGCTTCCATAACATCGGCCCGTACCATGCTGATTTCATCGATGATGAGCGTATCAAGGTTTTCAAATAGCCTACGATAACGACGATTAGGCCTAACGTTTTCCGGGAGGATAAGCCGGGGAGGAAAGCCAAAAAGGCTATGAATCGTTTGCCCCTGAACGTTAAGCGCCGCAACACCAGTAGGCGCCAGTACTACGACGTTCTTCGTTGTGCTGCGCCGAAATATTTGCAGGAGGGTTGATTTACCCGTACCTGCGCGACCGGTAATAAAAAGGTGATCACCAGACTCCATTCGCTCTAAGGCGTAGTTAAAGTCGTCGGATAACTGGAGAGGTTCAAGCGGCATGGGGCGAAGATAAAGCCAATCTGCCTCGTTAAAGTTCGATTAAAGTAATTCTATGATCGTTAAACAGTACGCTCTATGTAAACTACTAGCTTCCTGACCATTAGGCAAGCACCACAAAATATCAAGTCAGGAATTTTAACTCGCAATAATCAAATAATTTCTACTATTATTAAATATAATCAAAAAAGGACTACTTTGTTCTAAATTATCCGTATCTTACGGACGCTAAGAGTCCAGTTCTAATCTGGTCTCTACCCACCCTACCCATTATTCTCACCTAAACAAGTTACCATGCGTACCTTATTTCTTACCTGCCTCCTGGCAGTTTTCTCCTTTTCCCTTTCTGCTCAGATTGACGCCAAACTGAACGCTGGTTCTGCCCTCTTCGGTGGTCTCGGTCTTGCTGCAGACTTTGCCCTCAACGACAATTCGTCTCTTTCTGCAGGCCTTGGCTATGCGTCCACCAAAGCGAACGTCGTTCTTGGTGGTGATGATTCAGAATTCAAATACACCCGTTTTCGGATTATTCCGGAGTACCGCTACTACTTTAGCCCTCAAGACGGTGCCGACGGTTTTTTCGTTGGCGGCTACGGCAAGCTCTCCTTCGTAAATGCTTCCAACGGCGACAGTGCTGAAGACGACAAAGCTACAGTTGGAGCACTTGGCATTTTATTCGGTAACAAATGGGTGTCCGACGGCGGTTTCGTCTTCGAACTCAACGGAGGCCTAGGCCGCAACGCCGTACTTGGTTCTAGCGACGACGGAGATGTTGATACACTCTTCAGTTCGGTTCTCGGCATTGATGTTCGTTTGGGCATCATCGTTGGTTGGCGTTTCGGACAGTAGTGTCCAACCACGTTCTTCAACAGCGGCCTCCTACTTTCGAGTAGGGGGCCGTTGTTGTTTTGAAATTCCTTAAGCTCTTAATTTTCCCCGTCCCTTAATTGTGCTCTGCAAAGGCGAACAAGCAAAGCATCGTGAGTAGTAACAGCGGCAGTTCTATAAATCTAGTTCCTATCACATCTATAAATCTAATAAGGGCGCGGCCGCAGGTGCAAGGGGAGTTTTAAAAGGCAAGGCTTGTTGAAGTCCGTACCTTCACCCTATGAAGAAAAGATCGAAAAAACTGATGGCCAAGACGAAGGCCCGCGCTGGAGATTGTATTGAATTTGCCCAGGAGATCCGCCGCCAGTACGTAGCCGGAGACCTGGAACCAGCGCGCACTAATGCCGGCCTTGGCTTCATCATCCATGAGCAAGGGGAAGGAAAACCGGCAAAGCGCAATAAGATAGTCGAGGTGCATTACGTCGGCCTACTAGCAAAAGACGGATCCATTTTCGATGATTCGTTCAACTTCGGACGCCCCATTAAGTTCCGACTGGGCCAGGGGGAAGTCATCGGTGGGTGGGACATTGGCATCGGGCTGCTTAGTGAAGGCGACCGGGCTACACTCTTCATCCCGCCCGAACTGGGATATGGTTCCGAAGGTGTGGAAGGTATTCCTCCGCGTTCCGAGCTGATTTTTTATGTTGAGCTGGTTGGTATCGCCTAATAAACCCGTTTAAACGGGTTCAATACCTTATGGCCCTTATGTATCCATCTGAGGTTATTATTTTTATTTCCCCCATTACCTTGCCGTCGTAGAATCTATCCAATACCACAGTTCCGGTATCGGGTAAATTTATTTTAAACATTGATGCTATTTCTTGCGCGGTGAAGTTGTCAAATCGAATAAGGGCGAGATGGCCTAAAATCGAATTTCGAGATTTACTACTGCCACCTTCAAGTGCAGCCTTGATTCCAGTTTGCGCTACGAATGCACTTACTGACACGAAGTCGTAGTACAGCCTTCTAAATTGGGCCTGTTCAAAGGCCGAAATATCGGTGATATTCAACCTCACCTCATAAATAGAATCTGCCCTTATTCGTACAGTTCGAAAATCGGTTGTGATGGCCGGAACGCTAAACATTTGCCGGGAGTCCTCGTAATAAAAATTATAAGTACTGCCATTCCATTCCAGTGCTTCCGTGCGTTGTTCTGCGGCTGATCGTGATCTGCCGCTAAAGCAGGGAATAATATATTCCATTTTAATGTCTAAGCTTTCACCACGCTTGAGTTTTAGCTTTTTAAGAAACCGTCCGTTGTGAAGTACGAGGTTGACGGAGTCATTGCCCATAAAAAAAGACTCATCTAGTCTAAGTACATAGGGGATACTGAAAGCATCTGCGCTTAAGCCTGTAGCTTGAAATAAAAGCAGTAGCGAAATCAAAAACTTCATTGGCTTAGAGTTTATCAAAAAACGCCCTGCGCCAAAGCTGATTGTCGTACTAGTACAGTGTAA
>CAYPIM010000206.1:0-9543 GCA_964410795.1 uncultured Lewinella sp. | reverse complement strand
ACAACATAATTTTAGCCCTGTCCTTAGCATGAACTTGCTCCCCTCTCCCCGGGAGAGGGGCTGGGGGGTGAGGTCACGAGCGGAGCGAGCAGAGCCGTTCAGAACTCGTCGTAGCTGCACCCGACAAACGAAACCCCTGGATATAAACCCATGGACCACTTATGAAACATGGAATTCGTTTGTAACCGATGGCAGATTTTTAGAGATAACTTTTGCAAATCTGTAATCAGTCACCGAAATAAAAAAACAAATGTTGGTTTAATGATAAAATGCCTATATTTGTATATCGAAACAGCGCGCTACACGCTAATCTGTAGCCTTTTATGTTAGTCAAAACTTTTGCCAGCGCCGTTGAAGGCGTAGATGCCCGTTGTATTACCGTTGAAGTAAATGCTGGAGGGCACGTAAGTGAACACAAACCCTGGTACAATGTAGTCGGCCTGCCAGACAGCGCCATCCGTGAAGGCTCTTACCGAATTGAAGCAGCCGTCGTAAACAGCGGATTCTACAACAAGCGAATGAAGATTGTGATCAATCTCGCTCCTGCGGACATCCGCAAGGAAGGGGCTGCGTATGATCTCCCCATTGCGTTGGCTTACCTCAATGCCACCGGGCAAATCTCCGTCAATGATCTAAATGAATACATGATCATGGGCGAACTTTCTTTGAGTGGTGAACTACGCCCCATCAAAGGAGCGCTGCCCATCGCGATCCAGGCACGGGCTAAAGGATACAAAGGTTTCATCCTCCCGGCCGAAAATGCTCGTGAAGCTGCGATCGTCAGCGACTTGCCTGTTTACGGCGTCAGCTCTCTACGGGAAGCCATCGACTTCGTCTCCGGGACCCTGAAATTAGACCCCGTTTGGGTCGATACCCGTGAAGAATTTTTCAAGGAGCGGACTACTTTTGATGTTGACTTCAGTGATGTCCGTGGCCAAGAAAACATCAAACGCGCCATGACGATTGCCGCCGCTGGCGGCCACAATGTAATTCTCATCGGCCCGCCTGGGGCGGGCAAAACCATGCTTGCCCGCCGGCTGCCTACCATCCTACCTCCGCTAGACCTCCGCGAAGCCCTCGAAACAACCAAAATTCACTCCGTTGCGGGCATTCTCCCGGAGAACACCGCCTTGATCACGACCCGCCCTTTCCGGGCGCCTCACCACACGATCTCCGACGTCGCCCTGGTCGGTGGAGGAAGCTACCCCAGCCCTGGCGAAATCAGCCTGAGCCACAACGGCGTACTCTTCCTTGATGAACTCCCAGAGTTTAAACGCAGTGCCCTCGAAGTGATGCGCCAACCAATGGAGGAGCGGCGCATCATCATCAGCAGAGCGAAACTTACGGTAGACTTCCCCGCTGGCTTCATGCTCATTGCGAGTATGAACCCATGCCCCTGCGGTTTCTTCAACCATCCCGAACGAGAATGTACCTGCCCGCCCGGAACGGTAAAACGATACCTCAGCAAAATCAGCGGCCCACTCCTCGACCGAATTGATCTTCAGGTAGAAGTTACACCCGTACCTCTGGAGAAATTAGCCGGGCGCAACGAAGAAACCGAAACAAGCGCCATCATTGCCGAACGAGTTGTAGCAGCGCGTAAGGTTCAGGCCGAACGCTATGCAGGGCAGACCGGTATCTACAATAATGCCCAAATGCCCAGCCGCTTGGTAAGAGAGTGGTGCACCATCGACGAAAAAGGCAACGAACTACTAAAACGGGCTATGGAAAAACTCCAGCTTAGCGCCCGTGCTTACGACCGTATCTTGAAGGTGTCCCGAACTATCGCAGATCTCGAAGGGGTCGCGCAAATTCAGCCTCACCACTTAGCTGAAGCGATCAACTTCCGGAGTTTGGACCGCGAAGGATGGGGGGAGCAGAGATAGAAGGTAGTGGGTAGTGCTGCCGCATTTTACAGGCTACCGCGTATGAAAATAGACTGAAGTTGACCGACTAAAGGATGGTAATCCTGTCTTAAATCCTCCAAATCCAAATCATCCTAACCCTCTTTTGCCGCCTACAACACGCAGAGCACTACCCACTACGAACTACCTACTACCCACTCCTTAACTCCCCGCGCAACATTCTGCCCGTCCATCGCTGCACTAAGAATACCGCCAGCAAAGCCGGCGCCTTCACCGCAAGGGTAGAGGCTGGGTAGGTCCGGGTGCTGGTAGCTAGCGCGATCACGGGGAATACGAACCGGACTGGAAGTCCGGCTTTCGGTACCGATTACGTTAGCTTCTTCGGTATAGTAGCCCCGCATCTTACGGCCGAAATCCTGAACACCTTGCTGGAGCCGGCTAAAAATAGACTGCGGCAGTATTTGATGTAGTGGAGCCGGTATTAATCCGGGAATGTAGCTGGTGTCAGGTAGGTCCTTGGAGGTCTTACTCTTGGTGAAATCCGTTAGTCTGGAAGCCGGAGCAGCCTGGCTGCCGTTGCCGGCCGCAAACATCCGTTGTTCTACGGCTTTCTGGAATTCAAGACCCGCGAAGACGCCGTGTTTCACGTAAGGCTTCAGGTCTTCCAGCTCTACGGCGACTACGGTGCCAGAGTTAGCGTAGGGGCTGTCTCGGCGGGAAAGGCTCATTCCGTTTACGACAATCTCTCCGGGAGCGGTCGCTGCCGGAACAACCAAACCACCTGGACACATACAAAAGCTGAATACCCCCCGGCCCTTTACCTGAGTAACAAGTTTATAACTACTGGCCGGAAGATTCGCTTCTCGCTCTGTCTGGCGGTATTGGATTTGATCGATAAGTGGCTGCGGGTGCTCAATCCGGACGCCTAGTGCGAAGGGTTTCGCTTCAAGGCGGATATTATGGCGATGCAGCAATTCGTAGACGTCGCGAGCAGAGTGGCCGGTGGCCATGATGTAGGCTTTGGCTTCGAGACGGTAAGATTCACCTTCCGGATTCTGAATAATGAGTGCTTGAATATCTTTTGCGTCGCGCTCCAAGTCGGTCATTCGGTGACCGAAACGGATTTCGCCGCCGCACCTCAGGATGGTCTCGCGCATATTGGCGACAACCTTCGGCAGCTTGTTAGAGCCAATGTGAGGATGAGCGTCGATCAGGATGTCTGATTGGGCACCGTGCTCCGCTAGAATATTGAGAGACTTTTGATAGTTGCCGCGCTTGAGACTACGCGTGTAAAGTTTTCCGTCGGAGTATGTGCCGGCCCCACCTTCGCCAAAGCAGTAGTTGGAATCGGGATCTACTTCTCCGAATTGCTGGATCGCACGTAGCGAGCGCCGCCGCGCCTGAACATCCTTACCGCGTTCAATGATGATTGGCTTGAGGCTAAGCTCAATAAGTTCCAGCGCGGCAAACATACCGGCAGGGCCGCAACCAATGATCACAACTGAGGGCTTGTCGGCAACATCTCCATAAGCTTCCATCACCGGAGCTTCCGGAGTAAAGGTCTCCTTTGGACTTAGAACAGATACCCGCATCCGAAATACCGGTCTGGCACTCCGGGCGTCAATGCTCCGGCGTTCGATCATAATCTCCCCCACATCCGCCGAAGGTAAAGGCCCCTGACGAAGGACGGCCCTGCGGAGGGCTTCGGTATCATGCAGGTCAGCAGGAGGGAGCTTTATCTCGAAAGTTGTCGGCATATCGCAAAGATACGTCACTTGAATATTGGCCGGGTCTACTATTACAGACAATAATAGACAGACCTAACTACCGACTCTGCCGTCGGTAAGTCCGGTCTCCTGATTCAGAAAAACTCTCGGGCATATAAACAACAATACTGACGGTCTCAGAGGTAGAGAACTCGGTTCCCTGAACGACGCGGCGTTGTTTGTCCACGCTTTCCAGTTTTAGCTGGTCGCCGGAGACTTCTTCGGCGAGGTCCCAGCGCTTTTTCCCGAGGAAAAACTTAAGAATGTGAGGTTCGCCATTGTTGAGTTTGACGCTGGTCTCGATCAAAATATCGTCTCCTGGCCAGGATTTGATTTCCAGTTGATCATCTTTGTAGACGTCGAAGCTGACTTGGTTGATCTCGTCAAGGTCAACCGTTTTATGGTAAATGTCAGCTGGGTCCTGTGCAAAGGAAACAGCAGCGCAGGCCAATAAGGCCAGGGTTAGTAGAAAGCGCATATGTAAAGCTTGGTTGTAGTGTTGCTAAATGAGGGTAGGTAATGAGAGGTGATTTTATAACGCCCCCAAGCAGTTTCTTGTTGCCTGTTAATATTCCAAAGCCTGGGGGATCTGAGTACGGTTACCCCCATACGTAACGAAAACGTGTAAACCCGTGGCTAAAATGCTTGATAGGTGCTAAATTTTTTCTTCCGTCTCCGTCTTTTGCTTTGCTTCCTCAGTGGTAGGTAGTTCATTACCGAGGTACACGAGATGGTAACTAGCACCAGAATTTATCTCCAGGGCAGCAGGGTCTTTAGGTATCACCTGAAGCTGCCCATCTGGCTGCTTGATGAATAGGGGAGCAATGTCTACGTCAGCAGCGGCGTGTGCCATCATCTCCAACAATTGAGCTACGGTAGAGAACGCTGCTTCGTGAATGATGCCGGATTCCCGGTTGGACTCACTAAGGTTAATAAAATCTTCAGTATAGCTGAAAACGTTTTCTTCTGATGGCTTTTTACGCCCCTTTAGTTCGTCGACTGTTACCAGGCGGTAGGCTCCACTTTCGCCGAAGATGCCTTCGTAACGGTTAAGTGCATAAGCATTTACCTCGTCACTACTGGTAAAGGCGAGCAGGTAGCCTACGTCAAGCAATTCGTAACGTTCCGCAAGTTCAGTGTTGTAGATGTTGGCTACTATTCCCTCCAGGCCTGCTTCTTCAGCTTTGTCGATGTGGCCCGGGTTGGAATCTACCAGGTGAACCATCCGGCCGTTGTCTTTCAGGTATTTGCCGATGGTGATGGCAAAGTTATTTGCCCCAAGGATGAGTACACCACCGGAAACATCCTGCACGACACCGAGTAAGCGAGCGACTAGGCGGGCGGTTGTGGCGTTCAGCAAAACGGTTCCAAGCACGATCATGAAAACAAGAGGTGTAATGTATTCCGCCCCCGATACACCTTCTCCTTCTAGCGTAAGACCAAAAAGAGACGCAATACCAGCAGCAACGATGCCGCGTGGCCCAACCCAACTGATGAAGAGTTTCTCCTGGTAATTGAGGTTGCCGCCGTGCGTACTTACGAATACACTTAACGGACGAAGAACCAGAGCAACGAAGCCAAACAGAGCGATTGGTCGCCAATCTTTGTACAGCAAACTGAGTTCAGAAATATCCATATTCGCCGCCAGGAGAATGAACAGAATAGAAATGAGCAGAATGCTAAGGCTTTCCTTAAAGGAGAGAATTTCCTCGATGCGGGGTACATCTTTATTTGCCAGTACCAGGCCCATGACCACTACCGCAAGGAGGCCGGACTCATGCGCGGCGATATCGCTACCAGCGAAAATTGCCAATACGTAAGCGAGGACAAATACGTTGAGCAAGTAATGAGGAACCAGCTCTTTTTTGAGGATGTAATACAGCGCCATCCCCGCCGAAAACCCAAAGGTACTCCCGATGATGACGATGTTCATGAACGTACCAAAGGCATGGATTGTAAAGCTGGCGTCGTGCCCGGCAGATTTGATAAACTCAAAAACGAGAACGGCGACCAAGGCCCCGATTGGGTCAATCAGAATACCCTCCCACTTCAAAACCGTAGCGACGTTACGATTCAGGGGGATGTTCTGGAGGATGGGCGCAATTACGGTCGGTCCAGTAACAATGATCAGCCCCGCGAAGAGGAAGCTGATGCTCCAGCTAAGCTCCATCAGATAATGGGCTGCGAAGCCAGCGCCAATGAAGGTGATAAGGCTGCCAATAGAAATTAGCCGCAAAATGGTGCGTTGCGTTTCCTTGACCTCCTTCATCTTCAGGGTGAGTCCACCTTCAAAAAGGATGATGCCAATGGCCAAACTCACGAAGTAAAACAAAGATTTACCGGGGAAAAGACCGGTTTCTCCATTAAAAATCGGGTTAATGAGCTTAGCACCGTCTTCGGTGAACAGCGTAGAGATTGGCCCCACCAGCAAGCCTGCTACGATGAGTGGAAGGATGGCAGGCACACGTACGCGCCACGCCAACCACTGGGCGAAGATTCCGAGAATAATTATTCCAGCTAATTCCTGCATCGGGTAAGGGAAGAAAGAGGGAAAGGGGAAATGGGGAGCCGCTTAAGCGTAAATTCCGCAATTTATTTTTACGACGTCCTTAAGCTAGGGTTTATCCGCCGAAGAGACCACTGAGACCACCGGGCATCATATTGTTCATCATGGAACCAGCCCGGCTTTGTTCGTATTCGGAGGCCTTTTCCAGCGCGCGGTTGGTGGCAACGAGGATAAGGTCTTCCAGACCTTCCGCGTCTTCAGGGTCCAATAGGTCAGGACTGATCTTAACGTTGGTGATGATGCGAGCACCAGAACAGGTGACGGTTACTGCGCCACCACCAGCTTCGGCGGTAAACGATTCGGCGGCAAGTTGCTTTTGCATCTGCTCTTGCATTTCCTGCATCTGGTTCATCATGTCTCCGAACATAGAGGTGTCATTTAGTTTGAGTAGCAAGGTGACAACGTTAGGCTGATCTGGAATCCGCAATACGGCAGACCTGCAACTTGTATCCTGCAATCTGATATGAATCATGAAAATGATTGGGGAGGGCTTTTAGTTCGCAAAACACAAAAAGAATGGGGAAGACGGACACTTGGTCCGGCTTCCCCATTTTCGTAAACAGCCTGTAAAACAAAACTACTAGTGAGAATAAAGTGAGGCTGTAGAATCTTTCATCATCAAAACTATTGGGCAAACGGTGAAGGCTGCCAGAACGCTGCCTTAAGGGTAATTTTATTTTAAAGCATCCTTGTCTACCCCGGGTATGCCCGGCGTAGCAAAGCTGCGTACAGCTTGCGGCCCTCCTCAATTTCTCTGACGAAGATGAACTCATTTGCGGAATGACTCCGCGCACTATCTCCGGGGCCGAGCTTGAGGGTGGGGAAAGGCATCAGTGCTTGGTCGGATAGGGTAGGGGAGCCGTAAGTTTTGGCCTTGGGGCGAACGGCCAGCCCTGCCCGAACCAACGGATGATCGACCGTAATTCCGCTAGATTGGAGTCGTAAACTTCGGGGCGCTAACTCCGTGTGCTTACAAACTGCTTGCAACTCCGCTACTGCTTCTTCATTCCGGTAGGCTTCGTTGACCCGTAGATCAATGAGGAAGCTTGCCCGGTCAGGAACGACGTTGTGTTGGGTGCCGGAATTCAAAACGGTGACGTTGGCCGAAGTTGGGCCTAGCAACTCGCTGGGCCGGGTGAACTGGTGCTTGCGGATGGCGGCGATATCATCTAAGGCAAGGTAGAGTGCATTCACACCCTCTTTGCGGGCGGCGTGGCCGGAGACACCTTTTGCTTCGCCGTCGATGACCACCAGGCCACGCTCGGCCACTGCCAAGTCTAGTAGCGTTGGTTCCCCTACAATGCCCGCGTCGATGGGGTCAAGTAGGGGTAATAAAGCTGCGATTCCGTTCGGCCCGCTGATCTCTTCTTCCGCCGTAGCGGCCAGGATGAGATTACAGCTAAGGGTTGGGTCATTCTCGAGTTCCACAAAGGTGGAGATCAGGGAGACCAACGCACCACCGGCATCGTTACTACCCAGGCCGTAGAGCTTGCCATCTGTGGTGTCAGGCTGGTGCGGATCGCGGGTATAACCCGCGGCAGCCTTCACCGTATCGTGGTGGCTGTTGAGCAGGATCACCGGTTGGCCTTCCTGCCAATTACGGGATTTTAACCAGACATTGTTGAGGTGACGTTTAGGACTTAAGCCTTGGTCGTTTAGGAAAGCCTCAATAAGGTCGGCCGTTTGGTCTTCCTCCCGGGAGAGGGAAGGCGTGGCGATCAAGGATTTTAGTAGGGAGAGGTACATGGCGGAAAGGTAGATAGGGTTTAGTTACCGAGAAAGTTATTCACCCATATTGTTTGTTCCCTTTTCACCCCCGGCTTTTTAACCCTCACCCTGCACCAGCGGCCGCGCCCGAAAAATCACCCACCCGTAAACGAGCAAAGCCAGCACGGTAGCGCCAATGCCAAAGTAGTGCACCGGCCCTGGCTCTACGCCCGGGAAATCGCCTTTAATCCGGGCCAGATAAGTGCCGATGATCACGATGCCGAGGTAGAGGAAGTAAACGAAATGGAGCTTTTTATTTTTGATGCGACTGATGAAAAACGGATAGAGTACGATGAATGAATAACCGAGAAACCCGCCGGCGAGCTTGACGGGCACCAGCTCAATTTCGTTCAGGATTACGTTCGTTGCCAGAAAACCAAAATGGATGAGGTGCAGCACGCAAAAGATGGTGACGATCTTTTTCAGGGTGGTTAGCACCCCTGGGTGTTTGTCAGTAAAAGTGGCCGCGAAAAAACTGAAGGCGAAAAGGTAAATGAAGAGGGCCATCCGACCGGAATAGCGTGCTGCATGGCGGAAGATCTCGTTGGGCTGTTCCGGGAAGAGCCAGTAAGCGTAGACGAAAATGGCCAGCTCGGCGGCAATACCGATCAGGAGCCATTTTGTGAAGTTAAAACCAGAACTGGCTAGCTGGGAGAAGAAGGAAGACATGGTAAGGTTTTGCCCCAAGATAGTGTTGCGACACTAAAATGCAATCAGTTTAGTTCCGGCTCTTCCTGGTCTCCCCGGTAGCCTCCATTACTTCCTTCACCTTTTCGTTCGGCACGGTCATGCTCAGCGTATAGTGCGCAATTTTCCACCCGTTCACCCCGTCGCGTTTCACGACGGCGGTGCCCCGACAGGGGCCCATCCAGGTGTGGAGTAGCTCGTCCCAGTAGGCGACTTGCTGGTCGGGGTCGTAGAAGACGTGGCGTTCGGTGGCGTTGAAATCCCAGGCTTTGCCACGGGCAAAGTAGGGAGAAGCGAAACCGAGAAACTGAGCTTTGGTCCAGTGTTCGGTCTTGTCGGTACCGATGTAGATGGCGTCGTCGGTCAGCGCGTCGAAGAAGGCGGTGGAGTCGGCGTTGGCAGCGGCCTGGTGCCAGTTGGTGGCCAGGGCTTCGATGGCCTCGTGCGGTGTTTGCTTGCTTACCGGCGTGCAGTCGCCGGCGGAATCGCGGCGGGTATCGGAGATGTGAAGGACGCGCCACTGGCCTTCAGCGCCGTCTTTCACCAGTTGGAAAGTATTGACGCCGCAGTGGTGCAGTTCACCTTTGTAGTTGAACACATAGGGCGTCCAGGCGCTGGCCAGGTGGCCATCGATGTTGACTTCGGTGTAGTGCAGCTCTTCTTCCCAATCCCCGGCTTCGGCTTTTTGCATCCCCAGGAACCAGCGGTCGATGCTGCCCGCGGAGACCACCGTTTCGCCCGTCGGCTTGGTAACCACGCTGTGTAGCGTAGCCTCCGGGTGGAAATAGGCGCGCAGGCCGGTGGTGTCACCGGCTTTCATGGCGGCGAAGACGGCATTGATCGTAGCGTTCGGGGTTTCCTGGGCGCGGACGCAGGATGCAATGAGAAGGAT
>CAYPIM010000205.1:0-9555 GCA_964410795.1 uncultured Lewinella sp. | reverse complement strand
ACCTGCAACCTGCAACCTGCAACCTGCAACCTGCAACCTGCAACCTGCAACCTAGCTCACCGAACTACTCGGTACCAAAATAGCCCGGAACCGTTGTGTGTCACTGAGTGCCTTGCTTGTTCCACGAACTACGGCGCTCAGGGGGTCGTCAGCTACGTGAACGGGCAACTGTGTCTTAGAGGAGAGGCGCTTGTCTAAGCCTCGAAGCAGAGCTCCGCCTCCGGTGAGGTAAAGACCGGTTGAGTAAATGTCAGAAGCTAGTTCGGGCGGGGTAGTTTCCAATGCCCGAATAACCGCTTCTTCAATGGCGATGATGCTCTCGTCTAGCGCAGTAGAGATTTCATTGTAGGTTACCGTAATCTGGCGGGGAATACCATTCAGCAAATCACGGCCGTTTACAGCGTAGGGCGGGGGAGGGTCATCAAGATCGGGCAGCGCGGAGCCAACTGCGATCTTAATCTTTTCGGCAGTGCGCTCGCCAATCAGGATATTATGCTGACGCTTCATGTAGTTCACGATGTTCTCGGTGAACTCGTCTCCGGCGGTGCGGATAGACTGGTCGCAGACGATACCGGATAGCGCAATGACGGCAATCTCCGTTGTGCCACCGCCGATATCGATGATCATATTGCCGACGGGCTCTTCTACGTCCAGGCCAATACCAAGAGCTGCGGCCATGGGCTCATAGATCAGGTAAGTCTCCTTAGAGTCTACCCGAGCGGCGGATTCGAAAACAGCACGTTTTTCCACTTCGGTGATGCCGGAGGGGATACAGATTACCATCTTCAAGTGAGTGAAGAACGAACGGCGGGCGCCGATCATCTCAATCATACCCTTGATCATGTGCTCGGCAGCACGGAAGTCCGCGATAACACCGTCCTTAAGTGGGCGCACAGTTTTGATGGTATCGTGCGTCTTCTCATGCATCTGCATGGCGCGGCGACCCACGGCAATCGTTTCCTCGCTCTTCCGGTTGATGGCTACGATAGAGGGCTCATTGACCACCACCTGGTCGTTCTGGATGATCAGCGTGTTGGCTGTTCCCAGATCGATGGCTAAGTTTTGTTGAAATAGGCTGAAAAACCTCATTTGAATATTTGTGTCGTGAAGGCTAAACGGAGATATGGAGAGGCATCTTGGTCCCCTTCCTTATAATAACGTCCGGTGTTGAACTTCGTTGGTTTTCGCAAAAGTCGTAAAAAGTACCCGTAAACCCTTGTAAACCTCCGTTTATTGTTGTCATTAGGGCGTTAAGTTATTTTAGCCCCGGTTTTTTGGCGAAAACGCAGGTGCAATGAAAGGTTTAAACAGATGCTCCTGCGGCAGACAACGCCTTAAAATTCACACTGCACCCGCGTCCGCGCCCATCAAAAACCCAACTTTTCGTACTTTGCTCCCAAAGTAAACTGTTTTAAACGATCAAGCATATGTCCGACCAGCGCCCCTGGCTAGCACAATACCCCGCCGGCATCCCCGCCAATATTGACCCTAATGCCTTCACTACGCTCAAGGACCTGCTCGCCGAAGCGACCCAAAAGTATAAGTCAAAGCCCGCTTTTAAGTGCATGGGTAAGGCCATCAGCTACGGCGAACTTGATAAAATGTCTACCGCTTTTGGAGCATACCTGCACTATCGTGGTTTGCAGCCAGGAGACAGTGTAGCCGTCATGATGCCGAACCTGCTGCAGTACCCTATTGCCCTGCACGGTATCATTAAGGCTGGCTTAGTGATTGTGAATACCAACCCGTTGTATACGCCAAGGGAAATGAAGCACCAGTTTACGGACAGCGGCGCGAAA
The DNA here is from genome assembly GCA_964410795.1 of uncultured Lewinella sp. Classification (GTDB taxonomy): domain Bacteria; phylum Bacteroidota; class Bacteroidia; order Chitinophagales; family Saprospiraceae; genus Neolewinella. Next base: position 7,756 of record CAYPIM010000205.1, on the reverse strand, counting down.
GCGGTCATCATTGCCGAAAATTTCGCTGCTAACCTGGAAGAAATTATTGGTGAAACGGACATTAAAACCGTTATCACAACAAGCATTGGTGAGCTACTTGGCTTCATCAAAGGCGGCATCACGAACTTCGTTGTTCGCAGTGTAAAGAAAATGGTGCCGAAGTTTAATCTCCCCGGTGCGGTAACCTTTAAAACCGCCCTCTCAGAAGGCGGAAAATACAAACTCCCAACCTTCGAAGGCAAGCACGATGACACCATCGCACTGCAATACACCGGCGGTACGACCGGTGTCTCTAAAGGAGCAATGCTCAGTAATAAGAACCTAATCGCCAACGGCCTGCAAGCCAAAGCGTGGCTCAAGAGTAAGTTTGAAGAAGGCGGAGATGGAGCCATGCTCTGCCCGCTTCCGCTCTATCATATCTTTGCCTTTTCGGTAAACTCCGTCGGTCTCTTTATACACGGTGTCTGCAACGTACTCATCACAAATCCGCGTGATCTGAGTACCATCAACGATGCCTTCAAAGACAACAAAATTGCGGGGATGACGGGCGTGAATACGCTATTCAACGGCCTGCTGAACAATAGCGGTTTTCAGAAACTAGACTTCCGTCACCTGCGTGCGGTAGTTGGCGGTGGGATGGCCGTGCAGCGCCCGGTCGCTGAAGCTTGGCAGAAGCTTACCGGCATCCCCTTAAGCGAAGGCTATGGCCTCACGGAATCCAGCCCCTGTGCTAGCATGAATCCGCTGGACGGTACCGAGCGTATCGGCACCATTGGTCTGCCGATGTCCAGTACCGATATGCGTATCTGGAACGAGGATGAAAACCGCCTGGCCACCACTGAAGAACGCGGGGAAATCCACATCAAAGGCCCCCAAGTCATGAAGGGTTACCTCAATCGCCCTGAAGCTACGGCCGAAGTAATTACCTCCGATGGCTGGCTTAAAACCGGTGACATTGGAATGATGTCCGAAGACGGTTTCTTCCGCATCGTGGATCGGAAAAAAGACATGATCCTGGTCTCGGGCTTCAACGTATTCCCCAACGAAGTGGAAGATGTACTCGCCGCTCATCCTAAGATTCTAGAACTGGCCGCCGTTGGCATCCCCTCCGATAAATCTGGTGAAGTCGTTAAAGTCTTTGTGGTAAAGAAAGACAAGTCGCTCACCGAGGAGGAGGTAATTGCCTATGCACGCGAAAACCTGACCGGTTATAAAGTGCCCAAGGCCGTAGAGTTCCGTGAAGATTTACCGAAATCTAATGTCGGTAAAATCCTCCGCCGGATGCTGCGGGAAGAGGTTAAGGACTAGTCGTCCAGCCCCGAAGGGGTTTGTGATGTAGCGACGGGTTGATCGATGCCGAAGGCAAGATCAGCCCGTCGCGATTTTTGGAAGTAGGAGCGGACATTGTAAACTCAAACCCCCACTAAAAGCGTTATAACGGGACCCTAATAAAGATTCCCGTGAAAACAACAAACTTCCTCCTGTCCTTCCTGATCGTACTAGCCGCCTTCGCTGCTGGTCGCTATGCCTTTCCAACTTCCCCTGCACCTGCGCCCGCGCACGAAGAAATGACGGTCAATTCTACCGAAGTGCCAACCGTGAACCGAGCAGATCATCCGACGCAAGGCACAATTTCTGCCGAAGATGCACTCGCTTATACTCCTTCTGAACTACATACCATTCGTCTGTTCGAGAACGCTTCGCCGTCGGTTTGCTACATTACAACCAAGGCCCAGCGCCGTAGCTTCTGGACCCGCGACGTGAGCGAGGTGCCTGCGGGTTCGGGCTCCGGGTTTGTCTGGGATAACCAGGGCCACATTATCACCAACTACCACGTGATTCGCGACGCCAGCCGTGCCATTGTCACCCTCGCCAACGGCGAAGATTACGAAGCGGAATTGGTCGGTATTGCCAAAGAGAAAGACCTCGCGGTGCTCCGCATCCAGGCACCCACCGGAGCACTAGAACCCATTCCCGTCGGTACATCACAAGACATTCGCGTAGGTCAGGCAGTCTACGCCATTGGCAACCCCTTCGGCCTTGATCAAACGCTGACGACCGGCATCGTATCCGCCCTCGACCGTGAAATCAACAGCCAGGCAAACGTCCCTATTCGCGGCGTGATCCAGTCCGATGCAGCCATCAATCCCGGAAACTCCGGCGGCCCGCTGCTAGACAGCCGGGGAATGCTAATTGGGGTGAACACCGCCATCTATAGCCCCTCCGGAGCCTCCGCTGGCATTGGCTTCAGCATCCCCGTTGATGTGGTCCGCTACGTTGTGCCCGATCTGATCCGTTATGGTGAAGTGCGGCGGGCCAGCCTTGGGGTTGATTTCTATCGTTACTGGCGCGGAACTGGGTTGGCGATAGAAGAGGTGGTCCCACAAGGACCTGCTGGGAATAATGGCATTCGAGGCTTGAGCCAGGATGCCCGTGGCAACTGGGTACTCGGAGATGTCCTGGTGGGAATTAACGGCAAAGCCATCAAGACAACCACAGATTACTTCCTGGAAATGGAAAACTTCGAACCCGGCCAGCGGGTGACGCTCAACCTTGTCCGTGACGAGCGGAAGATTGCGGTGGAGGTGGAGTTGGGTAGTTCTGTGGAGTAGATCGTCGGACGGGTTAGTCCCGTTTGAACTCCCAACTGTCGTCCCACCGCGGCTAGGTCTCCCCTTAGGTGTATCACAATGGTCCGCTATGGTTTACAGCAGGTATAAATGGGTGAAACGAAAGCGGTGATTGCTCAACTAAAGGTCTATGGTGCTAGAGCTGCCTAAAATCGTAGCGGACCATTTTATCACGAGATGCACGGATTACGACTTGAACGGACGCTCGCGGGGCGAGCACCAAATAATGACCAGGAGCCTGGCTAACCTGCGGGCGTCCGCACGTTTGATGCCGTCGTGCATCTCCTGATACAAACTTCTTCGTTGGCCAGCTGTGGGCCTACGTTGAAGAGCAGTATATTGAGGTTTTCCAACGACCTACTTTCGGGTGTAATCGAGTTTTACATGAAAAATAAATACTCCCTTTTGCTAACGTTTCTCGTCGGCTTTACCAACTTCGGTTTTGCCCAGGAGACGATTTCACTGCTGAAAAACCTAGCACCAGCCGACCAGGTGCCGGTGGAATTACGAGCACAAAGAGCTCGTACCGCAGAAATTAACCATGACCTGCTTGGTCTGGAAGAGACCTTCACCCTCAAGCTTGAACTGTTTAACGACCTCAAATATACCGTCAAGATGGACTGGCAAGACCGCCGCCATCCTGCTGGCGATGCCGACGTTTATTGGGGGAGCTCCGGTGATCCAGCTTGGTCTCACTTATCACATTATCGCGACGTAATCCTTACGGTTAACCGAACCACCGGGAAGGCAATGCTCTATGCCATGACTTCGGATGGTTTTTTTGTTGTAGCGCCAACCGCAAAGCAAGGCGAGTACCTGATCTATGAAGCCGAAGACACTGACTGGGCCAGCCAACCCTGCTCCGATGTGACCAAAACTTCCGGACTGCCCCCCTTGAGTAAAAGCCTCATGTCTTCGGGTTGTGAAGAACAGGATGCCGACGGAAAGTACGTGGTGGATATGTTTTTTTCCTACAGCCTCGAAGCGGAACTATTCATTGGCGACGTAGTGGCGCATTCCATTTCTCAGGCGGAAACCGTCAACGTCGGCCTGGCCAATTCGGAAGTGACAAATACCTACCTTAGGGTAATTGACGTTGCGGTAGGAGACAACTTCCTTGGTGTAGTGTCAAGCGCTCTTAGCTCCAACCTCGACTTTTACCGCGAGCAGATGGAAGCCATAGGGGCGGATATGATTGCGGACTACCAGGCGAACAAGCCAGATGTCTCCAACGCCGGCGGCTGGGGCTTTGTACCGGGGCGTACGAGTGTCAATGGAATTGGTGCGCCCAACGCTTTTCGCCACGAATGGGGGCATAATTCGGGCTCCAATCACTGCACACCGGGGGTGCTGCCGTATTCTTCCGGCTTTGATAATGGTAATGGCAACAACAAAACCCACCTCTGTGGCAACAACATCAATTTTTTCTCTAATCCGCGCATAAATGATGGTGGTGGTGTCCCTATTGGCGACGCTGCATCGGCGGATAACGCCCGGGCTATAATGGAAGAGCGGGGCCGCGTGATGGCCTCCTACCGGACCCATCTTATTCCTTTTGATGGAGGCGATACTGGAGACTGCCCCGTCAACCTTGCTGATGGAGCCTACCACATTCAGAACGTAGCGAGTGGGAATTACCTAACCCCGGAAAACGTTGGGAATGTAGACGAAATGATCTTTCAGGGCGCTACTAATACTGATAACGAAGACATCTGGGAGGTACACAACCTGGGCGACGGGCGGGTGTCGATCTACAATCGTAACCGTAATACCACCCTTGATCGTTTTAGCTCGAGTAATGCAGTAGGAAACAACGTTGGTGTTTGGTCGCACAACAACCTACAGAATAATCAGACCTGGACTATTTCCGAAGCGATTTCGGGCAACTACCTTATCAACAGCACGACGAGCCGCAACGTACTGCGGGTTCCTGATGGAATGTTCGCGGCTGGCGACGAAGTTTGGCAGAGCGTCAATGATGGATCACCGAATACCGAATGGCGTTTTTTACCCGTAACCGTCTCCCCAGAAGTGGTAAGTATTACGACTATGGGTAATGCCACGACTTGTTCCTCGGCGGATAATGGAACCCTTACTGCCCAGCCGAAAGGAGGCGTTTTGCCCTATACCTACCTATGGGAAAACGGTAGTGAGACCGCTGGTATTAGTCAAGTCTCTCACGGAACCTATACCGTAACGGTTACTTCCGGAGGCCGCCGCTACTTCCGGTTAGGAACCATTAGGACCAAGGAGCCACTCATCGCTGAGGTGACCACCACCCGGGCGACACCATCCGTCGGCGGCACCATCAGCATTACCAACGTGATCAACGCTACCGAGCCTTTGAACTATAGCTGGAGCGACGGTGGCCCCAATGCCGCCGACCGAACCAACGTGCCGGGGGGGGATTACGCCGTCACCATCACCGACGGCAGCGGCTGCCAGGAAATACGTCAATTACGCGTTGTTAAAACTATTTCTACCGGGGACTACCTTATTCAACACCTCCCTTCTGGGCTTTATCTCGAACGCGAAGGTGGGCAGGTCCTACTCGGTGATTGCCCAACCGATTCAGAGCAGTACCGCTGGACGGCCGTCGACGAAGGCGACGCCATTGTGAAATTCCGTAACAACAACGGTTTTATACTTACCGTCTTTGGCCTCACGACCTCCGGAGCGGAGTACTATACCGGAGGCGACGGGAACGTCTCTGCGCATAAGCATAACCTGATTTCAACGGGAACCGATACCTGGATCATGGAAAATCAGTACCAAAGGTTTTATACCGGGGCAACTTCTGATGCCGTTGGTGGCGTGCTCATACACGAAGACCTGGCCGACCCCACGACCGCCGACGAGTTCCGTTTTATTCCCATTGAAAACTGTACACCTACTTCTGGTAGCGCCTGTACTAACAACCAGGGTTTGGCGAGTGAGGTAAACCTTCTTTGCGAATGCTGCGGAGATGAAACCTTCCTGCCCATTGATCTAACATACTTTTCTGGGGAGGTACTGGATAAAGTAAACCGCCTGCACTGGGCTACGGCTAACGAAACGCAAAATGCTGGGTTCTTCGTCGAGGTTTCTACTGGCGGAGTAAACTTTACGGATCTTGCCTGGGTAGATGCCGGTGGTAGCTCCGAGCAGGAAAGAGTTTACGTTTTTAACGACGAAACGCCACCGAGCGGAACAAGCTATTACCGTCTTCGGCAATTGGATGTTGACGGTACTGAAACCTTCAGCCGCATAGTGACGCTGTTCCGGGAGGGAGCGAGGGAGTGGACCGTCTTCCCTAACCCTGTATCCAGTGGTCGGAAACTTACGGTCAAGAACTCCCCAGCTAGCGCTAGATTCGTTCTTTACGACGTGCGGGGGGCGGAAGTAGGTGTCTTAGAACCAATCTCTACTGGTGATTTACTCACGTTCAGCCTTACCGACTTGCCAGCGGGTGTTTATCTGTTGCGAAATGAAACGGACGGAAGCGGAAAGCGGCTGGTGATACGTTAAAGGGGCTACTTCCTGCTAAACTCCGAACTGCCTTCCCACTTAGGCCAAGTCTCTCCATTAGCGAGCCGTAGGCCAACCTTGTAGAGTAATTCCCCGTCCTGTACCGCGCCGCTCAGCGGCCACTCGCCAGCGCTGTACTCATCGGCAGGCTGGTGGTAGCGTTGGCTGACGAAGCCATCTCGCTGCTCCTTTGCGTATTCCTTGCCTTTTGTGGCGTGCTCGTAGCCGCCGGCAGCGTAGAGTGCGGGCACTCCGCCTTTGGCGAAGTTGAAGTGATCAGACCGGTAGAAGTAACCTTTCTCGGGTTCTGGGTCGGGCTGCACGTAGCGCCCCTGTTCTTTGGCGACGGTGGTCGCCAGTGCATCCATCTCGCTGTGGCCGAGGCCGGTGATGGTGAGGTCTTTCGCTTCGCCGATGGGGTTGATGCCGTCGATATTGATGTTTGCGACCGTCTTTTCAAGTGGGTAAACGGGGTTGTTGACGTAATAGGCGCTGCCCCACAAACCCTGCTCTTCGGCAGTGACGAAGAGAAAGACGACAGAGCGGGCGGGTGGTTCCTCTAGTTTGCCGTATGCTTCGGCGATGGAGAGGAGTTGGGCGGTTCCGGAGGCATTGTCCAGCGCACCGTTGTAGATCGAATCTCCGTCTACAGCGGGGCCGACGCCAATGTGGTCCCAGTGAGCGGTGTACACGACGTACTCTTCGGATCGCTCATTACCCGGTAAAGTAGCAATGACGTTGTAGGATTTGTCGAAGCGAAGATCGTTCTCGACCGTATTGTTGAAGGTCGTTTTCAGCGGGACGGGCTCAAAATCTGAGCTGGCGGCATCGGCGAACCAACCGGTTTTGTTTTTGTCTGCGATGGTGAAAAGCTTCTTTGCAGCATCAAGCGTGATCCAGCCGGCTACGGCCAGTTTGGGGCTGCCATCGTCTTCCAGGGTGAGACGGGTGCCGGACCAGGAGCTCTGAACGACGAACCAGGGATAGCCGGCCGCGCCGGTTTCGTGGATGATGAGGCAGGCTTCGGCACCCTGCCGGGCGGCTTCTTCAAATTTGTAAGTCCACCGGCCGTAGTAGGTCATTTCCTTGCCTTTGAACATCGTCTCGTCTTCGGTGTAGTAGCCGGGGTCGTTGACCATTACCACTACAGTTTTACCCTTCACGTCCAGCCCTTCATAATCGTTCCATCCGTATTCTGGCGCTACGATGCCGAAGCCGGCAAAGACCATATCGGACCCCGTTACGCCTACGCTTTCTACCGGTCTTTCGCTATAGGTGACGATTTCCTTTTGCTGAACCCAGTTTAGGCTTAGATTCTGGTCCAGGCCAATTTGTACGGCTTCTGGCTTACCCGTTATTTCTACCATCGGTACTTCCTGGCGGTAGCTGCCTCCGTTACCGGGTTCCAGGCCGAGGGCTTTCAGTTCTCTTTCGAGGTAGTCTAGCGTCAGTACTTCGCCTTCGCTGAAGGGCAGGCGACCTCCGTATTTATCGGAAGCCAGCTCGGCCAGGTGGCGGTCTATGGTTGCCGAATCAATCAGTGGCCCGTCGGTGTTTTCGGCGTTTTCGGGGGCGCGGCCGCAGGATGCCAGGGTGAGGATTAAGGAGCAGAGTAGGAG
>CAYPIM010000204.1:0-9601 GCA_964410795.1 uncultured Lewinella sp. | reverse complement strand
AGGTTGCAGGTTGCAGGTTGCAGGTTGCAGGTTGCAGGTTGCAGGTTGCAGGTAATTTAAAATTTTTTGTTTAAAATTAAAAAATATTATTATCTATTTACTACGTTTACATTGTAGCAGCTAAGTCACCAGCCTAGTTCTTCGTTTAAAGCTCCTATTCTAATTTCTGCTGCAATTTAAGTCGATAAAATTTATGGTGTAATGTCACGCTCTTATAGAGATCTAGAAGTTTATAAAATTTCGCTAGACCTGTTCTTCAGGACGCACAAGTTTTCTTTTAGGCTGCCAAAATACGAAACTTACGAATTGGGAAGTCAGGTAAGAAGATCTTCCGATAGCATTAATTCCAATATTGTAGAAGGTTACGGCAGAAAGGAATACAAGAAAGACTTTCTCAGGTTCTTAGCTTTTTCTAGGGCCAGTCACGATGAAACAACTAACCATCTCTTAAAAATTTCCAGATTGTATCCCCACCTTGAATTTGAAGCCGATGCGTTGGTAACAGAGTATGAAACCTTAGGAAAAAAGCTTTACAGCTTTCATCGGTATGTCCAAAAAAGCTGGCGAACTTGAACAGGTTTCAAGTTACAGGTTGCAAGACACACCTTGCAACCTGCAACCTGCAACCTGCAACCTGTCTAAAACTGCACCCTATACTGAAAGTCCGGGAAGAAGCCCGATTGTAGCAACGTGTTCACCATCCCGGTTACCGGGTTGTAGCGCTGCTGGAAGACATTCTCCCGGTTCGTCAGGTTCTGAAAATCGATGAACCAACTCTGGCTGAATTTCTTCGTAGCGCTGTTGAGCTGTACACCAAACTTTAGGTCTATCCGGAAGTATTCGTCGTAGCGTTCGGTGAAAGCCTGGCTTTCGTCTCGTATATCGATGTTGAACTCTCGGCTGCGCTCCAGGTCTACCGGAGTGAAGTAACGGCCGCCGGAACCGGTGACTTTTCCGTTCACCGTAAACCGATGGCGCTTGTCTTTGCCGAAGGGCAGCTCCCAGCCCGCCACTACATTACCTACATACTGGTTATTGAACGCCGTTGGCCGAGCGACGCCATCGCTGCCTTCGTATTCACTATCAAAAATAGAAGCAGTCGCCAGCAAGTACCAGTTTTTGGCGAAGTAGTGCTCTAGGGTAATTTCTACACCGTAGTTCTGGCCAGTACCGTTGTTGACCAGGCTTCCCCGATCGGGGAAGACGAAGTCTGCACCAGCGTTGAGGATAGAGAAGCTGGAGGAGAAGTTGTCTACCGGGATGTTGAATAGGTTTTGGTAGTACACTTCCGTTTTCAGGCGCCAGTTCGGGGCAAAAGCGAGGTCCGCTCCAACCACAAAATGGTTGGCCTTCAGGTAATCGAGGTTCTGGTTGGCGTCAGGACTTCCGGTCATTACGTCGCGGAAAAGGAATACGGGTAGAGCTGGTGTTTGGCTGTGTAGCCCGTAGCCTGCGGTGAGGCTGAGTTTTTCGGTGGCCTGAAAGCGCAGCCCCAGGCGGGGTTCGAGGGCGAAAGCCTCGGTGAGGTTGAAGTACTGCGCGTGTAGGCCGGCGTTGATGGTCGTTTTGGTTCCCAGCCGGTAGCGTGCTTGTCCGAAAGCCTGGTAGAGCCCGAAGGAGCCGTCAAAATCCCGCAAACGGTTCAGGTCTCGAACACCATCTCCGTCGAGATCCGGCTGGCCGTCACGGTTGTCTACGACGGTCGCCAGACCGGTTGATTCAAGCTGAATACCAGTACGGACGGTAAGGCGGTTACTCAACTTACTGTTGAGGTAAGACTTGAGGCTGTAGCGGATGGACTGGTCTTCAACATCAGTTCTCAGCAGGGCATCGCTCCCTTCCTCGTCGAGGTCATTAACGCGGAAATCGCCCCCCTGGGTGGAGCCGCTGATGACCGTCCGGATGTACGTATTATCTCCGGTGATCAGGTTATGCCGAAGCCCCAGCACCCCAAAGTAGCTGGTGGCGTAAGCGTTTTCGCCGGGGTTCGCGAACAGGTCGGTAGAGTCCGTTTCGAGGCCTAAGAAATCGATATTACTGGTACCGCCGATGCCAAAGATGGAGAATTTGCCGGCCTTGCCGTTGCCGAAGTCAATGTTGAAGGTAAGGTCTCGGTAATCCGGTGTAGCGTTGGTACCGATCGGAATCCCGATCGCCTCGGCAAAGCCGACGAAGCTGTTACGAAAGCTGACCACAAAGCTGCCTTTCTTATTATTGAGTGGGCCTTCCGCCATGGCTTCCAGGCCGGAGAAAGTACCTAGCTGGCCCATAAATTCGAAGCGGTCCCGGTTTCCTTTGCGCAGCGAGAGGTCGAACACCCCAGACAGCGCATTGCCGTATTCTGCGGCGAAAGCAGAGGTGGCAAAGTCTGAATTGGCCAGCATATTAGGATTTAGGGCAGAAACTGGCCCGCCGGTGGTACCGAGCGTACTGAAGTGATTAGGGTTCGGGATCGGGATCCCTTCCAGTTGCCAGAGCAGGCCGGCTGGTGAATTGCCACGGATAACAATATCGTTGCGGCTATCATCTGAGGTGGCAACTCCGGCTAAGTTGGAAGCCATCCGGCTTACGTCGGCACGGCCTCCGGCGAAGCGGTTTACGCTTTCAGCCGTAAAGGTTCTACTACTGACGGTGGACATTTCGTTGATGGATTCTCCGGGGTTCGTTTTAGCCGTTACGGTTACGGCAGCGAGTTCGTTAATGCTTTCCTCCAGGCTGGGATTTATGATCATTTCCTTACCCGTTGTCACCAGAATATTAGGTAGGGTTTGCGGTTCGTAGCCCAGGTAACTAAGCCGCAACACGTGACGTCCGGGAGGGATGTCAGAAATAATGAAGTAACCGTCAACATCCGTAGTGGTGCCCTTTTGTGGTTCTACCGTCAGAATTTCTACGGTGGCACCAATCAAAGGCATTTCGCTCTGGGCATCGGTTAGGTAGCCTTTAACGGTTTGAGCAAAAGCACTCGCCGCCAGAGCAATCAAAAATATCAGGGTTAGAATGATCTTACTAATCAGGTTTGCGCGTTCTTGTTGGGTAGAAAAGGTCATGTGCTTAGGTTTTTTGTTGCTACAAATATTCAGGGGCGCGGACGCAGGTGCAAGGTTGGTTTAGGTGAATTGTCGGTATTTGGGGATGAATTGTCTTTTCATGCGGCAGCCTTCAGATCCAGAACGCTGAAGAGCGCTCAATACCCACACGACTAGTGCTCTGTCAATATTGAATTTGTGGGTAAAGTGCTGATGAATTTTGGTGTTGAATAAGGCGAAGGATTTCTTGCATAGCCGTAGCTACGGAAGGGGTTCTTCAACGAAATTCAGCACCAAAAGGCATCGCAGATTACCCCAATATTTAATTTTGACAGAGCACTAATGAGCCTGGCGGCTTCCGCCTCAGCATCTCGTTATGCACAGCCCGGATAAATGGGGGTATCCAAGTCCCCAACTCAAAAAGTCTTTTAATACGCTGTTTATGAACTCTTCATATCAAACAATCACCTTATATTGAGAGTCCCAAAACACACCGAATGAAGTACATTTACACAACACTCCTCCTTTTCGTAGTCATCGGCCTTGCGGCCCAAACCAACCATGCCGTTGGCGTTTCCAGCAATGTTTTTACGCCGGACAACCTCACCATCGCCATCGGGGACACCGTTACCTGGACCAACAACGGCGGGTTCCACAACGTAAACGGAAGCCAAGACACTTACCCCAACAACCCCGAAGGATTTACCAACGGCGGTGCGGCAGCCAATGCATGGACCTACAGCTACGTCTTCAACCAAGCCGGAACTTACGACTACCAGTGCGACCCACACGTAGGCTTTGGCATGGTTGGTCAAATCATCGTTGAGGCCGCCGCTGCGCCCGACACCGTCCTCATTACCGAAATCTCCTACAATCCACCCGAGTCTGGTGCCGACTCCCTCGAGTTCTTTGAAATCTACAACCCGTCAGCCACTGCAGTAGACATGACCGGCTGGACGGTTACCCAGGGTGTTGTCTTTGAGTTCCCAGCCTATACGCTCGACCCCGGCGCTTTCCTCATTCTGGCCGTAAATGAGGATGCTTTCCGCAACGTCTTCAACTACACCGACGACGTCTTTGAATGGACCTCCGGCGGACTAGGCAACGGCGGTGAAGACATTGAGCTTTCCGACTCCTCCGGCACCGTCATCGTGGTTGTTGACTACGACGATGGAGGTGACTGGCCCGATGGCACCGACGGCGAGGGCGCAAGTATCGTCCTCTGCGACATTACCGCCGAAGACCTAAATGACGGAGCAAACTGGGCCGCGGCCACCAACAATATCGGTGTCACCATTGAAGGAAACGCCCTCTTGGCCGATCCGGGTATGCTCTCCGACTGCGGGCGCGACGCGCCCACCCTCCGCTGGATCACCCAGGACTTCGCCGTCAGCGAAGACGCCGGCACCGTCACCATCAGTGTAGAAGCCCGAAACATGCAGGGGATGACGTTTCAAATCAGCGTAATCGGTGGCGTCACGGTAACCACCTCCGACTTCACCTCAGACCCCGTCTTACCTCATACCTACACCCTAAGCGACCAAGCCATCGATACCCTAACGATGGACCTTATCATCATTGACGACGAAACTGAAGAAACCGATGAATTACTTCCACTGGGCCTTGTGGTAACCGAACCAACCACGATCACCGGCTCCGCCGAGTTGAACGTAACTATCCTAGACAACGACCAATCCGTCTCCGCCATCGCCGACATTAACACCCTCAATCCAGATGGCACGGCTGTCTTGGATGGCCAGACGGTCGCTGTCCAGGGCATCGTTCATTGCATCGACTTCCGCGACGGAGACGGGCTTCAGTTCTGGATAATTGAACCCAACGGCGACGGCATTAATATTTTCAGCTTCGGCGATGTATCTGACTACCAAGTTGCCGAAGGCGACGAAATCCGTGTCGTCGGCGAGGTTGATCAGTTCCGTGGCCTGCTAGAGGTCATCCCTACGGCCATTGAAGTCGTTTCCACCGAAAATGACCTGGTTTCGCCAACCGTCGTAGATATGCTGGAGGAAAGTCTGGAGAGCAAATACGTCAGCCTAAACATAGATATGGCAATTGAAGACGGTCTTGTGAGGGCTGGAGAGGGCTTCAACGTCTCCGTCGTTCAGCGTGGCAATCAGGATACTATCGTGATCCGCGTGGAGGACGAAACCGGAGTCGATTCTACCTTTTTGGCCAACTACTTTTACGGCGACCGGGTTCCGGAATCATCTCTTATCGTGACCGGTCTTGTTAGCCAGCGGGACTTTTCGGCCCCTTTCGATGATTTCTACCAGCTCTTCCCCTGCGGGGAAGGCAGCTTCGACCTCGTCACCAGCACCCGCACACCAGACTGGGCACAGGAAATCCAGGTCTACCCCAACCCCACGAGCGGTATTCTGGAACTTCGCCTTCCAACTGCCGTAGACCAATACCGTCTTACTGACCTGCACGGTCGGCTTCTCCAGCAGGGCGCGCCAGCCCCAACTTTAGACCTCACCAGCCTGCCATCCGGACTGTACCAGCTGCAGTTTATTGGTAGTGGTGGTGCATTCGTTAGCAGGAAGGTGGTTAAGTGGTAAAGCCAGCCGTTATCCCGAAATTTCCGCTGAAGATTTTTAGGGTAAATGTGAATGAAAATAGTATGCAAAACCGACGGAAAATTTCCGGAGGGTCGCTTAGCGTAGCGTGGGGTACAGAACACCACGAAGCGGTTTCGCAACCCTTAGTTTTCGTTGCGTTTTAGGAAAGCGGAAATTTTGGAGGCCCGGTCCGATGCTTTCCCGACAAAAGTTACAATACACGCGATGGGCTGATATCAGCCTGCGGCTGAATCAACCCATCGCTATTAAGACGTACCCTTTCAGGGCACTTAATGCTAGTAGGCCACCCCATCATTCTTTGCTGCAAACCATAAACACCTTACCCCCGCCTTGCACCTGCGTGCGCGCCAAAAAACGCCAAGTAGCAAACCTTCTCCCTGCAAAAACGCTTTACACGGTATGAAGAAATTATTTACCCTCTTACTTATTTGTCTTGTTTCCTTTACCGCTTCCGCTCAGGAGGTCGTTGAAGTTGAAGACCAGAATATAACCTTAGCATTTATTCTCAATCTCGCGCTGCCGGTTAGTGTTCAGAACGACGTACATGACTACAAGATAACCTACACCACTACGGATGCTTTCGGCCAGCCAGATACTGCAACCGGCTTCGTTTCAATCCCGGTGCAGGATGAGTCTGTCTTACCTATTGTTCTTTACAATCACGGCACTATTGCCTCTGCGGAGCTGGCGCCCAGTGTGCCCGGCGTATTCGAACGCTTCGCCGTTCAGGCCTTTGCCGGAAACCGTTACATTGCCCTTGCACCAGACTACCTGGGCTTAGGTGATAGTGATGGCATTCACCCTTATCTCCACGCCGATACGGAAGCGAGCGCAGGCCGCGATATGATCATTGCCGTTAAGAAATGGCTGGAAACCGAGGGCATCCGCCACAACGACCAGCTATTTGTAACAGGTTACAGCCAGGGTGGGCATGCCTCCATGGCATTGTCTCGCAGCATCGAAGCTGATGGCGCGGAGGATGGTCTGGAACTAACCGCAGCCGCCCACCTTTCTGGCGTTTACGATATTAGCCCTCCTTCACCGGCAATTTTGGGACTCAGTGAGGTTAATCCTGTACAGCTGTCTTTCTTCCTTAATACCGTCATCAGCTATAACCACGTCTACAACCTCTACGGCACCCCTGAAGAGTTGTTCAACGCGCCCTACCTCGCGGAAGTGCAACGCTACATCAATCGGGAAACCGATCTGTACACCATGGGCCTTGAAATTGACACGCTGCTACAAAACAATAGTGCCATTGTTGGGGAGATCTTCATCGAACAGTTCGTAACGGATGTACTGGATAATGACCAGGATCTCGCCGCTGCCTACAACGACAATGACCTGCTTGATTACGTGCCTGCCGCCCCTACCCTGCTCTACTACTGCAGTGGCGACATGACGGTTGCAGCCGAGAATTCCATCTCTGCCGAAGTCGTACTAAGCGCCAACGGCGCAGACTCTTTACTGATTGAAGATGGAGGTTTACTTGATCACGGGCCCTGCGCCCAGCCGGCACTCCTACGCACGCTTCGCTTTTTCCAAGGCTTCGAAAATATTTTCCCCGTCAGCCTTGGTGAGCCTGCGGAGCGTCCAGAAATCTTTCTGGTCCCTAACCCGGTTGCCTCAGGCACCCAGCTTCGGGTAAATGGCCTTCCTGCCGGCAATCAAGATTACATCATCTACGACTTTAGCGGACGCAACGTCGCCAATGGCACTACTGCCAACGGACAGGGCATTAACCTACCAACTACGCTGAAAACTGGGGTATTTGTACTGCGGGTTAGCCTCGGTGATGGCACCTCAGTTGTGCGACGGTTCCAGGTGAAGTAATCCTTAAGGTTAGTGAACCCGTTTAAACTTTTCCAATCGACCTACGAACGTCCATTTTTCGATCAGATTAGAAAAGTTTAAACGGGTTCAATCTGTAATGGTAACCTTCCCAAATGCATCATCGCTTTTTTCTGGCAAAAAAGGTTCTCTGCCGGAGGCAGATCACGCCGGTCTCGTTGCCGAAGGCGACTCGCTCCAGCTACAGCACCAATAAGTTACAGCCTCGTACATCGCTGGCATCCAACCGGCCAAGCACCTCAAAGGATCCATCTTTATAAACCCGCCCGAGGTCATCGGTAGCGATGAAGGAAATGGTGTCCAGATTGGCAAGGTCGGTCAGGTTTAGCGCTCCGGTTTTACCGGGAGCAACTGCGGACAGCGGATCGGTGATGTCTCTTGCCCGAGCGCGGAGCGTTGGTGCGGGAAAGAATAGACCATTCTTTGGCGCGTAAGCCTGGCTCAACAGTTCGGTCATCCCGTATTCTGAATGAACGTGCTCAACCTGGAAGGCTTCGGACAATACACCGTGGAGTTCCGCGCGCGTCATTTCCCGGCGGCGGCCCTTCATGCCTCCGGTTTCCATGATGATGACTTTGCTCAGGTCCCACGGTTGGAATTCTGCTTGGTCCAAAAGGGCGAAACTTACGCCCATCAGGAGTGGAGCAGGGCCATCGTGGTGAGCTTGTAGCCATGCTAATTTCTCGTATAGCAGACGGTGCTCATTCAAGAAAAAGCCCGAAAGCGGGTGTCCGGAACGTTGAATAAAATCGTCGGCCATAAAGACGAGGCTGGAGCCGGTGCGTTCCAGGTAGGCGGGCAACAGTGCTAGTACCGGGCGGCCTTCCAGTGGTCCGTACTGAAGCTCGAAGGCCCGGCGGGCGTTCTCGCGGTACCAGTCTTCATTACGCAACGGGTGGTGACTGGTAGCTGTACCGGTTGTTCCACTGCTGGTGAAGGTTCGAGTGGGCTTCCAGTTGCCGCTTTGCAGTTGGTATTTTTTGAACAGGGCAATCGGCAAATGTGGAATCTCCGTCGGGGACGTGACGGAGGCGGGTGTTACGCGCAACAAATCAAGGAATTGAGCGTAAATATCATTATGCGCAGCCTGGTAATGGAAAACACTCAGTGCTACCTCTCCGAAGGTTTCGGAGGTAACCCTCTGTATTTCATCCAATAATTGTTCGCGCTGTTTTATTTGCATTTGGGTAATTTGCCTGCCTGCTGCATCTAAACTGTGGGAAGTATTGATTTCCCAACAAGCTCTAAACCTAGGGTGTCTAATTTGTGGGCCTTCATCCGTAGCGGCCTCTCCCCAACCCCATCTCCCACAAGCCTCGCCTTCGGCTCGGCGGAGAGGGGCTTTTCGAGAAAAACACTGCGCGTTTTGATGGTAAAAATGCGCAACGGGTAATCATCCACAGATTAGACAGTCTAATTCTAAACCGCATGGCCTCCATAGTGGTTGCCTTACTGCCCCGAAAGTCTTTCCCTATGCTTCGTTATTTTCTTCTCCTACTGCCCGTTCTGTTCTTCGCCGCCTGCGTTAACCCACCAGAGTTCCCCAATGAGCCGGTGCTAACTTTTGAAGGACTAAATAAGAACCAGATTTACCAGTTTACAAACGGGCCACTTGACAGCATTCAAATTCATTTCTCCTTTACCGACGGAGACGGAGACCTGAGCCTTCCTGATACGGACAGCATCGACATTTTCCTGACCGACAGCCGGATAGGACTGCAAACCCCGCTCAGCCTTCCGCTTATCCCTGAAGAAGGTACAGGTAATGGCATCAGCGGAGACATTTTCATCAACCTCATCAACGAGACCGGCGTTTGCTGCATCTTTAATAACCGCCTTTGTGCTGAAGATGAGACGTATCCGATCGACACTTTCTCTTACGCCATTCAAATCCGGGACCGGGCCGGCAACTTAAGTAACATCATCCGGACCGAACAGATTGAAATCCTCTGTCTGGGGCAGTAGGTGGCGAGGACGCAGGTGCAAAGTCTGTTTAGGTAAAATCTACTTCCTCATTTTCTCGTAATCAACCCTGGCTTTTGCTAGTTTTCTTGGGTTAGGATCGAGGTACAACTCGAAACCGGTAAGAAGTTTTACTTTCTTGATCTCATTTTTAAGAAT
>CAYPIM010000203.1:0-9620 GCA_964410795.1 uncultured Lewinella sp. | reverse complement strand
ACCATATCGCACTAAAGCACGATGCTACCGATATATTTTAGACTTCGCCAACCCCCACTTATTCAGACGGTGCATCATACTGACCCGCAGCACGCCAAGCCCGTATTTGGAACTGCGCATGAAATTGATGCTGCTGGCTTCATCGAAATACTTCGTTGGGCAGGTTACTTCGGCGATGTCAAAGCCTTTATAGATGATCTGTGAGAGCATCTCGTTGTCGAAGACGAAGTCATCGTCGTTGGCGTTGAAGTCGATGCCTTCCAGCACTTCGCGACTGAAGGCGCGGTAGCCGGTGTGGTACTCGCTGAGTTTGTAGCTGACCAGGAAGTTCTGCGTAGCCGTCAGGAAACGGTTAGCTACGTATTTATAGAGCGGCATTCCTCCCTTCAGCGCGCCCTTGCCGAGAATCCGGCTGGCGAGTACGACGGGGTAAAGCCCCTCACCGATGATGTTGCACATCGTCGGAATCAGCAACGGGGTGTACTGATAATCCGGGTGGACCATGATGACAATATCAGCCCCAATTTCAAGCGCCTTATTGTAGAGCGATTTCTGGTTGCCGCCGTAGCCCTTATTGGTAGGGTGGGTAATCACATGGTCTACGCCCAGCTGCCGGGCCAGGGCCGAAGTTTCATCCTTACTCGCGTCATCACAAAGGATGACTTCATCGACGAGGTCGCGCGGGACTTCGGCGTAAGTTTTCTCAAGTGTGAGGGCTGCGTTGTAGGCCGGCATTACGACGACCACTTTCTTGTCTTTGTACATCTGAAGACAAAGGTAGACCAGAGTTGCGAAGATTCACAAGGATACTACTTTGATGTTTGAAGCAGAGTAGGATTTCTTCCTGAGAAATATCATTTTTCTTCTACTCTTTGGACGCTTTTAGCTTCAAAAAGAGCGATTAGCTCCTCGTTCCTCCAGCAATGGAAGAACAGGTAAAACAACTGGTGGTCCCAATTATCCATATCCAGGTATTCAGAACTATTCATTAGCACCTCTTGGCGCAGTTGTGGAGAGATTGTTTTCTTTTCCTGATAGTAAGAACTGAAGTCATTGATCAGCCGATTATTGCCAGGTATCGCTGCTAGATAATCGAAATAATTCTTGTCCAGCGCCAAACAGTAGTAATTCACTTTCTCATCAGTTTCACCGACTAAAAAGGCACATTTTTTTGTGATGAAAGACAGCTTGTTAACTGATTCTTTGACATCCTTCAGGCGGAACTTTCCGTTAAAGGGATACACACTGCTGAAGGAGGCCTCCTCGAGAAAATCAAGGCGAAGCCGGAGCGCATTCTGGGAATAGGCATAACCAACGGTTCGTTGCTCTAAGCCAAGCCGAAGGCCTGCCTCAAAGCGGTCTTTGATGTTACGTAAGGCCTGCATTTCGGCTTCTGAAAAAAATCGGCCGCTACTGAATTGACAGTAGCAGCTTCGATTTCTTCCTCCGAGATGCCCTCCTTTGTGTTGTCGTTGCCCGACGAGCAGTTGGTCAATACACTAAGCAAGACAACACAGGGAAGCCAAAATTTCAGGGCAGGGAAAGTAATTTGAGAAGACATGGCTTAATATTTTCTGAGAGACAAATAAGACCGGGCGGCCTGTAGCCCAAAACTACTATACGCCAAGCATACTTACTTGCCCCTGAGAGAAAATACTTAACGGATGGTGCTAAACTCATCCCTGACTACATTACAAGTCCCGAACGTACTTACTGCCGTTCCATTTAAATGCTTTGCCCGTAGTTGGCTTGTCTTGATTGCGCTTGAAACTCGTATCGCGAATTCCTGCGCGCTCCCAGCCCTTACTTACCAGGAAGTCTTTAACGTCCTTAGTGAATTCGTTGCTGCGGTCGTGGTTGTGGTCGGGCTCTGGGCCGTAGGCATGGATGTCTTCTCCCTTACTGCCGGTGAAGTGTTGCGTATAGTACTTTGGCATAATGATAAGTGGTTTGTTTGAACCAAAATTAGAGCGCGCGCATGGTGGTCAACAAGTTCTGGTCTCCAATCTGCGTATAAACCCTGCTACAAATACGGGTTACTACGTGGTCTTTATATCCCTTATCTTTGCACCCGCGTCCGCGCCGGAAAAGTCAAACAGTACTAATTTCAAACTTTGACAACCACTAGTGTTTCTTCAATTTTGGTTTTAGCACTATGGCGACTAATACAAAGTTGCTCCCCTCTCCCCCGGAGAGGGGCTGGGGGTGAGGTTACGAGCGGAGCGAGCATCCTTGCTTTATGCTAATTTCAAACTTCACAAAGCACTAGGATGACGGACTTTTGACTATTTGACTTTTGACTATCTGACTCGCATATGTCTACTCTCGGAACCGTTTCCTTCTACACCCTCGGCTGTAAGCTCAACTACAGCGAGACCAGTGCCATCGGCCGCCAGTTCACGGAGGCGGGCTATCAGGAGATAGGCTTCAAGGACGGAGCGGACGTTGTCGTGATCAACACCTGTTCGGTCACGGACTTTGCCGACCGCAAGTGCCGTAACATCGTAAGGCGTGCATTAGGCGCGAACGCAGGTGCAAAGATTGTTGTAGTGGGTTGTTACGCCCAGCTAAAGCCCCAGGAGATTGCCAACATTGAAGGCGTTGATCTCGTACTCGGTGCTGCCGAAAAATTCCGCATCCTTGATTACATCGATGGTATCTCCACCGGTACCAGTAAAGGCATGGTCCGCGCTGGTGAAGTGAAGGAGGCCGACAGCTTCATCTCTAGCTTCAGCTTCGGAGACCGGACCCGTTCTTTCCTCAAGGTCCAGGATGGCTGCGACTATAAATGCACCTTCTGCACCATCCCACTGGCTAGGGGCAAGAGCCGTAGCTCTACGGTAGATCAGATCGTGAACGATGCAAAAGCCATTGCTGCCAAGGGCGTGAAAGAGATCGTCCTTACCGGCGTAAACATCGGCGATTTTGGCAACGGCACCTCCGTCATCGAAGGCCAGCGCCCACGCAAAGAGGCTTTGTTCGTAGACCTTGCTCGGGCTCTTGACGAAGTCGATGGCATCACCCGTTTCCGCATATCCAGCATCGAGCCCAATCTCTGTACCAACGAGGTGATTGACTTTGTCGCGAACAGCAAACGCTTCGCCCCGCACTTCCACATGCCGCTGCAGTCTGGCAACAACAAACAGCTGGCCCAGATGCGCCGCCGCTACAAGCGTGAGCTCTACGCCGAACGCGTGGCCCACATCCGCAAGGTGATGCCCGACGCCTGTATCGGTGTTGACCTCATCGTCGGCTTCCCCGGCGAAACAGAAGAAGATTTTCTCGAAACCTATAAGTTCGTTCAGGAACTACCCGTAGACTATTTCCACGTCTTCACCTACTCCGAACGTGCCAATACCCCCGCCGCAGAAATGGACGGCGTAGTGCCCATGCAAGAGCGCAAGCGCCGCAATAAAATGCTTGGCATCCTGAGCGAAAAGAAAAAACGCGCCCATCAGGAGCGCTACGTTGGCGAAACCCGACCCGTCCTCCTCGAAAAGTCAAAGACCGAAGGCGTCCTCCACGGCTTCACGGATAATTACGTGAAGGTTTCCTTCCCAGCGGAGGATAGCTGGGTGAATCATCTGGTGGAAATGAAGTTGGGAGTAGTGGGGGAAGATGGTTTAGCTTTGGCTGAAGTGGCGGAATATTTATGAGGCGTTCCTTCGAAGTCTGAATAACTTTAAAAGCATGAAATACCTATTAATAGTAAGCCTGTTTTTTGGTAGCGTTCAAACTTAACGTTACCTATTCATCCATGACAAATAGGTTTACGTGTAAGCATGCGTAAAAGGTTGTGCCCGGTCGTCAGTTCAATGCTTTTATTCTGGATTAAAGTTGGCCTGTCGACTTCCGCTTGTCCAAAGCCTTCCCCATCGCCGAAAACAACCACAAATACCCATCGTCCCACTTCCGCCCCTGGCGGACGATGATAAGGTCCTTGTCCGGGTCAACATAGATGAACTGATTGAGGATACCCTGGGCGTAGAAATTGTTCCCGGCATAATTGATGAACCACTGGCCCGGCTTCGCTTGAGAGGGGTTGACCTTTACGTAGTCCGCACGCAGCGTATCCGCAACGGATGCGGCGGCGAGGGAGTCGGGATAATAAAGGGTCTTCCGATCCTCGGTTGTTAAGGGGCTTTCTATACTGTACCATTGGTATTGGTAGGCGTCGTTCTCCATGTCTGGGGTAGTAGAGGCTTTGACCCATGCTTCGGAGACGATCTGCTGGCCGCGCCAGCGGCCACCGTTTAGGTAGAGCTTGCCAATCTTAGCCAGGTCGCGGGCGGTGGTGTTGAGGCCGCAGTAGCCCTTGGCGGAGCGGTGGCGTTTGTCGTCCAAGCTCCAGCTGGCGGGGAATTCCATGCCCATCGGTTTCCAGACTTTTGCTTCCAGGTACTGCCCAAGGTCCATACCTGTAGCACGCTCAACGGCAATACCCAGGAGAGCCGTGGTGCCTGATTGGTACTGGTGATAGGTGCCCGGCTCGTGGTTGAACCCGAGCTTGCTTAGTTGCTTGAGTTGGTTGGTGCCGTAGTACAGTTTAGCCATGTCAGCGAAGGGGTTGCTGTAGGATTCTTTATAGTCGAGACCAGACCGCATATCCAGCAAGTGGCGAATGGAGAGGCGCTGGAAGCGCGGATCGCCTTCCAGGAGTTCGGGGATGTACTTGGTTACGGGATCGTTGACGTCTTCGATCAGGCCTTCATCAACGGCAATGCCGGTGAGCAGGGACGTAACGGACTTTGAGACGGAGAATATAGTAGCAATATCGTTCGGTTCATAACCATCAAAATACTGCTCGTAGACGATGCTGTCGTGCTGGATAACCAGGAAGGAGATGGTGGAAGTCTTGTCGTCGAGCCAACGAGTAAGGCTCATTTTATCTTTCTTTGGCGTGATGGTCATGGTGCCCAGCGGATTACGATCACTGATGGGAAAGCGATAGATGTCTTCGCCCGTACTTATTTCGGTGTAGGGGAAAACCTTATGGTCGGTGATGTTGGCAAAGTTGTAGACTACATAACGGCCTACATGGCAAGACGAGCAGATGAAGACTAAGGCAATTAGGCTTGATAAATGAATACGCATGAGTCAGAGGTTTTCGTGGCATGCAATCTAACGAAAACCTTTCACTGCACCTGCGTATGCGCCCTTATGATCCGCTATTTGTCGTACGGAAAGGAACAACGTTACTTGACCTCGTTGTGTTAACGTTCACGGTAGCGTATTGCCGAAGCTACCTCCTGGAGATAGTTACGGGCTAGACGGTCTCAAGGGGTATTTGCTATTGCTTAGTATGGGCGCCCGAGAGGCGGTGGTGAACGCCCTGTGCCTTAGGAATGTTAGCGCTATAAACCAACCAATTATGAAACCAATTCTCCTCTCTCTCTTTACGCTTCTGCTCTTTACCTGTTCTAAACCGGTGACGATGGGGAAACAGCCGACGGCCGTCAGTTCGAAAGTAATCTACCTAATTGGTTATACCGGTGGCTGGGGTGGGGGAGCTGCCTACAAACTGGAAGATGGTAAGCTCTACGAATCCGTCAAGCAAAGAGGCATTGGAGATGCTGCAGCTATTGTCGCTACGGATTATAAAGCATTGAAATCCGCTTCTGGCCTGGCTGCTATGAACAAGCTGGCCACTACGTATTCACCAGTAGCATTTACCGGCGTTGACCCCAAATTCGATTGCCCCGAAATGGCTCATGATGGGGTGTGCCCCTATTTCATTGTCGTTGAAAACGGGGTGGCGAAGGCCTGGACCCGGAGCGAAAACGACAAGACTACTGCATTCTTAACCTTTATGAATGAAGTAGAGGAGGCGCTGACAGAAATGTAAAGAGTTGCTCCTCTACCTTACAATAGACGAAGCCCACGACAATACTTTGTCGTGGGCTTCGTGCTAAAAGCTGAATACGAACTACCTAATTACGGCAGCACAACGAGGCGCTCCGTCCGCTCCAGGCCGAAGGCGGCAAAACGGAGGTAATAAACACCGGCAGGAATGGCACCAAGGTCCCAATCAGCACGGCCTCCACCGTTGAGGCGGTATTCGGTGATTTGGCGACCAGTGGCATCGAAGAGCACGGCGTTCACGCTTGCTGGCCAATTGCCGGTAGCTTCCACCGTAAGTTGTCCTTTTACCGGGTTAGGGTAAACAGAAAGTGCACGGCCAGCGCCGAAGTCATGTACACCGTTCGGGATGATCCGGAACTGACGTACCGGGCTGATGGCTTCACCACAGTCGTTACGCGCAATAACGCGCCAGAACAAAAGATCTCCGGCTGGGACATCGGTAAGGGTACGAATAGTGCCCGTTAGTTCTTGCTCGAAGGTGATGACGGAAAAGTCTGCATTTACGGAGTACTGGAGGAGGTAGGAGGTTGCTCCGGCAGAAGCATCCCAGTTGAAGGTGATGTCTCCTTCGAGAACCTCAACGTTATCTTCCGGGCTGGCCAGGTTGGCTTCCATTACCCCAACAAGCACGCGCAATGGAATAGACAGGTCGCGGGTCGTTCCGTCGCCATTAGTAACCGTAAAGGTGGCGGTGTAATCTCCTTCGCCAAGAGCCGTCCATGCCGTAAAGTCTACCGTCACGGTCTGGTCTTCGGAGTTGTAGTTGAAGGTGTAATTGTCCAGTATTTGACCGCCTACTGCGACATTAAGGCCAACTTCGCCGGAATAGCCTGATCCGAGGTTGAGGCCTACACTTGCTCCGTCAGCTTCACAAACTTCAATAGACTGTGTTTCAGAACGAATACCAAAGTCCGCTATATCGCCGGTAGTACAGAAAAGAATACTGAACCCAGTAATAGAGCCACCGTCAAAATCAGCGTTGTCGTTGACGATGAGTGTCCAGGTACCGTCACCAGGTTCACCCTGGAAGGTTGAAAGTGGTTCTTCGGACTGAAAGACTCCCTCAGCGGAAAACTCTCCTGCGTTACAGGCCATGAGGAAATCTTCCTGCGTAAGCGCGGCTGCATCAGAAAAGGTTACGGACATATTGTCTCCGCCACACGGACCACCACCAATACGGCCGAAAAGCGCAATCTCTGTTCCTTCTGGAGAGAGGAGTCTTGCGTTAAGGTCCCCGACGTAGGTGTGCTGAATATCAACGGTTACTTCTAGGGAAGCTACATCAAAGGATTCTTCAACCTCAAGGTCAACGGCTACTTCTACGTCGCTGCCGGAAGCGCTAATTTCGGACGGGAGGTCAATGCCTTGCGAAGCGGCGCAGCTGATGTCGGCGGTAGTGAAAGAGTACTCCGCCCATTCTCCGGGGCCACAGTCGTTGATGGTCCGGACGCGCCAGTAGTAGGTTACGTCTCCGTCGAGCGGGTCAGAGATGCTTGCCCGTGTTGCTTCCGTAGCTGATATTGTAATAAGGATGTTGCTGAAGTCGGGCGTATCAGAAAGTTCGAAGTCATATCCCTGGGCATTTTCAATTGCGTTCCAACTGATTGCTCCGCTGGGTAAAACATTGGTAGCTCCGTCTACGGGGCCTTCAACTGTAGGTGCTGCAAACAGGCCGCCGATAAGAGTAAAGTTCAAGGTGATGTCATCAGTAGCACCACCACCAGTTGCGCGAACGATTACTTCGTAGGTGCCGGTAGTAACATCCATACTGCCAGGTACAACGAGGTCAACCATGTCTCCGCCAGCTGCAGTTGCCGTAGAAAGGGTTGGGTTGATGCCTGCCGTTGAGCTGACAACTTCAAGTGAGGTGCCTGCGGGATAGCCTCCCCCCAGCATGAAGCTAATCGTATTGTCGAGGGTGTTACACCCCTCCGTACAGTTACTCTCTGCGGTTAATGTGGTTGGGATTTCAGATGCTTCAAAGCCGTCTACGAACATGATACCCGTTCCACAGGGGTCTAACCAGTCTTTCAGGCGGGAGTCTGGTGTTCCGCCGCCTTCCCAGCTGGTGTGGAAGTAGCCGTAGCTGTCAAGGTCATTTGGCCTCTCGCAAGCCGCACCACCGCCATGTAGCTGGCCGCGGACACGTTTGAAGCGATCAAATACGGGAGATCCGGAAGAACCACCTTCAGTGGTGCCGATATCCCAGAATGGAATGGTGATATGGTTGCCATTATCGACAGGGGTTGTGCCAAGGTAGGGCGCGCGGAAGGGGTCCTGAAAAGAAAAAGAAATACGTTTTTCTTCTCCCCTTGGGTGGTGGACTGCAATCATGGTGTCAGCAGGTACCTCAGCGCGAGCATCCCAACCGGCAAAGAAGGCATTGGCCGCTGGGTTGACGGGGTCGTCCAGGACAAGAATGGTCATGTCAGACGCAGGGTTACTGGCCAAATGGACAGCCCCCATGTTAACGGTAGACGTCGGTCCGTTGCCAGGGCTTCCACTGCTGGTGCTGCCAGGGTTACGGCAAGATTGATTTTCGTAGTTCCAGTAGGTGACAAGGCTTGCTGCGTTACCAGGGCCGATGCCACAGTGGGCAGCCGTCATGAAAAGCGGCTTACCATCGTTGTTTACGCTGTTGACCAGGAAGCCGGTGCAAAAACGACTACCTCCCGTAGAATAGGAGGCGACACTCCGGATGATGTCCCGGTACTGTTCCACGATGCCAAATCCATTGGCTTCACCACAGATCACATCGATGTTACAAGCACCAGATAAGAGGCTATTGACATTTCGGAAATCGTGGTTAACGAAGGTGAGGTTCAACTGGACCTTGTCTATGCTGGTGGTAGGGACGCGAAGTTCTACCATGAGCTCATCGCCGTCCAGCATTGGTGTCCACAGCTGGTTGTGGTCTTCATTGTCGGCGGAAGTCATAGGGCCGAAGCGTTCTGTAGGTGTCACCAGAAATAGCTCGGCACCGTCGGGTAGGTTGTATTCGGAGAATCCGAGGTTGAGTGTATGTGCTCCGGGGCTACTGATGCGAGTGCGCCAGATTGAGGTAGCTCCCTCTACATCCCAGGCTCCGCTAGTGCCGGGGCGAATTTTGACGGGAATGACAACGGCAAACTCCGGTGCACGGCCGGGTTGGTCGGCTGCCGCCTCTTTCGCCAATAACAAGTCGTTGTCTTGAGCGGGCATCACCTCTACCGGGATATTGGAGAGTTTTTCTTGAGAAAGTGCGTACTGTGCCGGTGCAACGGCGGCATAACACAGGGCCAATAGAAGGCCCATGCAACGTAGTAATGATTTCATCGTAATACCTGAGTTTTAATCTCCCCGTTTAATAATATTTGAACCGGAAGATGAATGTTTTGATGTGATTTACACGAAGATAAGGACTTGTGCCTCCAATAAATAATTGAACTGTCGTTTTGCATTACAGCGTACATATCCTTATCTTTGCGCCCCTTAACGAACCTTCCGGTCGGCACTGCCGTCCCTTCCCAAACTAAAGAATAATGAAAAGAACGTTCCAACCTTCCAAGCGCCGTCGTGTAAACAAGCATGGTTTCCGTAGCCGTATGAGCACGAAAAGTGGCCGCAAGTTGATCGCCCGCCGCCGTGCTAAAGGCCGTGCGAAGCTGACGGTTTCCGACCAGACTTACAAGAAGTAATATCGCCCTGCCGGCTAATACCGGAAGGTCCGTATAAGAATTAGCCCTTCTCCGCTGCTGCGGGGAAGGGCTTTTTGGCGT